>CAZFOG010000231.1:2942-10443 GCA_964520685.1 uncultured Nitrospiraceae bacterium | reverse complement strand
CGTTCTCGCGGGCCATGGTCAGAAGCGACTTGTGGCCGTCTTCGTCAAAGTGCCAAGGCACATCGCCCACTCCATGACAGAGAATACCCAGAAAAAAGGCAATCTCCCGGCGTGCGGCCTCGTTCCACGGCGGCGGGTACGTCTCGAGCAGATGCGCCAGATACGCCTGCTGATACGGATACCAATGGGCATACTCGGCCGCATCCTCGTTGATGCCGTTATATCCGAAATCGGGAAACGTGCACCCACTGTAAAACGCGCGCAGGGCTTCCGCGTCCGGCCGGAATTCGGCCAGCCCCGGCAGCATTTCCGGCGCCGCCAGGATGTACTGGTCCCACGCCCGCTGGCCCATCTCGGCATGGGTGCGCGGTCCCGCCGCCAACGCGGGGAAGGCCGCAATCAGGATTGCCGTAAGGACCGGCCACAGCGTGCGAATCGCGGTCATGCGGGGCGGCGCTCCTTCCGGCGCCACGCGGCATAGCACGCGGCGAACAGGGTCCCAACAAGCAGATGCTGCACGGTGCCGAACACAAGAAAGAAACCGGGTAGCGACACATCGCCCCCGCCGCGTGGAAACAGCAGCGTCGCCGGGAAATCGGCAACGGACAGGAACAGCCACCCGATCCCGGCCAGCGGCGTCACCGTCATGTCGGCGGGAGTTGTCCATGCAAGAACCGCAACCACGGCACCATGCACCACAGCCAATGCCGGCCCGAGCAAAAACGGCCGCCGGCGCCCACCCAGCAACAGAAACGCCGTCGCCACAAGCGCCCACACAATCACCACACCCAAGGCTATCGCGCCGACAGCCAGGTAAGCATTCGATAAGAGGAAGTCCATTGACCGTATACTACGCTATTCGCTTGGCCCGATCATCTTGCGCGGGTCCACCGCCGCCTCGAATTCCTCGGTCGTGAGCAGGCCCAGATTGACGGCCTCCTCCTTGAGCGTCGTCCCGTTGGCGTATGCCGTCTTCGCGATCTTCGCGGCGTTGTCGTAGCCGAGCGTGCGGTTGAGCGCCGTCACCAGCATCAACGATTGGTGAAGCAACGCATCTATCCGCTCTTCATCCGCCTCGATGCCCACGGCGCAATTGTCGTTGAACGACCGCGCGGCGTCGCCCAGCAACCGGACGGACTGCAGCAGGTTGTAGATCAAAACGGGCTTGAAAACATTCAGCTCGAAATTGCCCGACGCGCCGGCAACGTTGATCGTCGTGTCGTTGCCGATCACCTGCGCCGCCACCATGGTTAACGCTTCGCACTGGGTCGGATTCACCTTCCCGGGCATGATCGACGACCCCGGCTCGTTCGCGGGGATGCGAATCTCGCCCAACCCGCACCGCGGACCGCTCGCCAGCCACCGGATATCGTTGGCGATCTTCATCAGGCTGCACGCAACGGTCTTGAGCGCGCCCGACATCATCACCACGGCATCGTGGGCCGCCAGTGATTCGAATTTGTTCGGCGCAGTCACGAAGGGCAGCCCGGTCAGCTCGGCGATCTTCGCCGCAACCTTCACGTCGTAGCCCTTCTTCGTGTTGAGTCCCGTTCCCACCGCCGTGCCGCCGAGGGCAAGTTCGTGCAGGCCCGGCAACCCGCTCTTGACCCGCTTGATGCCGTTCGTGAGCTGCTGCGCGTACCCCGAGAATTCCTGGCCCAGCGTAAGCGGCGTCGCGTCCATTAAATGCGTGCGGCCGATCTTGATGATCCCCTGGAAGGCCCCGGCCTTCTCCTCAAGCGTGTCGCGCAATGCCTCGAGCGCCGGGATCAGGTGTTGCTCCACCTGCTCCGCCGACGCGATGCTCATCGCCGTCGGAAACGTGTCGTTCGAGGATTGCGACATGTTCACGTGGTCGTTGGGATGCACCGGATTCTTGCTGCCCAGCTCGCCCCCGAGGATCTCGATGGCCCGGTTGGCAATCACCTCGTTGACGTTCATGTTGCTCTGGGTCCCGCTCCCGGTCTGCCATACCACCAGCGGGAAATGCTCATCGAGTTTGCCGTCGATGACCTCGTCGGCGGCCTGGCAAATGGCGCTGCGCAGGTCGGGTTCCAACAGGCCCAGGTCGTAGTTGACGAGTGCCGCCGCCTTCTTGAGAATCCCAAACGCGCGGATGATCTCGCGCGGCATGGTCTCGGTGCCGATTTTGAAGTTCGCGAGCGAACGGGCGGTCTGGCACCCGTAATACTTGCCGGCAGGCACCTGCATCTCGCCCATGGTATCCGTTTCGATGCGATACTCCATGCCAAGGCCCTCCCGCTGTAGCATCCAATGACCGCGAAAGGCGCGGGCTCCTGCCCGCGCCAGTCCCGGGGGCTCACGATTGTCTGGAATCCGGCCTTATTCGGCCGCCGATTGCATGGCTTCGGTCAGCGCCGCAATGCCCTGCTGTACGTCGCCAATCCGGTCGTCGCCGGCCTCGCGCTCAAAGATATAACTGCCCGCGAAACCCGCTCTCGCCAGAATCCGCACGAATGCGACCCAATCCACTTCGCCCGTGCCCACCACCACCTCTTCGCCCCATTGACCCTTGACCTTCGTCCGCCTGGCGTCTTTCACGTGCACCTGCTGCACATGCGGCGCCAGCTTGCCCAGCGCCTCAATGGGCTCATCCATGTCGTAGAGGATCATGTTGGCCGGGTCGAAATTGACCGCCACGTTCCTCGCCCCGCGCCGCTGCATTTCCTCCAGGAACATAAGCAGCGAGTCCGCCGATTCCTGGCCCGTCTCCATCAACAAACCCGCACCCGCCTCGTGCTCGAAGATCGCCGCGAGCGCTGCGACGCGGCCGGCCAGCTTGTCGTAATCGGGGTCGCCCGGATCGTGGGGCAGGAATCCCGCATGCGCCATGATGTAGGGAAGCCCCAAGCCCCTCGCAATCACCGCCGTGGCCTTCGCCAGCTCGACGTTCTCCTCCCAATGCTGGTCCGGCACGATGCCCCCCGTCAGACGAATCGTCTCGGGGGTCGTATAGTCCTCGCCAATGGTCGAGTACATCCCCGTCACGATTTTGATGCCCGAAGCCCCCAGCACCTCGCCGACACCAGCCCACGCGCCCGTGTCGCCCCGGTGCGGCGTCAGGCCCAGTTGCACCCGCTTCACGCCAAGCGCATTCACCTTCTCCGCCAGATCCTCAGGACCCGTCGCCTGGAGCGACCAACTGCACACACCGATCTGTTCTGCCGTCTGAACTTTCACTGGAATCAGCCTCCTTCCATCCCGCACATACCACCTCGCTGAATACCGGAACCCGCGCGCATCAGCGGCGCCAATCCCGGCACTTCCAGCCCGGCAACCATCCTACCACAAGCCCATCCGCTTCCCGAAAACGCGGCCGTCAGTGTGGGACCGCAGCCACCCTCGCGAATCTTCCGTCTCAGTCCACCCGGTCCACCCAGTCCACCCGGTCCATCTCGTTCACAGCGTCCATTTCCGCACCCATCATGAGCAGGATGCTCATGCCACGCCAGAAGGCAATTGAAGAGGCCCTCACTCGCCCAGCCCTTCAATCGCCTCGGCGACGCTCCTGCGCCAGCCCTCGAAGACAGCGGGGTTGTGGGCGTAAGTATCCATGGATTCCGCGAGCGTGTCCGGCAGGGTCAACAAGGCCTCGTATCGCGCAACGTCCTCCCCGCGCTCTCTTGCCGCCCCAATCCGTTCCTTCAATATCGCCAGATATTCGTAGTCTTCGATGCCGTCGCGGATCAGCTCCAGCCGCAGGCTCGGCACCGCGCCCCCATCGTGAAGCCGGTACACGAGCTGACCGTCCCCCCGCCCGTCCGCGCCGGGATTCTCCGGAACCGTATCCCGCAGCGTGTTGTTGACCTCGGCAGCCCAATACAAGTTGCCCGTCACGCCATACTGCCACATGAGCAAGAACGACATGCGGGCGCACGCGCCGGGCTGGGAAATTGAATAGGTCGGCAGGGGCGCCGGATCGCCGCAGTTGTACCACCACATCTCCTTGCCAAGGGCGCGGAGTTCCGCAAGCCGGGCCTCGATATGCTCTCTCGCGTACCACCCCACCGGCGGACAATAGATGTCCACCACCTCGTGCCACGGTGCAAGCGGCTCAAAGGACACACACATGATCTTCAGGTCCGGCACGGCCTCCCGCACTGCTCGCCCGATCGCCACGAGTTGTTCGCCGTGTTCAACCGCAGGCTCGTCCCATAGATAAAAGAACGACCGATCAAACCATCCCTTCGTCTTCAAATGGCCGCAAAACAGCCGTAACCACTCAAGCATCCGCGCCTTTGCCTCGGGTCCGTCGATGGGGTTTAGCGATACGTCAACCCTCTCATTCCGCGCTTCGTCAAAAAACGTGCGGTGCAGGCGCGCCGCAATCAGCCCGCCACCGTCTCCGCACGACAACGGCAGTCCGAACGCCGTGAGCCCCATGGCAAACGCCTGCGTCATCACCGCGTCGTATTCAGCAAAATCCATGGCCATCGAGCCGTCCGCGTGCAGAATATAGCGCGGCTCGGCGACCGACCCCGTGCACGGACCGCCCCCCGTCGACGCGCGATACCTCAGGAGAACCTCGTCAAGACCGCCGCCCCCGCAACTGATTACGTGTCTTGTGTGCGCATGAACCGGAAGGGCGAAGTCGTACACACGCACTCGCAACGGCATCTCGACCGGATGCGCATTCTTCGGCGCAACCGTCACGATGCTCTCATACTCCCCTGCGCCAGCATCATCCGGCGCATACGCCCGAATCCACACCGATTGCCGGGCCCCTGCGGGCAATGCCAGGCTTTCCAGAGGCACGATGGGGTCCGGCCAGAGGTCATTGTTCACCTGCACGAACCGAACCTGCTCGATCTGCACGTGCTCCGCCGCAATTGCCTCCCCCGTTCCAACATGGGTCAACGGCGTCATGCTGATGGACACGTCTTCCAGCGGAACGTCTCCGCCCATGACCACGAGTTGAAGCGATTCGTGCTCGTTACGCGCCAGAGCCATCGCGCCGTCAAACCGCAGCTCGGAAGCGCGCACCGGCGACCCGGGCCGGAGCTTCGTCAGCGACGGCGCCCAGCTCGCCATGTACTCGGGCGCACGGCCCCCATTGAACACCGCAAAATGCTGCGCACCGCTCAATCGCAGTACCGCTGCGTCCACGATATCCAGCTCCCGGTCCATTTTCTGTAACGCCTGTGGCAGCGCATCCACCGCCATCCCATCGAGCCCGTGAATCCCCTCAAATACACGCCTCAGGCGCGCCCTGGCCTCGCCGGCCGCCGAAACGTGCTTCTCGGGAAGTGTTGAACCGTGCTTCTCAAGCAATACCGACAACGCCTCGGCACGCGCCTCGAGGTCCCGCGTGCGTTGCAGGGCTGCCCGGCCCGTGCGAACGCCTACGGCGTCGATATACCAAACCGAATCCGTCGGCACACCCCCGCCAGCGTACGCGCGCACACGCACGTAGCGCGTGGGACGGTCCAGGGGGAAAACGTATTCCTGTATCTCTTCAGACAGCTCGACCCGGCTCAGCAGCCGGAAGTCCCCATCTTCACCGGCAGTGTCGAGGCTCGTGCTCTTCGCCGCACCAGGGCCTTCCTGGCGGTATACCAGCACCAGGTCGCCCCATGAAACCTCGTGGTGCAGGTCGAACGTGATTTCGCCCCAGTCGTTCCAACCGTTGTGGAGAATGATCCGCGCAGTGTTCCCGTCGGGCGCGCCCAGCCCATGTTCCACATCCACACACTCGGGAAACGGGAGATCGGCACGAGCCATGTCTACATGGCTCGCGCTGACCGCCCGCGCCCACACCACCAGCGCATCCTCTTCCCCGGCCTGTACTGGTGTGCCAAGCACAAGAATAAACACCCCCGCCAGCGGCCAGGCAACGGCGCGTCTCCAGTCTGCATCCATCACGATACCTTTATCAGGGCAGTTATGTCCCGCCCCCCGTTCACGGGGCGGCTCCTGAATATGGCCTATATGACCTGCTAGCCCTGTACGGCGTTTGGAATCTAAGACCTCATCCGGCATGCTCCTGGCCGCGCCAGGTCGATGTGCTGCGGGCTCGCCGCCGGAAAGCGCCGCCCCGCCCTTACGCTTCGACTATTCCAAGCTCCGGCCAGGTCTGCCAGCGGCCGCGTGTGAAGTCCGGGAAGTCCAGCGTCTCGGCTTTGTTCGCAACCGATTGCTCGCTCAACGGCCCCACCGCGCTCCAGGCGGCGGCGTCATACACGTCCTGATCGGTCGGCAACCCTTCGCGCAGGCATTTGATGAGGCGGTAGTCTTCCATGTAGTCCATGCCGCCATGGCCTGCCCCGCTCGCCTCGGGACCGATCTGCGTCCACAGGGGATGCTCGAACTCCGGCCGGTACTTCTCCAGATCCTCCCACGTGTGGGCCGGGCTCGTCCCCTCGATGTGGATGCGGTCCGGGTACCCGTCGGTGATGGCCTTCGTGCCCTGAAGCATGTTAATGCGGCTGTAAGGCCGCGGCGAATCGCAGTTGTGCTGCACCAGGATGGACCGGCCCTTCGCCGTCTTGATCAGGCTCGTGTTGTAATCGCCGTTCTTGAACGTCTCGGCGCGGTGCGGATCGCCCTCGGGGAAGTTCTCTTTCGCGAACAGCTCGAGCCCTAGCGCGGGCGAACTCACCGACACCAGGTAATCGAACTTGTCGCCCCGGTTGATGTTCATGCACTGCGCAATCGGGCCCAGGCCATGCGTCGGATACAGGTTCCCGTTACGGTCTATCGAATGCTGGCGCCGCCACAAGCCTTCCCCCGCGGACGAGAATTTCAACGCCCGCAAGTCGTGAAGATAGCCCCCCGCGCCATGGACCAACTCCCCGAACACGCCTTTCCGGACCATGAGCAGAATCTGCAATTCCGTGCGCCCGTAGCAGCAGTTCTCCATCATCACGCAATGCCGCTTGAACTTCTCCGCATGCTCGACCAGTTTCCAGCAGTCCTCGATGGTATAGGCCGCGGGCACTTCGGTAGCCGCATGCTTGCCGTTTTCCAGGGCAGCCACACACACCGGCACGTGCCACTCCCACGGAGTCGCCGTATACACCAGGTCAAGCTCCTCCTCCGCGCACATGCGCTGGAAGTCCAGTTCCCCCCGCGAATAGCCCGCGGGCTTCGGAAACCCCTTTTCCTCGACCATCTTCTGGACATTGGCAACCTTCTCTTCCACGATGTCGCACACCGCCGTAATCTGGCAGCCCTCGATGTTCAGCAGGTTGCGGACGTGACCCGTCCCCATACCCCCCACGCCGACATACCCGATGCGGACGTTCTCGATAGGAGGCGCCGCAAACGGCATTTCGGGCACCGGGCCAAGCCCTTCCGGCACCGCGGCGAATGCATGCCGCCCCATCGCGGCCATCCCCGCGCCAATACTCGCGGCAGCGCCCAGTCGTACAAAATCGCGGCGGTTCATGCCGCCCTGTGTGCTCTGATCATGCGGTCGTCGTTTCATGTCCCGTTCCTTTCCTCGGTTTGCTCGCAAGAAACGCGATTCTAGGCGAACCGG
>CAZFOG010000231.1:1641-2842 GCA_964520685.1 uncultured Nitrospiraceae bacterium | reverse complement strand
GGTTATCCAAGGGGTCTGGCCAGGTGCGCAGCAGCTCTCCCCACCCCGTCCACCCCGTCCACCCCGTCCACTCAGTCCACTCGGTCCACCCGGTCCACCCCGTCCACCGAGTCCCCAGTTCGGCCCCCGCCGGCAGGTCCTCTTTTTCCAGTCTACGCCTCAGCCCCACGGCTCACGCTTCGCGGACCCCAATCAATGCGCGATACTCGGCCGGCAGCTCGAGTAACGCGCCCGGTTCGCCCGCCGCCATCCGGCGCGCCGCGCGGAACATCGCCACGAACGCCTCGAGCGCGGGTTCGCCCTCGAAAGCGTGGTCCATCGCCTCCTCGACGTTCGCCAGCCGCGCAGCCGTCTCCGGGGAGAATGGCAACCGGCGTTTGAGCCACAGCAGGCATGCCTGCGCGAGAAAGGGAGATTCCGCCTTCCCGAACATCACGCGCGCCTGGCGCAGCCAGTCTTCCTGCAACCCGAACGTGCAAAGGTATCCCTCGAGAGCCAGCGCGCTCGCCCGCGAAACGTCCCCCCCTTTGTCGTGGGCGGGCTGCAGGTCCAGTAGCTCTTGGACGACCCCGAGGGCTTCCCCGGCATTCCCGTTGGCAATCTGCGCCAGGGCCTTGCCGCCGAGGGCCTGCGCCAGTTCCGGCGTGACGCGCCCGGCCGCCCCCGAATGCAGCGCGATAACCCTGTCGTGAAGCGCGGTGGCATCCGCAAGGCGGCCGTGCGCCCACAACAGCGAGGCCTTGGCCAGAAGCGTCTCGCACAACAGGCGTTCGCCGGACCCTTCTTCTGCGGCGGCAATGGCGGCGTCGTAGGCTTCGAACGCGTCGCTGTAGTTTCGCGCGCCACGCAAAACGCCCGCCCGGCCCAACAGGGCCTTAACGGCGATTCGCCTGCCCGCAAACGATGCGGAATCCGCGGCATCAAGGGCACGGTCGAACGCCGGGGCCGCGGTTTCCCCGCGCCCCGCGCGCACAAGGGTCATCCCGGTGTTAAACGCCGCGGACGCGCCGAGAAGCGCTCGAGATTCCGCTTCCGCGCAGGCCTCCGCCGCCTCCTCCGCGTACCCGAAGGTTTGAAGGGCCTTGTCGGGTGCGTTCGACGACCCGAGCAGCACACCCTTGTCGAGCAAAGACTGGGCAATCAGGCCGAACCGGGCGGGACCGGTCATCGCGCGGGCGCCGCGAAAGGCCGCCGTGAACGC
>CAZFOG010000231.1:0-1541 GCA_964520685.1 uncultured Nitrospiraceae bacterium | reverse complement strand
AGCGCGCGCGGGTCCCCCGGTGTGCTGTCCAGGGCTTCGCGCGATGCCGACAGCCACTCCTCGAGCTCCGCAAGCGAACGGCCCGCAACCGGAACGGCCTCGCGCGCGAAGTCACAGGCGTCCGCGGCGCTGTGAATCGCCAGCCATGGGGACTCATAAGTCTCGCTTTCCAATGGCGTGCCCGCAAACCGCGCATGCCACATCACAAGGGTGTCGAAGGAGGTCCATGGCGCGGGTCCTCCCCGGAACTGCAGCTCGAGGGCAAGGCGGCCCAGCACATCGCGCATCTCGTACCGCGATTCCCGGCCCTGAGGATGCCGGACAACCCATCCCCCTTTGTGCAGCCCGTGAAGCTGTTTCGAGCAGGTCTGCGAAGTCGCGCGTGTGCGTTCCGACAGCTCCTTCACACTCAAGGGCCGCCCGCCCGTCTGCGCCAGCGCCACAAGTATCCGGCGCTGCTGCGGCGAAAGAAGGGCCATCCGGGCGCCTGTCCGCGCCGCAATGGACCCGTGAACCCGGTCCTGAAAGCCGCGCGAGACCGCCACCAGCGGCGCCTCTCCCAGGAGCGGGGCCAATCCGGTGAGATACTCGAGGTTCCCCCCGCACAGCCCGGCCAACGCGCCTGCCACGCCTTCGGCCTCGCCGGACTCCAGTCCGGTTCGGCCCGTGCTCGCCAAGTCCCGGTGCCATTGCAGCAGGAAGCGCCGTGCGGTGTCACCCGTGTTCATACCCATCTCTTCGATACGGAAGGTCTCGCCGTTCATACGCGCAATGCGCGCCTGACCCGCCTCCCCGGCCGGCGTATCCACGGCCCCAACCACCGAAATGTCCCGGTTTTTCGTCAAGAACGCCGCAAACGCCGCTCCCGTCTGACCCCTCGAGGACACAAACGCTTCCGGTAGCGCATCTAGAAGTAGTAAAATGGAACCGCCTCGGGCGCGTCTCGACAGAGCCCTGGACCCGGTGGGTGACGTGGCCGCCGGGACATCGGGCCCTCGCGGAAGCATCCCGGCACACGCACTAAGCAGCTCCTCGAGAGTTGTCACGCCCAGGAGACCCACATCCGCGAGCTTCGCCACCTGCTCCGGAGCCTGCGGGTCCTTCCGGGCTATGGCATCGTACAGCAACGAAAGGATTACACTCTTGCCGCAACCCGGAGGCCCCGCGAGTATCAGCCGGAGAGGCTCACGGCCGTCCAACGCACGCGCCGCACGCTCGATAAGCCCATGCAATACAACGCGTTGCGTCGGAAATGCCGCCCCTTCGCCGGGTACACCTTGCCCTGCAACCATCCAACCGCTCCCATGGGTTCCTTATACGTTAGTTTTACCGTACGTGAATTATGACGTACATAACCGAAGAGCCGGCGCGCAACACCGCACCAACCCGGCTCATGGCGCCCTATCCCCGCACAAACCACCGAAACCCTTGAAAACAAAACCCAAACACATCCAATCCCTCCCTGCAATATGCCCCTGCCCCCCGGCCCAACGGGCCCAGTATCCCTTTATACGGCAAATACATCGTACATTGACAGGACC
>CAZFOG010000230.1:0-10465 GCA_964520685.1 uncultured Nitrospiraceae bacterium | reverse complement strand
TTGAAAACTACCGCCACAAGGATTTTCTCGAACAGGCGGCGTTTCTCCTGGATGACGTCGGCCTCGATGGGCTGTACATCGACCAGTTCAGCCTCGCCTGGAGCGAAAACCCCCAGCGCTACAACAAGGCCGCGTGGGACGGCCGCACCGTCATCCTCGATGAAAACGGCCGGGTTGCCGAACAATGGGCCGACTTGGGGCTCGTTTCCGCCGCCGCGCGGCGCATCTGGGTACAGACCGTGCTCGACCGGGGCAAAACGGTGGTCTGCAATACGCTGCCCGCCCTGTTCGAGCTCCAGAACCTTCCCGCGTTCCGGTTCATGGAGACCCAGGGCTACGACCCCATGTCGGGAGACGCGCCGTTCATGGATAAGCTGGCCAAGGGACAGCTCGGCTCACCCATCGGACTGGGACATTCATTCCCGAGCGGCGCCGGGGCCGATTTCTTCATGCGGACCGTGGCCGCCCACCTGCGTTTCGGCCAGTTGTACTATTACTACTCGACCGAATTCCCTCCGCGGAATCCCGATGCGGACGGAGACGGCGAGGAGGAGTTCGGGCCCGGGGAGGCGCAGGTGATCAACGGGCGCGTGGCCGGCGAATTCGGCCCGTTGACGGTCATGTTCCCGTTCACGCCGCGCGAACTGCACGAGGGCTGGATACTTGGCGAAGAAAGGCTCATCACGGCGGTGTCGGGCGAGTTTCCGTGGCCTTTCGACCGCACCCCGAGGGTGAGGGTTTTCAACAAGTTTGGACTCGAAACCGATGCCGACGCCCACGTTAAATTCCGCACAGGCACATACTCGATACAGATCACCCTCGATGACTGGTGGGAGATCGCCGTCGTCGAGTGACGCAGCACGCGCGTCCGCGCGGCCGTGCGCCACGTCATGGAAACCGTGCGGGGCGTTACTTCGCGGTGCCCTCGATGTTGCCGGGAGCGTGGCGGTGGGCCAGCGAACGCTCGAAATAATCGTCGAGCAGCTCGAATTCGAACTCCTTCACCATATCGTCAATGGTGAATTCGGAAGTTTCGCTGCTGATCAGCACGGCGCCCAGCAGCCCGGGGTCGTGCATCTTCACCCGGGGGCCGTATTTCTCGAGCATGGCGCGGATCCTGCCCCAGTTATGGTCGAGATGGATCAGGGTGCAGTCGAGGTTGACGGTGGCGGTCACGTGAGAGAAATAATTCGTGGTTGTGGCGAGGATCTCGCCCGTCGGGGCCAGAATGGCGCTCGGCAGGCCGCAGCATGCGCCCACAAAATGAGCCCGGCATGAATAGGCCCAGTAGGCCTGCATCAGCCCGCCGTGATACATGGACGAGAACAGAATGAGGCCGGGTTTCTGCGCGGCGTATTTGAGGCGCAGCTCGTCGAAATTCAGGTCGAAGCAAATGGCGCAGGCAACGCGGCCGAAGTCGCACTCGAACACCGGCGCGTCCGCTCCGTAAAGAATCCCCCACTGGGTGCGCTCCTCGATGACAAGGTGGTTCTTGTTGTAGATGCCCGCGACGTTGCCGGCGCGGTCGATGAGCTGGGTCGAATTGCGCCAACTGCCGTCCTCGACGGCCCGCGCCGCCGAATAGGCGATATAACAGCCATTTTCCTTCGCGAGCGCCGCCAGGGCGTCGCGCACCTGGTCACCGCGAATCGCGTAATACTCGAAGCGTTCCTCGTTGTTGTGGTCGGGAAAGCGGTCGCAGGCCTCGGGAAGGACGATGAGGTCGGGTTTCTGCGGCAGCACCTGCGCAAGCTGGGATCGCCAATGGGCCAGCATGCGGTCAACGGCATCCTGCCCGAACTTCTTTTCGGCGTTCTGGAAACGGAGGGCGGGGGTGCCAAAGGTGCTGATACGAACGGGCTTGGCCATGGCAGGACATCCTATGAGCTTTTCGACCCGGGTCCTTGCTGTTGCGAGCCATTATACCGGTTTCAGGGCGTGTGTTCCTCCGAAGCTACCGGACCGTCGACGAGTTCGCGCACCTTGGCCAGCAGCGCCTCGCGGTCCAATGGTTTTACGAAAACGCTTTCCGCGCCCAGGTTCTTCGCCATCGAGAGATAGCTGTAGGGATTTGCGCGCCCGCCCCCCGAGATGGCGATGATGTGCGTCGAAGGGAACTCCTTGTGCAGTTCCAGGATGAATTCGAGGCCTTCCTTGCCGGGCATGACGATATCGGTAATGACCAGGTCGGGCCCTTCGCTGTGAAAAACTTCGAGGGCGGTGTCACCGTCCTCCGCCTCGAGTACTTCGTATCCCGCGCGGGTCAGGGTCATACGCAGCATGGTGCGGAAATGCTTGTCATCATCCACGATGAGAATGCGCGCCATGATCAGTTTTTCCGGGGCCGGACCTGAGCGAGCGCCTGCTGTATTGCCGCCGACAGATCGGTGTCCACAAAGGGTTTTTCCAGATAGCCGTTGAATCCGGCCGCGCGCGCCCGGGTTTCATCCATCTTCTCGCTGAACCCGGTGCACAAGATGATGGGGATGTCGGGCCGGCGCGCCCGCATGCGCGCAGCCAGCGCCTCGCCCGTCATGTCGGGCATGGTCTGGTCCGTGACGACCACGTCGAACCGCGCGGGGTCGGTCTCAAACTGCTCGAGGGCCTCGAGGCTTTTGGTATAGGACGCCACGCGGTAGCCCATGCGTTCGAGGGATATGCGCGCGAGCAAGGCGAGGGATTCCTCGTCATCGACGAAGAGTACGCGCTCGCCGCGGGCACGCTGGGCAAGACCGTCAGCCGTAGGTGTCTCGGCGGCCTGTTCACGCTGAAAGAGGGGGAAATAGACGTCGAACGCGGAGCCTTCGCCGGGCACACTTTGCGCGGTAATGAACCCCTGGTGGCCGCGCACGATGCCGTGAACGATGGAGAGGCCCATGCCCGTGCCCTCTCCGGGCGGCTTGGTCGTGAAATACGGTTCGAAGATGCGTTCGAGGGTGGCCTTGCTCATTCCCTTGCCGGTATCCGAGACGGTCAGGCACGCATAGGTTCCGGGAGCCCCACCCGGCCCGCGTTCGGGGCCGCCGGGGCCAACCTCGAGCTCGCGATAGGCCACGGTGAGGACGCCCCCCCGCTCGCGCATGGCGTGGTAGGCGTTTGTGCAGAGGTTGATTATGACCTGGTGGACCTGGGTCGGGTCGGCCATGATCCGGCCGCATTCGGGGTCGATTTCCTGTTGAATCATGATGGTTGCGGGCAGTGTACCCCGGAGCAGCTTCACGGCTTCCTTCAACACGGGCTGGATGAGCACCGGCCGCCGCTCCTGCTCGGTTTGCCGGCTGAAGGTGAGGATCTGGTGCACCAGTTCCGCCGCGCGCCTCCCTGCATTGCGCACCTCCTCGATGCACTTCCGCGTGACGGTCGGTTCCGGCATGTCCTCGAGGGCCAGTTCGGCAAACCCGATGATGGCCCCGAGGATGTTGTTGAAATCGTGGGCAATCCCCCCCGCCAGCGTGCCAATGGCCTCCATCTTCTGGGCCTGCCGGAGTTGCGCCGCGAGTTCCATCTCCTGGGTGAGGTCGCGCGAGATCGACACGAAATGCTCGACCTCGCCCGCGGGGCTCAGGACCGGCGAGATGGCGATCTCCTTCTCGTAGAGCGAGCCATCCTTGCGTTTATTGGTCAGGCGGCCGCGCCATGTCTCGCCGCGAAGCAGGCTTTCCCACATCTGCGCGTAGAAAGCGGCCCCGTGGCGGCCGCTCTTGAGTATGCGGGGGGTCTTGCCAATCGCTTCGTCGCGGGTGAATCCGGAGAGCTTCTCGAATGCGGGGTTGACGTACTCGATCACGCCTTCCGGGGTGGTGATGAAAATGCTTTCGCCCGCGTACTCGACCGCCGTGGCCAAAAGACGGTTTTCGTCTTCGGCGCGTTTCCGCGGGGTGATATCTTCGTAGACGAACACGACCTCGCCCGTCGAGAGCCGGTACACGAAGCACTCGAACCACCGGTCGGCGCGGCCGGCGGGTCTCGCGGAAAAATAGCGGCGCACGGATTTGCCGGAGTGCCAGACCTCGCGGCATGCTTCCAACAGGGGCGCGCCGATGCCCGTGAAACCGATCTCGGTAATGCTGCGCCCGAGGAGGTCCTCGCGAAACCGGCCTTCGATGCGTTCCCCCGCGGCGTTCAGGTCCTCGAGGGCAAAATCCTTACCGTCCTCGAGCGCCTCGAGTACGGCTACGCCGCTGTTGATGTTGTTGAAGAGGTCCGAGTAGCGTTCTTCGCCAATTCGGATGGCCGCAATGGCGCGGTCACGTTCGGCCAGGGCTTCGCGGGCGGCGCGCTCGTGTCTGCGCACGCGAATGTAGGCCACGCCCAGTCCCAGGGCCACGACGAGCAGGGCGGCCGATGTCGCGGTGAGGGCGGCGGGAAGCGAGAGGGGTTCATTGGGAGGTGGAGCGCTGCCGGCGCCATGGGCGGCGCCTGCGATGGCAGGAATGACGAGGGGCGCTACGCGCAATGCCATGCGAGTCAATTCGGTACGCAGGGTACTTCCCCTTAACCCGTTGTCCTCAGGGGTGGATATGCAGCCGGATCATCGGCACGCCAACAGGCCCTCTTTTGGCGCAGCCCGGTGCAGGCTCCCTCAAACCACAAGGCCGTTATCCCCTGGGCCCCTGTGTGAGGCCCACCCCCAAAACATGATAGCATAAGACTCCGGAATTCGTCGAAAATGCAGCACCACAATTACCGGATCGACGGCAACTGGAAGGGGACACCATGCTTATCGATATCCATGTTCACGCATCACCGCCGCGTCATCCCAAGCTCACGCGCATGAACGGGTCGCGGTATCCCGACGCGGAGACGCTCATCGCGATGATGGACGAGGCGCGTATCGACAAGGCCTGCGTCATGGCGGGGGTGAGTCCCGAATGCCGCTACACGGTTGTGACGGTCGAGGATGTCGTTTGGGTGTGCGCGAAGTACCCGGGGCGCCTGATTCCGTTCTGCAATGTCGATCCGCGTTTCCTGACAAACGACACGAAGGCCGATTTCTCGAATCTCCTCGATGCGTACAAGGACATGGGGTGCAAGGGCGTGGGTGAATGCACGTCCAATCTGGCCTTCGACGAGCCCATGTGCATGAACCTGTTCGAAGCGGTCGAGGCGGCGGGCTTGCCTCTCACCTTCCATATCGCCCCGAGGCTCGGCGGGTGTTACGGGCTGTTCGACGAACCGGGGCTTCCTCGCCTCGAAAAGGTGCTGAAAGCGTTTCCGAAGCTGAACTTCCTGGGCCATTCCCAGCCGTTCTGGGCGGAAATCGGGACGAATGTGATCGAAAATGGCGAGCGCATCTCGTATCCGAAGGGCCCGGTGCAGCCGGGTCGGCTGGTCGAATTATTCCGCACGTATCCGAATCTCCTGGGCGACTTGTCCGCGGGAAGCGGTTTTGGCGCGATTTCGCGCGACCCCGAGTTCGGGTACGGTTTCATGGAGGAGTTCCAGGACCGCCTGTGCTTCGGGACCGATATCGCCAATGTTCCGCAAGAGCTGTTTATCGTGGCGTACTTCGAACGGCTGAAGTCCGAACGGCTGATTTCGGAGGAGGCGTTCGAAAAGATCACCTGGAAGAATGCCAACCGGCTGCTGGGGCTGGGATTGGAATAAGAAAGGCACAAGGGTCGCTTATGAAGCCGCAAGTAATCTCAACGTGGAACCGCATGGACTTGGGAGTTGCAGCGCTGTTGATGCTGGCTTTGTTCCCGGCATTCGCCGCTGCGGGTGTCGAGCAGGATTCCCCGGTCACTGTACCAGGCCCCGAACGCACTGTCCCGAAGCCGCTGCCGGAGCATCCGGGAAACGTCTTTCTGGCGGGCGAGACCGTGGTGGTCCCTGCCCCATCGGACGGCGCATGGAGCCGTTTCAGCATCTTGAACGATGCGGACGGCGCGGTTGGCGGCGGGGCACGGCCGGTCGAAGCGGGGCACGTCGTGCTGGGTCAATTGCCGCCGGGATGGTACCGCATCGAGTTTGTGACGGAGGACGGCACGGTCGAGTCGTGGACCACCACGGCCGTACTCGAGCCGCTGGCAGCGCCGGTGCCGCAGGATTCCCCGATCTGCATCGACACCGCGATGGCGTGGTTCGCACGCAACAATGCCGGGAAGCAGCGTAACTTCGCTTCCCTGGCAGCACTTGCGGGCATGAATTGGAGCCGGGACCGTATGAGCTGGGGAGACGTGCAGACCGCTCCGGACACGTACGCGGAAGAGGGGTGCAACTACGATACATCAGCCGACGCGGCCGCCGGACAGGGCCTCGGCGTGCTGCAGGTGTTTCACCACACGCCGTCGTGGGCGGTAGTCCCGGAACTGGACGGTGAAGAGCCGGGCGGGCGGTTTCCGCGGGATCTGCGCGCACTCTACGGCTTCTGCAGGGCCATGGCAAAACGGTACGAAGGGCGCGTGCAGGCCTGGGAGCCCTGGAACGAGGCGAATATCGACGGGTTCGGCGGGCATCTCATTAACGAGATGTGCTCGCTGCAGAAGGCGGCCTATCTGGCGTTCAAGGCGGGCGGCCCGGATGTCACGGTATGCTGGAACGTGTACGCGGGAAGCGGCTCGCGCCACCACACCGAAGGGGTGTTTCTCAACGAGGCCTGGCCCTATTACGAGACCTACAACATTCACACGTACAGCGCGCCCGAGGCCTACCTGGGGCTGTTTGAAGGCCCGCGCGAAGCGGCCTGCGGCCGCCCCATCTGGCTCACGGAGTGCGGCATCCGTTTGTACACCAGCGACGCCCCTCCGTGGGGCGAGCTCTCGCGCGAGGACGAACACCGGCAGGCCGAATTCATCGCGCCCTCCTATGCGAACAGCCTATACGCGGGGGTGGACCGGCATTACTTCTTCATCCTCGGAAACTACATCGAGCGTGGCGTCCAGTTCGGCCTGCTGCGTCACGATCTCACGCCCCGGCCCGGGTATGTGGCATTGGCGGCGGTGGGCCGCATCCTGGCGGGGGCGCGGCCTCTCGGGCGTGTCAGCATCGACGAAGGGGCGGGCGCCTGGGCGTATGCTTTCCGGGCACAACCCAACGGGAAGGCGGCGGATGTCATCGTTGCATGGTCGAAATCGGCGGTATCGTGGCAGCCCGGCCTGAAACAGCCCCCGCTGGCCGTCTGCGATTATCTCGGCCGCGAACTCACCTTCGAGGAAACCCTCGAGTTGGGGCCCAAAGCCGTGTTCATCGTGGCGACGGAGGGCGCGCTCGAGGGAATGGCTCTCGAAGCTCCCCCGGAGGTCGCGGCGTTTCGCGACGGGGACGTAAGCCCGGTAGTGATGCAGGTAGAACTTCCCCGCGATACCGTGCGGCTGGGGCCGCAGGCCTATGAATTCACGGCGGGCGCCGAGGCGGAGATTCCCATCTGGGTGTACAACTTCAGCGGCGCCCGCGTATCCGGCACGGTTTCCGTCGAGCAGGCGCCTGACGAATGGCAGGTCGCCTGTCCAGATGAGCGGCTCGACATCGAGCCCCTGGAGCGTCGCCGCATCGTGCTGCGTGTCACCATGCTTCCGCGCGGGGAGGCCGTGTTATACGGGGCCTGGCTGCGCGTGCGGGGCTATTTCGGCGATGCCGGGAATCCTGTGGCTGCTTTTCGGCTGCTCGGCGACCGCAGCAGCCTTCAAGCCGCGTCGGTTACGGCAATTCCGGGGGCGAAGGCGGCGGACCGCTGGGCGGACAACGCCGTGGGCGACGCAACCTTGACACACCGGGCCGCGGAAGACGGCGCCATGGAATTCGCGGTCGAGTTCGGCGAGATGGACCCCTGGGCCTACCCGCGCCTGAATCTCGAACCCGGCGAACGCCCTGCTGCGGGGGATCACGGTATCGCACTTGACGCCCATTTGATTGAAGGCCAGGGTACCCTGCGTGTGCAGTTCATCGAGGATACCGGCGCATCCTATGTGGCGACCCTTCCCATCTCCGAATCGGAACGGGAGAGCCGCCGCGTGACCGCGTTCTTTCAAGAGGCGGTGTGGGGAGCCCATTCGCAGCCCGACCCGAGCGGAACCCTCGAACCCAGCCGCATCGTTACCCTGCTCGTGGGCATTAACGCCGAGCGCAACGCCAAGGTGCGGTTTGCCATCGACAACCTCGCCTGGGTGCGGTTTTGACGCGCGGTCCCGCCTGCGGCGGGAGGGCCTGCGCTTACAACAGGGGACTGAACAGCTTGGCGAGGTTCTGATAGAGCCGCTTCGGGGCGGGGCGGGCTTCCCATGTGTTCGGGTCGAGCCGCTCCGACGCCCGGATGTAGTCTTCGTGCCGGTGTCGCAGCTTCTCGGCAAAAGGCGGCGAGTAGAAGGCCAGGTTGAGCTCGAAATTCAGCGAGAATGACCGGATGTCGAAGTTGCTGGTCCCCACAAACGCCACGGCATTGTCGATGGTCATGGTTTTCGCGTGGATGATGGCGGGCTGATAGAGATAGAGGTTGATGCCCCAGCTCAGCAGTTCTTCGTAGTACGCCTGGGCTGCCGCGCCCACCACGAGCTGGTCAGCCTCGCGGGGGACAATTAGATTGACCTCGACGCCGCGGAGGGCGGCGCTCTCGAGAGCGTGGAGCAGGCTTTCGTCGGGCACAAAATACGGCGTGGTGATGGTCACCTGCTCCTGGGCGCCGTGCAGGGCCGCCACGACGAGACGCTGGTAATTCTCGGTCGCGAAATTGGGACCGCTTGGGATGGCTTGGGCCGCAATGTCCCCCTGGGCCGGATTCTCCGGGAAGAAGACGGGGTCCTTGAGCAGGTCGTCCGTCTCGAAATACCAATCCGATACAAACACCGTCTGAAGCTGCGAAACGACCGGACCGGTCAGGCGTACGGACAGGTCATGCCATTGGAGTGTTTTGGTGCCGTAGCTGGGGTCGGTCATGTTGTGGGAGCCCGTGAAGGCGGCACGGCCGTCAATCACCACCAGCTTGCGATGGTTGCGGAGGTCCCACCGCGCCATGCCCTTTCGGAAGAGTCCCACCGGAAGGGCCTCGTAGACCTCGACGCCGGCCTTGGCCAGCTCGGGGGCCATCCGCTTGAGCATTCCCCACGAGCCGACGGTGTCGACGAGAAGCCGGCAGGCCACCCCGCGCCGCTCGGCCCGGATGAGGGCGTCCGCGAACCGCCGCCCGGCTTCATCTTCGCCGTAGATGTAATAGAGGGCATGGACGTGATGGCGGGCGCCGTCAATATCGGCGATGAGGCGGTCCAGAAATGCGTCATTATCGCAGATGATTTCGGCAGCGTTGCCGCCGAGAACCGCCATGTGGCCCAGCCGTTGCGCCAGGCGGACGGTCGAGGAGAATGCCGGTTCGAGCGGGGGCCGCGTGATGCCGGGGTTGCCGTTGAACCGGGCGCGCGCGGCGTTCATGCGTTCCAGGAATCGTTTGTGTTGTTCGGCGCGTTTGAGCGGAAGGCGGTTCGAGCCCAGGAGCGCATAGAGCAGCAGGCCGGCCCAGGGGGTAATGAACACGACCAGCAACCACACCAGGGCGGATTGCGGGCGGTGGCGGCGAATGATTACGAGGAGCATGATGACGCGGATCAACCAGTTCCCCAGCTCATGAGCGGCCGCGATGATGTTGAGAAGGGTTGCCACAACACACCCCGCAATCTCGACGCTGCAACGGCTACGATGCCGGCGCCATTGTAACAGGCGGGGTTATCTTTCCGGGAACCGCCATACGGGCGCCACCGGCGCGAGCGCAATCAGGCGGCGCCATTGTCGACCTCGAAGTCGCACACCAGCGGCATGTGGTCCGAGTATTTCACGTGGGGTATGCGGAAATTGGTGATGCGGACCGCGGGGCTGTGGAGAATGAAATCGAGCTGGCGGCGGGGTCTTCGGCTCGGGAACGTAGGCCAGGCATTCGCATTGGCGTTCAACAGGCCCGAAGCCGCCATGAAGAGCTCGAGTTCGCGGTCGCCCCAGAACGCGTTGAAGTCGCCCGCGACGATCTTGGGTTTACGTATCTCGGAAAACATCGAGTAGAGACTGCCCAACTGATACTGCCGGTGACGGTAGACCAGCGAGAGATGCACCAGAAAGATGACGAACGTCTCGAACTCCAATGTGATGACCAGGCGCTTCATCCCCTCGGTGAAATAATGAAATTCCTGCGCTTCGATGGTCTGATTCGTGATGAATGCATTCCCCTGCTCGCGCAGAACCGGCATGCGGTGCAATACGGACGAGTGCGAGTATTTCGACTCGAAGACGTGGGTCTGACCGAGTTCGCGCGCGATCGCCCCGGCCTGATTTACCTTTTCAGACCGGTACGACCCGTTGTCGACCTCGACGAGGCCAATCACGTCGGGCCGTTCCGACTTGACGAATTCGGCGATCTTCTTAAGATTCTTCCGGGTCCGGCGCAGATATCCGCTGAAGGGAAAGGGGAGATGATACTCCCAGCCTGTGCCAGTTCCGTAGCGTATATTGTAGAGGAGGAACCGCATGATTCCGTTCTTGACTTTCG
>CAZFOG010000229.1:0-10525 GCA_964520685.1 uncultured Nitrospiraceae bacterium | reverse complement strand
GAGGGCTGACCCATGGCAACGCTCACGGCAGAGCAGGTCAAGGAGTTTGCTCTCAGACAGGGCCTCGACCTCGCCGGCATCGCCAACATCGAGCGCTTCGACGGCGCGCCCGAACGCATGCACCCCGCTGCGATCATGCCCGGCGCGAAGTCCGTCGTTGTGGTCGCCCGGCGCATCCTCCGCGGCAACTGGCGCGGGATCGAGGAAGGCACCTACTGGCCCAATTACACCTACTTCGGCTATCACGGGCTCCTCAACAGTTTCTTCATCCCCAAGGGCGTCTACGAAACCGCCTGCTACCTCGAGGACCACGGGTGGGAGGCCGTGCCGTATTATCCCGGCGTACCCGAATCACAACCGCCTGTCGAGCCACTCCGCCCCGGCGCCGTAGCGCCTGACGTGCAGTTGGCCATCCGGATCGCGGGCATCGCGGCGGGCCTCGGTGAAATGGGCTGGTCGAAGGTGTTTCTCACCCGTAAATTCGGTCCCCGGGTCCGGCTCGCCGCCATCATAACCGACGCCGAACTCGAACCCGACCCGCTCGTCGAACCCTTGTCCATTTGCGACCGGTGCATGGCCTGCGCGCAGGGGTGCCCCGACGCCATCCCCCACAAGCTCGACGGCAAGACGGTGTCTATCCAGATCGAAGACAAGACCTACGAATGGGCCGACGTTCACATGGGCCGCTGTACGCTCTGTTATCACGGCGGCGACCCGCGCGTGTCGCCGTTCATCCACAAGACCTTCCCCGGCTACGAATTCGACGTGGCCAAACAGGACGTCTCCGAAGAGGCGGCGTACAAACTCTGCTGGCCATTTTCGCTGGGCAAATGGCGTGCCACGGAAGAAGATCCCTCCGGCTATGTGATCGAAGGCCACGCCCGGCTCCAGCAATGGGGTGGCGACGGAAGCTACGGCGTCGAAGGCTCCCGTGGCTGCATGCGAAGCTGCTTCGACCACCTCGAACAGACCGGCCGAATCGAACAGACCTTCGAGAACGGCCCCTTCATCAAACGCGAGCGCTGGATGCTCTCGCACCGGGTCTCACGCGAATAACCGGGGTTTGCAGCGAATATTCCAGAGCCGGGATTTCCCGCTCTGTTGTGGGCCCGGCGCCCTCGCCGGTCATTTCTATTTTCATCGTCAATGGCTGATCCAAAGCGCTCAAGGTTCGCTGCCTCGGAAAACTCGGTTCCTGGAGGCCAAGAATCCTCCCCCCGAGCGCCTTCCGGCGCTCGCCCCCCTCCGAAGGGGGAGATGCGCGACGTTGTTGAGGTGGCATGCGCATCTTGCGCATGATGGATTCCGGAAACGGAGGACGGGTTTTCCAACCCGTCCAGTAGATCACCGCGGGCGGACAAGCCCGCGCTCCGATCCAATACAAGACTGGAAGCGCGGCCCCTTCGGCCCGCGCGTTTATTCAATGGCGGGTAAGAAAACCCGCCCTCCGTTACGCCCGCAACCCGAGTTCCTGCAAATGAAGAGGCTGGCTGGCGCGTTCCAGCGATGCAACCATTCAGCCGCAGGCTTCAACAAAGCGCGGTCCTCCACGTGCCATGCGCATCTTGCGCAGGAGTGTCGCGCCGTGCCGAACGGGGACACGCAGCCGCGCCGTGGACGGCGCTTTGAACATGTCCCCGTTCGCCTGGTTTTCACCCTCTACGGGTGAGGCAAAGCGCCACCAGGAAGACCCTCCGCGCCGCGGTTGCCCCTCCGGCGAGGGATCGGCGCCCTCCGGAGTCCCGTCATTTTGACCATCAGGCCCCCACTTCCATGGTCCATGGGTGAGTCACTGGCGCATGGTTGGCAGTCCCAAGGATCTTCAGGGCGCGAGGTACGAGCGAGTGGGTTTTCCGCTGAGACCGTCAAGCACCCGTTCGGCCGTCCATTGCGTCCATGTTGTCGACCATGTCCACCTCGTCCGCGTGGTCCATTATGAACTCCCCGGCAGACCTTCTGGGCGCTTCCCCGCCCCCGTTTCTTCTCCGCAGATCTTCCCCGCAAATACAAGGGCTTCCTCGAAGACCTGTTCCTGGTCGTAATCCCAGTACATGTGGTGGTTGGAGCGTTCGAGCCAGACGAGGCGCTTGTTTTCCGAATCCATGGCCTCGAGGGCCTTCTGGGCGGCCTTCGGGGACGCGGCAATATCCTGGCGGCCATGCAGGATAAGCACCGGGCACGTTACCTTCGCCAGTGTTTCCGGGGCGCTCGCGCGCTTACCCAGTTTTGTCAGCGTGCGGATTGCCGCCGACGGCAGCCAGGTGTAACAGATGATGTGGTCTTTGGCCTCGGCGCGGTTCACCTGCATGAAAAGTTTGCCCTTGTAGACCCAGCGAACGAACGGGGCCGTGATTTGCCCCCACACCTCCGGCGGGACCACGTAGTACCACCGGTAGGTCACACCATAGTACGGCGCGCCCAGGATTAGCCCGTCCACGGGTATTTCGGAGGCGACAATCGTGCTTAACGCACCGCCCATGGAATGGCTGATGAGAATCACCTTATCGTGACGCTCGCGAAGGGCCGTCACTTCCGACCGCACCGCGTCCAGCAAGGACTCGGGTGTCTGCCTGCCCATCTCGCGCGGGCGGGTGCCATGGCCGGGCAAGAGCATGACGCGCACGCGCCACCCATCGTTGGCCAGGTGTTCAGGCAGATCGGCAAAATCGGTTCCCGCCCCGCCGAATCCGTGAATGAACAATGCGGCACAGGGGCTGTCATCCGGCCCGCAGTCGCGGGGTTCCGCCCCGATGAAGATGCCCGTTTCGGGAGCGCGCGGTTTGTCGTCATCGCCATGAAGCGCGAGGTTGAACGCGAGCCCATTGTACACAAGCAATGCGGCCCCCAATCCGACAGCAACTCCAATCATACGACCCCACTTCCGTCGCATGCGCGGCTTTCTGGGCGAGGCGCCCGGCATGGCTTCAAGCGCCGACATCCAGTTCCCTGGCGATCTTCTTGACCTGTTTGATGTCCATCTTCCCGGTACCGAGGATGGGAATCTCGGGGATGTAGTAGAACGAATTGTATTTGGGGAGCCACAGTTTGGGCAGTGTTGACTGGTCCATCTTGGCCACCAGGCGTTCGACGTCGCCGTTACTCAAGGTATGCAGCACGACAAGGCGCTCGCCCTTGCCCGAATCGGGGACGCCGGTCACGGCCATGGCCTGTTCGGTGAGCCCGAGCAGCCGGTGCAGCTCCTCCTCGACCTTCGTGTGCGGCACCATCTCGCCAGCGATTTTGCTGAATCGTGCCAGACGGTCCGTGATGGTGATGAATCCATCCTCATCGAGGAAAGCGATATCGCCGGTGTTATACCAGCCGTCGTGGAGTACTTCGGCGGTTTTTTCGGGCATGCCGATGTAGCCTTGCATGATGTTCGGGCCTTTGACATGGAGCAGGCCAGCCTCGCCCTGAGGCAATTCCTCACCCGTATCGGGATCGATGATTTTTACGCTGACCCCGGGAATGGGGTGGCCGACCGTGCCGTGTTTGGTTCCCACCTGATAGAAGCCGGGCGCCCGGAAATCAACCACGTTGAACGAGACCCCGGGTGCGCATTCGGTGGTGCCATACCCCTCGAGAGGCGTGATGCCAAACTTGCTCTCGAAGGCTTCGCGCACGCGCACGGGCAGCTTCTCCGCACCGGTGACGACGTACCGCAGGCACCCGAGTTCTTCCGGAAGACAGCGCCTGACGAATGCCTGAAGAAACGTCGGCGCCGCGACCAGGAAATCCAGCTTGTATTTGAAAATCTGCTGTCCAATAACCTTTGCTTCGAGCGGATTCGGATGGAACACGACTTTGAATCCTTGCGCGAGCGGAAGCCACAGCGTAGCCATATACCCGAACGAGTGGAAAAACGGCAGAATGCCCATGATGCCGTCGCCCCGTTTGTGGGGAAACACCTGCAACGCCGCCTCGATGTTGCTCATGATGTTGTAATGCGTGAGCATGACGCCCTTGGGCTCGCCCTCGCTGCCGCTGCTGAAGATCACCGTCGCCAACTCATCAGGCGACCGGCGCCTGCTTCCGCCAAGCCGCCGCTCGAGGGCCCGCAGCGGAAATGCCGCGGCCATGATCATGGCCACAAGCTGGTCGCTCTTTTTCATGGACTTGCGGACGTCTTCGAGATAGATGGACTTACCGGGAACCTTGCAGCTCACCTTGTTGAGAAACGCGTGGGCCGTGAGGACGTGCGTCAGGTTGCAGCGGCGTGCCGCGCTCTCGAGGGCCTCGTCCGAAGCCGTGTAGTTGAGATTTACGACGGTCTTTCCCATCAGGGTGAGGGCGATGTTCGTCAGGGCCGCGCCCACGGTCGGGGGCAGGAGAACGCCGACCATGGGTTGGTCATCCAGCACGTCGCGGAGTTTGCGCGCCAGGGCGATTGAGCCGACCAAGGCCTTCCAATAGGGCAGTTTTTCCACGGATTGATCGGCCATGGCCATGTGCAGCGGCCATCTCCGGGCGCAACGCACGAAGCCGCGGTGGAGGAGGGGCTCGTGGAGTTTGCGCTCCAGGTACGCTTCCGTGCCGAGCCGTTGAATACGTTCGCGCGCCTCGATGGCGGTGCTTTCCGGAGCCATGTGTGGCCCGTACGTTACGGCGACGCGATAGGGGATGCGTTTCGGGAGTTTCAGGAAGAACCGCCCCTTGGAATAGCTGAATATGCTGCCCCACAGGCGGTCCAGGTGTGCCGGAATGATGGGGGCGTTCGTGCCTTTCATGATGCGCTCGAATCCCTTGCGGAAGGGCAGCAGGTTGCCCGTGCGGGTGATCTGGCCTTCCGCGAAGACGCACACCAGTTCGCCGTTATTAATTGCGTCCGTGGCTTCGTGGAGTGACCGGATCAATTCCTTCGGTTGTGCCATGGGCGAGACCGGGATCGCGCGCATGGCTTTGGCAAACGGCCGGATCCACGGCACTTCGAAGATTTCCTGGGAGATGAGAAATCGCACGGGACGGTCGATCGACGCGGTCAGGATTAGCGCGTCCACAAAGGACGTGTGATTCGCCACGATGAGGGCCCCGTCCTTTTCCGGGATGTATTCGCGGCCGCGCGTATCGACCCGGTAGATCGTGTTGCCCATGATCCACAGGGCGGTTCTTAGTATGAACGTGGGAAGGCTGACGCAGAGATAGAGGCCGACCAGAAGCGTCAGAATCCCGCACACGAGGAAGATGTTCCGGGCGCCGATATTCACGCCGTCGGGTCCCAGCGCGGACAACGCTACGGCGGCGAGGACGATGCCGAGGCAGGTTACGATATTGAAGGCCGCGATCATGCCGCCTTTCATTTCCCGGGGACTGCGGTGCTGCAGCATGGCGGCCATGGGCACCTCGAAGAACCCGCCTGCGAATCCAAACAGGAACATCAACAATCCGACGACGGGCACCGTCGCCAGCGGAAGACTCAAGACGATGCCGGAGACGGTCATCCCGGCGATGCCTATGGGCACCAGGCCCAATTCGATTTTGCGCCGCGAGAGGTAGCCTGCCGCGAGGCTTCCGGTGCCGATGCCGATCGCGAGACACAAGCCGAGCAAGCTGATCGCCGTCTCGTTCAGGTGCAGAACGCTCTCACCAAGTACGGCAATATTGCTCTGGGCAAGGCTGCCCAGGAACCAGAAGAATCCCCCCCCGAGCATGACCAGAAACAGGACGTGATCCCGCCAGAATGTTCTGAAGTACACGGCAAGACCCGACCAGGGATTGACAGGGATGCTGCGGTTCGGCGCGGCGGCGGGCACCGGGGTAATGAAATACGACGCAATCAGGCCGGCAACCGACGCACCCACCAGGATGAGCGAGATGATATAAATGTTGACGTTGTGTTGCATCAAGGGCCCGGCGAACGCCGTGCCGAGAATGATCGCAACAAAGGTTCCCATTTGCAGGACGCCGTTTCCCCACGAAAGGCGGCTTTCCGGAAGCATTTCGGGCAGGATGCCGTACTTGGCGGGGCTGAAGAACGCGCTCTGCGTGTTCATCATGAAAAACATCAAGCCCATGAACCACACATTGTCGGTGTAGAAGGCGAACAGGCCGACGAGCATCACCCCGACTTCCCACCATTTGGTGGCGATCGAGATGGTGCGCTTGCTGAAGCGGTCTGCTAAGGCCCCTGCAAGTCCCGGAAAGACCAGGAAGGGTACCGCGAAAAACAACAGCCCGAAAGATAACAATCTGGACGAGGTCTGCTCGGTTGCATGCCCCATCGCCGGGTCAGAGAATTTTCGGGCAAGATAATAGAACAACACCCATTTGTAGGCATTGTCGTTAAATGCTCCCTGAAACATTGTGGCGATCAACGCCCAGAATCCCTTGGCGTCGAATCGCTCTTCCGCAGCCGGATGTGCCGGCGCTGCTGTTGCCATCACCCTGTCTCCTTCACACGGCCCACGCCATGAAACGGGCCGGAATCATACCGAATTCCGCCCGCAATGTCAGCATACCCCCGAGCGCTACGCCGCGGACTCGCCATTCTCTTCACCATTTGCCAGCTCGCGCAGCCGCACGCGTGCCGGTTCCAGTACATGGATCAGATTCCTCACCTCGGATTCGTCCAAATACCCCAAGACATAGTGAATGCTGTCGCGGTAGACCGGCTCAACCTGGTCCACCAACGCGCGTCCAGCCGCCGTCAATTCCACGTGATAGCTGCGCCGGTTGTCCGGCACGTCCTGACGCTCGACAAAGCCCTTGGATTCCAATTTATCGAGCACCGCGGTGACCGTTGCCCGCGTGACCACCAAGCGACGGCCCAGCTCGACCTGTGTGATCGCGCGGGTTTTGTACTTCAGGGCAAACAACACGTTAAACTGGGCCTCCGTCAGATCGAACGGACGGAGTATGCGGGCGGCGACAGCCGACGCAAGCGTGGCCGTGCGCACAATGCCAAGCATCGCCTCGTGGCGCGTGTCCTGAAACGGCTGGTCGAGATCCAGTTCTTTCTGCAACACCATAAAGTCCTCCTTTCAACCCGGCATGATTGTACGCCACGAAACTGTTAGAGGTCAAGCAAAATAAGCGAAATTATGCCGTGCGGTCGTGGTGTTCCTTCTAAAACACAGGGCAAACGATTATAATGTAAAGAGTTAGCGCGCATTTCCCATCAACTCCGGGGTACCTGAGTTGGAAAGGAATGCGCAGACTTGGGTTACGAAGATAGCCCTGGCATTTTCCGCGACCAGCCTGTGTTGGGATATTTCACAGCAGCCAGCGGCGTCCACGAATAGCAATGCATTCATGCAACACCGTTCGAGGAAGGCTTGGATGCCCGCCACTCAAGAGCTGTGAAATATTCGGGTTAGAACGTTCTGGCGGAACGGGTTTTTCTCAATCATATCCTGTGGAGACGTGAGATTATTGGCCTGCCCTGGCGCGTGAACCCTGGCGTTGCGCTACCGGGAATTTGAGGAATCAGTCGTGACAAGACCATCAAGCGAGCAGTTGCCCACGAGCAAGGCGCCGTCGCGGCCGATCTGGGTGAACTCTTCATTGGTGCTGACGGCCTTTGCAGCGGGTGCGGTTGCTTACTTTCTGTTGCCGGCGTCCCTGGACGAACCGGGCCGGCGCATGGCGACGATTTTTGTTGTGGCCCTGGTGCTGTGGGTGAGCGAGGCGGTGCCCTTGTTTGCCACGAGCATGCTTGTGATCGCGAGTGAAGCGTGGTGGCTGGCCCTGCCCACTCACTGGGAGCAGGACATCCCGTACACCGAGTTCTTCGCTTCCCTGGGGAGTCCCATCATCTTTTTGTTTCTCGGCGGGTTCATACTCGCGAAGGGCGTCCAGAAAGAGGGGATTGACGTGCAGATGGCCGCGGTGCTCATGCGCCCGTTTGGCAGGCATCCGGGCGGGGTGCTCGCGGGCGTCATGTTCATTACGGCTCTGTTCAGCATGTTCATGAGCAACACGGCGACCACCGCCATGATGATCGTCCTTGTGCAGCCCCTGGCCCTTCAGATTCCCGCCGGCGACCGTTTCCGCCGGGGACTGGTGCTGTCCGTGCCGTTTGCGGCCAATGTGGGAGGGATTGGCACCCCTATCGGCACCCCGCCGAACGCGATTGCCCTCGAGGCGCTCCGTGCGCGCGGTCTCGAGATCAATTTCTTCCAATGGATGGCATTTGCGCTGCCCCTGCTGGTTGGGACGCTTTTCGTCATGTGGTTATTGCTGCTATCACTTTACCGTCCTCATCACAAGGGCCTCGTGGTCGAGGTGAAGAACGATTTCACACTCACCCGAAACGCCCTTATCGTCTACATCACCTTCACCATTACCCTGGGGTTATGGCTGACCTCTCCGTGGCTCGATAAGTTCCTCGGTTTCGATCTTCCCACGGCGGTCGTGGCAGTGGTTCCCGCGGCTATCCTGACCGCAACGAAGGTCATTAACCGCAAGGACTTCAATTCGCTCGAGTGGGACGTGCTGGTGCTGATCGCCGGCGGCATCGCGCTGGGCAAGGGCCTTGACTTGACGGGCCTCGACGTATGGCTGGTCGAGTCGTTGCCCGTCCACAAGATGAGTTATTTCATGCTGGTGGCGGTGTGCTGCCTGATTGTGGTCGCGTTAGGCACGGTGATGAGCCACACGGTCGCCACCACGATCGTTATGCCCCTGGGCATGGCCGTTGCGGCGGGCGTGGTCAGCGACCCGCAATTGCAGGTGCTTGCGGTCATGATCGCCATTGCGTCGAGCTATGCCGTCGGGCTTCCCATTTCTACCCCGCCCAACGCCATCGCCTACGGCAGCAATCTGGTCAGTACCCGAGACATCATGCGGGTCGGGATCCTGACAAGCGTGGTGGCAACGGTTATTATTATCGCGACGGGTCCCGCGGTCGTTTCTTTTATTCTCGGCGTCGTGGGCTAAGGCACCTGAAACGCAGGGAGGCAGTGGTCATGAACGTGTTAATTACGGGCGCATCCGGGCTCATCGGTTCGGCTCTTTGCGAAGCCCTCGCGCAGCGGGGGGATGAAGTGACGAGGCTGGTGCGCAAAGAGTGGAGCGCTGATTCGGGCGAGATTCTGTGGGACCCGGCCGCGGAGTATATCGAGCGCGGCAAGCTCGAGGGATTTGACGCCGCGGTGCACCTCTCAGGCGAGAATGTCGGTTCCGGACGCTGGACCGAACACAAGAAAGGCGAGATTCTCAGGAGCCGTACGCTTACTACCCGGCTGCTGTGCAAGACCTTTGGAGAGCTGGAGCGGCCGCCGAAAGTCTGGATTTGCGCCTCGGCAACCGGCTATTACGGCAACTGCGGCGACCGGAAAATTGACGAAGACGAGCCGTGTGGAGAGACCTTTCTCGCGGAAGTCTGCCGCCAATGGGAAGAAGCCACTCACCCCGTCCGGGATAAGGGTATCCGCGTGGTCAACTCCCGTTTCGGCCTCGTGATGGGCGGCAAAAACAGTCCTTTCGGCAAAATGCTGCTGCCATTCAAACTGGGCGTTGGCGGCCCCGTCGGGCCGGGTACCCAGTACATGGGATGGATTACCCTCGATGATGCGATTCGTGTGCTTCTCTTCGCCCTCGACACGGATTCACTCGCTGGTCCAATTAATGCCGTCACTCCAAATCCGGTGCGTAACGGGGAATTTGTCACGACCCTGGGCCGTGCCCTTAAGCGGCCCGCGGTGTTGCCATTCCCGGCGTTCGCGGTACGGCTGCTGTTCGGAGAAATGGCGGACAATCTTCTCCTTGTCAGTCAGCGGGCAGTCCCGCGGAAGCTCGAGGAATCCGGATTCACATTCGACCATCCCGAGCTGGACGAAGCGATTCGTCATGTGCTCGACGCTATGTAGACCATGCCGGACACCTCGACCGTTCCTCGAAGCCGGAAGCCCGCTCCTTGGGCGCAGCGGGCCTTTGCGTGGTCGCTACACGCAGGAAACCGGCTCATGCGCGATATGTCGCCGGACCGGAAAGGGCGCTTGTTCAAGCTGCTTTCGGGCCGCGTCCTTGAGATCGGTCCGGGTGCCGGCGCCAACCTGCCGCTATATCCCGAGAACACGACCCTTATCGGCATCGAGCCCAACCGGTTCATGTTCCGGTATCTCCGTGAAGAGTCTCACGAATCCCGCCGGGTGATGCACCTGCTCAACGGACGCGCCGAAGCGATCGGCCTTCGTGACAATTCCATCGATGCGGTTGTCTGCACACACGTTTTGTGTTCCGTGGACGACCTGGACGCGGCGCTCGACGAGATTTTGCGCGTTCTCAAACCCGGCGGGCTGTTCGTGTTTCTGGAGCACGTCGCGGCGCCACGCGCAACCGCTCTCCGTCTCGTGCAACGCCTCCTGCGGCCGGGCTGGCAAAAAGTGGGGGAGGGGTGCCGTCTTGAGCGCGAACTCTGGCGCGCGTTCGAATACGCGGGCTTCGATGGGCTCACCTACGAGCACTTCCGGGTACCCTGGGCACTCCCAGTATCCCCCCATATCGCTGGATGGGCCCGCAAACCTGGCATTCCCCCGTAACCCCCGTTCCTGTTACCATACGGACGGAGCGGCTTTGGAATAACCGT
>CAZFOG010000228.1:1727-10548 GCA_964520685.1 uncultured Nitrospiraceae bacterium | reverse complement strand
CAAGTTTTAAGAGCCGGAGGGATTATACCGAACTCTGCGCCGCGCCGCGCACTATGCGCACCAACGCCGCGCACCGGCTGTGGATATGACGGGGTGAACTGCGAACGGCTCCAACGGGAACGGGCTTTGGCTCCTCCCTGAAGTCCAGGACCACTGCACTTGGAATCCCAATCCCGGCGGGCGTACTCCGGGCCGGCTTGTTTGTCATGCCCGCCTCAGATGTGCCAAGATGGCTGCCAGAGGGGGCATCACGACAGATGGAGACATGAACCATGGTTTCAAGACGCGAATTCCTCCGATACATGGGTGGCGGCACACTGGCGGCGCTGGCGGCGGCCCGTCCATGGCGGCCTGCCTCGGTCGAGGGGGCGCAACGCCCCAATATCGTATGGATCTACAGCGACGACCATGCCCAAAACGCGGTGAGTGCGTACGGAGGACGGTTGGCTTCCGTGGCCCCGACGCCCAATATCGACCGCATTGCCAAGGAGGGCATCCTCTTCCGAAACAGCTTTGTGACGAACTCGATTTGCGGTCCCTGCCGGGCGGTGGTCTTAACCGGGAAACACAGTCACATCAATGGGTTCCGGCAAAACGGCGACCGCTTTGACGGCAGCCAGCAGACTTTTCCAAAGCTGCTTCAACAGGCCGGATACCAGACGGCCATCTTCGGGAAATGGCATCTCGAATCCGAGCCGACGGGGTTTGATGCCTGGGATATTCTTCCGGGGCAGGGCCATTACTACAATCCGGATTTCCTCACGCCCAACGGCCGGGTGCAGCGCCAGGGGTATGTGACCGACATTATCACCGACCTGTCCCTCGACTGGCTGCGAAACGGCCGGGAGCCGGACAAGCCGTTCATGGTCATGATTCAGAACAAAGCGCCACACCGCGAGTGGGAGCCTGGCCCCGAGCACCTGACGACCTACGATGATGTCGAAATCCCCGAGCCGCCGACCCTCTTCGACGACTATTCGGGGCGCGGCACGGCAGCCAAAGAACAGGACATGACGATCGCCAAGACCATGCGCCTCGGCCCGGACCTGAAGGTCTGGGAAGCGGTGGAGGAAGGCGATCCGGTCAAGAAGCGCACCTTCGGCCGCATGACGGAGGAGCAGCGAACCAACTGGGAAGCGGCCTACGGTCCGAAGAACAAAGCGTTTCTCGAAGCCAATCTCGAGGGCGGCGAGCTGGTGCGGTGGAAGTACCAGCGGTACATGAAAGACTACCTCCGGTGCATCGCGTCGGTCGACGACAATGTGGGCCGCGTGCTGGATTACCTGGATGAGAGCGGGCTCGCTGAGAACACCGTGGTCTTCTACTCATCAGACCAGAGTTTCTACTTGGGCGAACACGGGTGGTTCGACAAACGGTTCATCTACGAAGAATCCCTGCGCACGCCCCTCGTCGCCAGATGGCCGGGGGGCATCGAGCCGGGCTCGGAAGCGGACCTCATGGTCCAGAACCTCGATTGCGCTGAAACGTTTCTGGATATCGCGGGCGTCAAGATACCCAAGGACATGCAGGGCCGCAGTTTTGAGCCGCTGTTGCGCGGGAAACGCCCGCGGACCTGGCGCAAATCGATTTACTACCACTACTACGAGGGCGAGGGGAAGGTCCACAACGTATACAAGCATTATGGGGTGCGCACCGAGCGCTACAAGCTTGCTTATTTCTACACCCTCGGCGAGTGGGAGTTTTACGACCTCGAGCAAGACCCCCACGAGATGCAGAGCCAGTACGAGAACCCCGGCTATGCCGCCGAAATCGCCGAGTTGAAGCAGGAACTCGACCGCCTGCGCGAACGCTACCGCGTGCCCGAGGATTCGCCCGCGAAGGCATAGGGTCACACGTGCTCGATGCGGGTGTTTTGGGAAATCTCGTTGCTGATGGTCACGAGGTCGGACAGGTCGAGGTCGTGGACGTCGCTCCGGCCGTTGATGCGGGCGAAATTGGCCACCTCGTGACATGTCGTGGTGTAGAAGTTGACCAGCCGCTGCGCGGATGTCTCGATGTCGAGCCGTTTGCGCAGTTCCGGGTCCTGGGTCGTAATGCCGACGGGACACTTGCCGGTGTGGCACACGCGGTACTGCTGGCAGCCGATGGCGATGAGCGAGGCCGTCGCGAGGGCTACGGCGTCGGCGCCCAGGGCGAGGGCTTTGGCGATGTCCGCGCTGTCGCGGAAGCCGCCGGTGATGCAGAGGGTGGCCTTGCTCCCGGTCTTGTCGAGAAACGTGCGCGCGCGGTGCAGGGCGAACACCGGCGGGAGGCAAACGTTATCCTTGATATAGGTTGGCGCAGCGCCCGTGGCGCCGCCCCGGCAGTCAATGGTGATGAAGTCGGGTTCGGCCTCGAGAACCTCGGCCAGGTCCTCCTCGATATGGCTGGCGGTGAGCTTGATCCCCAGGGGTTTGCCATCGAGCACGCTGCGCACACGCGCTACGACCTTCTTCAGGTCGCCTTTCTTGTCGATCCCCGAGAACCGGCCGGGCGAAATCGAGTCCTCTCCAACGGATATGCCGCGCACCTTCGCGATCTCCTCCGTCACTTTTTCTTTGGGCAGATGCCCGCCGAGTCCCGGTTTCGCGGCCTGGCCAATTTTGATCTCGACGGCATCAGCCTGGCGGATGGCCTCGTCGCGATGCGAGAAGGTTGCCGTGCCGAGTTCGTAGATGTAGAGGGCGGCCTCGGTGCGCTCGTCCGGCAGAAGGCCGCCTTCTCCCGAACAGATCAAGGTTCCCGCCAAACGGGAGCCCCGTGCCAAAGCCATTTTTGCCTCGCGGGATAGCGCTCCGAACGACATGTGCGACACGTAAAACGGCATGGCAATGGTCAGCGGCTTTTCGGCGGTTCGCCCGATAACCGTGGTGGTGTTGACGGGTTCGTCCTCGTTCAGGGGGAGCCGGTGCAACTGCGCGCCGCGAAACAGAACGGCTTCCCAGGAGGGAAACGTCTGCTGGGTGCGCATGGGCGATATCCCGCTTGGTTTGCCCGCGGCCAGCGCCTTGATGCGCGCGAACCGGGTCTCGAAGGCATCCGTATCCCGTGCCCATTCGGCGAGGTATGTATCCGCAGCGGAAGCCTTGGACGAACCGTCCGCGCTGTCGCGAGACTCGTCCTTCTCGAACATATCGGCTCCCGCGCCGCATTCGGGGCATTCGTCCGGTGGTTCGGGGCCTTCGTGAACGTAGCCGCAGACGGTGCACACCCAGCGGGCTTGAACCGCTGAGTCGCCGGACTCCGGGGCTGCATCACCGTCCTCGGGTTCGAACATATCGGCCCCCGCACCGCATTCGGGGCACTCCTCCGGAGGTTCAGGTCCCTCGTGGATATATCCGCAGACGGTGCAGAGCCACCGTTTCGTTCCCTTCGTGCTCATGTGCCACTCCCTTCCCCTCAGCGACGCCGGCCATGCGGAACCGCATCCGTGCCGCTCTCGGCTCGAGGAAACCCCTCGCCGGTGTGCGAGTCACTTCACTTCGAAGAACTTCTCGCCGGGCACGCCGCAGACGTCGCACTTGTCCGGCACGCCGCCAATGACGGTATTGCCGCAAACCGGGCAAACGTAGATGGAGGCAGCATCGAGATCCTTGCCGGTCTCGACCGCCGCCAGGGCCTGTTTATACATCCCGTGGTGAACTTCCTCGACGGCCATGGCGTTCCGGAAGGTGATCTCGGCCGGTCTATTGCCCTCTTGCTGCGCTTCCGCGACGAATCCCGGATACATGTTTTTGAATTCGTGGCCCTCGCCGTCGATGCCCGCTTTGATATTCTCGGCCGTGGACCCGATGCCGCCCATGACACGCAGATGCGCGTGGGCATGGACCGTCTCGGCTTCCGCCGCAGCGCGGAACAGCTTAGCCACTTGTGGAAATCCATCTTTCTCCGCTTTCTTCGCAAAGGCAAGGTACTTGCGGTTGGCCTGGCTTTCCCCGGCAAAGGCCTCTTGAAGGTTCTCAGAAGTGCTCATGACGTATCCCCTTTCTTGTTATGGCGCGCGCACCAGAGCCGTCCCCGGCGCTGTATCGTGAAAATCACCGGTATCCCCTCGCTCCCAGCAGGGCGCAGCCGCCACACTCGTAAGAATCATTCTTACATTCGTGTCCGGCGGTGTCAATTTTCCGTGCTGAAATGCCCTCCCGCTGTTGCGGGAAAAGCATATTTTCGCGAGGCCGCCGCCGCGTGTAGTATACTTGCTGTCTAAGGCTTCAGGAAACGGACCCCCGCTACGAATGAACTCCATGAAGATCGACAAAGCAGGTTTAGACGCTAAGATGGCAGCGTTTCGTGCCCTGTGCGGCGAGACCGGTCTGCGCGTGACGCATCAACGGCAGGAAGTGTACCGCGAACTGGCGCGGGCTGCCGATCACCCCAGTGCGGAGATGCTCCACAAGCGCGTGACGCGCCGTATCCCGACAATGACGCTCGACACCGTGTACCGCACCCTGGGGACGCTCGAGGAAATCGGCCTTGTCGAGCGTATGGGCGTTATCGGAAACAGTGCCCGTTTCGAGGCCAACCTGACGGCGCACCATCATTTTGTGTGCAAGGGTTGCGGCCATATCCTGGATGTATACAGCGAGCGGCTCGATCGAGCCGGGCTGGAACAGGAACTCCCCAAGGGCGCCCGGCTGCATTCGGCGCGGGTCGAATTACGCGGCCTCTGCCAAACGTGCGCAACATAGCACCGAAACGGGCACGAAAGCGCCGGTTGTCAGGTCAGCATGCGCGCGATTTTGAGCATGAAGTCGCCGAGCTGGCCGCCGTATTCGGGCTCCGAACCTATCCCTGTGTATCTTTCAGAACCGACTCGAGTGTGACAATCAATGCTGGAATATCAGCCTTAACGGTCTTCCACAGCACATCCAAATCAACGACGTCGTATCCGTGAATTACCATGTTTCGCATGGCAGCCATGTCACGCCAAGGCAGTTCTCGATACTCTGTACGAGTGGCGGACGACACATGCGCGGCGGCTTCACCCAAAATGGAAACAAGGTGAAGCAGCGCGTAGCGAAACATGGGTTCTGTGTCCAGTGATGAGCGGTCCTTCCCCGAAGACAGTTCGAGCGCCGTTCGAGCATGGTCGAGCATATGACGTATGTAAACGCTGTCATCATGCCGCGACATAGTGGGTCTCCGCTTCAGCGAGGGCCGCATCACGGAAATACGGACTCAACCCGGCGGGTGTGTTGAGGTCTACCTTGCGGCCAAGAAGGTCTGAGAGCTCGTTTTGCATACCGGCGAGCGTTATGAGGCCCACGCAATGTCCCGGTTCGAATTCCACCAATACATCGACATCGCTGTCCGGCCCGAAATCATCGCGTAACACGGACCCGAAAACCGCCAGACGATGAACATGGTGCCTGCGGCAGAATTCGGCCACCTCATCCTCGGGCAAGGCAATGCGGATTCTGCTCATTAGGCTGTCCTCCTTACGCTTGCGCTCTCAGTCTGACAACACACTTGTCGCAATGATAACCTTGCCGAACGGGAGTCGGCAAACTGTGCTGTCCCTCAATTCCACCGCATACTCCGAGCTCCTCGACCCCTTTGGGGCTGCCTCGAAAATTCGATTCCAGGAGGTCGAGAATCCTCCCCCAGAATGCCTGTCGGCGGTCCACCCTCTCCGAAGGGCGAGTGACGCGGCGGCCTTGAGGTGGCATGCGCATCTTGCGCATGATTGTGGCTCTGGGCCGGGGCTTTTGAATATGACACTCCCGATTTTCATCGTCTACGGGTGAGCCGAATGGCTCATGGTGCGCTGTCACGCAAAGACCATGCGTGGGGGGCGCATTACGTGCGACTGCCCTGGGTTGTCAGGTCAGCATGCGCGCGATTTTGAGCATGAAGTCGCCGAGCTGGCCGCCGTATTCGGGGGAACCGTCGTTGTCGACGAGGCCCCGGGTCATGGCTTGGAGTGTGTCGACCTGGTTGGTGAGCACGGGCAGCGCGCCTTCGACGCCGGCGAATTTCATGTGCACGAAGGGTTTCCGGCGGGTGTAGTAGCCCCGGCCAGCCTTGGTCTTACCGGCTTTCACGCGCAGGTAGCAGGCGATGCCTTCCGGTTCGACGGACCACTGGTAGATGCGTTCGGGCTGCTTGCTGGTCCATTTCACCATGTCGGGGTCGCCCCCCTTGTTCAACTGGCTGAGGGCGGTCGACACCATGTAGAGGATGAGTTTGACCTTGAGCCGGGCTTCTTCTTCGTCCTTGGGCGCTTTGTCGGGCATGAGGAGTTTCAGGCGCATCAGGACGCCGAGCATTTTGACCAGTAAACCGACGTTCCAGAAGCCCTGAATGCCTGGGAGGACCGGCTTGCCTGCAAACATGGCGTTCATCTTCTGCACGGTCGAGAACCGAAACGTAAGGTCCGGGTTCTCGGCAATGTCGTGGACGATCTCGAAGGCGCCGTTGTCGAATTTGAGATGCGCGCCTAGTGCCCCCGCCTGGGTGTCGTGGGCCACGAACTGCACAGTGGCCGTCACGTTTTCGAATTTCTTCTTCGTCTTGGGGTCGTCCTCGAGCAACACCTTGACGATGGGCAGGACTGCCCGCAACACAATGCGCGCCGTCAGCAGGTCGGAGCCGTTCGCCATGCCTATACCTCGTCTTCCCAGTCTTCGTCGGCCTCGAAATCCCGCCCCATGATCTCGCTGATTTTCTCGATGATTCCGTCGGTGTCGATCTTGTAGTAGTTCATGAGGTCTTCGGGATAGCCGTGCATCGAGAATATGTCGGGAATGCCGGCCTTCTCGAAGGCACAGCCTTTGCCGCTGGCTGCAATAACATCCGCGACCGCGGTGCCGAGTCCCCCGATGACATTGTGGTCTTCGAACGTTACGATGCGGCGGGTTTCGGTTACGGCCCTGAGAATGGCTTCCTCGTCAATCGGCTTGATGGTGTGCATGTTGAGCACCCGCACGCTCAGGCCCTGGTCTTCCCCGAGAATCTTCGCCGCCTGGACCGCGTGATAGACCGTGGGTCCGCAGCAGATTACGGTGATATCGGTGCCGGGGCGCATCTCGACGGCCCTACCGATCTCGAAGCCGTAGTCTTCGCTTTCGTAGACCCGCGGCTCGAAACCGCGCCCGATGCGAATGTAGACGGGGCCGTTGATGTCCATACAGGCGCGCACGGTCCTGGCGGTTTCGATGCCGTCGGCCGGCACGATTACCTGGAGATTCGCAAATGCGCGCACGATCGACAGGTCCTCGGTCGAATGATGGGTTGTACCCGCCGAGCCAAACGACGTGCCACCGTGGGTGGCGATGACTTTCACGTTGAGGTTCTGGTAGCAGATGTCGGTGCGGAGAAACTCGCAGGCGCGCATCGAGGCGAACACCGAGAACGTCGAGACGAAGGGGATCAGCCCTGCTTTGGCCATGCCCGCGGCCACGCCGAACAGGTTCTGCTCGGCAATCCCGAAGTTGAAAAACCGCTCGGGATACTTCTCGCCAAAGGTGCCGATCTTGGTGGATTTGGCGAGGTCGGCGCTCAATCCGACGATCTCGGGATGCTTTTCTCCCAGTTCGGTCAGCACAAGCCCGTAAATCTCGCGCTGGGTGAGTTTGTCCGCGTCGTATACGGTCCAGGTCAATCCGCCTTCGGTAGTGCTCATGCCATGCGCTCCAAGGATGCTTTGGCTCTTGCCAGGAGTTCGCCGCCCAGCCCGCCGTAGTGCCAGGCCGGGTCGTTTTCCATGAAATCCACGCCTTTGCCTTTGATCGTGTCCGCAACAATCATCACCGGGCCCGTGTCGTTCGCAAGGGCGAAATCGATGGCTTCGGCGAGTTGGTCAAAATCATGGCCGTTGATGCAGCGCACCTGCCACCCGAACGCCGCCCATTTGTCGGCCAGGGGTTCGAGGCTCATCACGTCTTCGGTGGGACCATCGATCATCATGTGATTGCGGTCGCAGAATGCGGTGAGATTCGACAGCTTGTAGTGGTTCGCGGCCATGGCCGCTTCCCAAATCGACCCCTCGTTGCTCTCGCCGTCGCCCACGATGCAATAGGTGCGCCAGCTCTTCTTCAGCACGCGCGCGCCAAGAGCCAGGCCCACCGCCTGGGACAAGCCATGGCCCATCGACCCGGTCGACACGTCGACGCCCACAGCCTTATGGCAATCGAGGTGCATGCCGAGCTTTGACCCGGTCGCATTGAATTCCTTGAGGTCCTCTTTCGGGAAATAGCCGCGATGGGCGAGCACGACCGCGTGGCCGACGCCCCCGTGCCCCTTGCTCAGTACGAAGCGGTCGCGGTCTTCCCAATCCGGCCGCGCGGGGTCGATGTTGAGGTATTTCCAATAGAGAATTGTCAGGATGTCGGTCATGCTCAAGGCGCCGCCGATGTGCGCGCCGCCCGACCACGCCGTGACATCGACGATCTGATTGCGGAGCTCGAGGGCGAGCTGTTTGAGCCGGGTTTTTTCTTCAGGGCTTAGTGGCATGGGTTTCCTCCGGACAATGGGAATAGGGATGAGGCGCGGGCGTGATGAGGGCGGGAGACGTGTACTGCACGTTCAGGATTCGCGGCCCGCATTTCCACTCCGTTCCTCCATGTACGACCGAGCGCCGCCCCTGCGCCGAGGATCGGGTCGTGGCGGCAATCTAGTGGCTGAGAAGCGGGAAGCACGCACGACGCATCTGCTTCGCGCGGACTCGCCGGCGTTCGTTCCCGTTCTCCCCTGAATGCCTGCTGGCGCGGCCCATTCATAGCCTTCCGCCTCCGGCAGGCCGTTAGCGCTTCGTCCCTACGGCCATGCATTCCCCAAACAACCCCGCTGCGTGCCGGGACGACACCGCTCACCTGCCACA
>CAZFOG010000228.1:0-1627 GCA_964520685.1 uncultured Nitrospiraceae bacterium | reverse complement strand
CAGTTCGCCCCGGATGCCTTGTCTCGGAAGGCCTGTAGTTCCAGGCAACCAGGAATCCTCCCGCTGACCGCCCTCCGGCGTTCCATCCGCCTGCGGCGGACAGGCCCAAAACAGGGGAGGGCCGCTTGCTCATGATTGGTTCGGAAATGGACGGGATGGATCCGGTGGACTGGGGGGACTGGGTTGCGGCCAGGCCCGTTCGGGCCTAGCCCTGTCCGGCCTCCCGCTCGGCGACCATGCGGATCTTCCAACCCTCCCACGTGTATAACGGGTCCGGGGCGGATATCCCTGGAAAACAGGCTAAATCCGCCGGTTCACGGTAGCTTGCGCCGATGTCTATGGCGTCGGTTCCCCGCTGGCGGCGCTCCGTATCATACAGCGGTTCGAGTTTCAACCCGTGGGCATCAGCCCAGTCGCCGAGTTTTATGGTCCTGTCGGGAATAGGCCGGCGCTCGTCCGGCGTCTGGAGATGCTGTTGGAGCCATTCCACCGCCGACCGCGTGATGATATAGGGCCGGTGGCCGCCCCCCGTAACAAAATGCGTCTCGATTATGCCTTCGACCCCCGCATCGGCCAGGATTTGTTTCGCGCCGGCCACGGCAGCGCGGGTGCGGCGCACAATCGCCTTGCCCTCTTCGGTGGTGTCGATGATCGAGTCGCAATCCCCGTTGATATGAAGGGTTGCCGAATGGGGCGCCACGAGCGCATTCAGCTCGTCGAAACTCATGGCGTGGGCGATAGCCTCGTACGGCATCTTGCTGCAGTCCTTCCCCTGTATCGCCCCTTGGGCGGTCATGCTCCATCCGCTGATCACTGCCGCCCGCACCCGCGGGTCGACAACCGCCACCAGGCTCGATGTCGTTCCCCCCATTGAATTGCCGATAGCGCCCAGGCGCTTTGCATCAATCTCTTCGCGCGTCTCGAGATAATCCAGTCCGCGGACAAGGTCCCACACAACTTTCCCCAGCACCATCCGGCCGAGCTTCTCGCGCGTGAAGGCGCGCCGGGCCGCACTGTCCTTGCCAAATTCGTACATGTCATGGGCCCGCGTGCCCATCTTGCGATCCTTGTTGCGTTCCTCCTCGCCGATGGTGTCCGGAATCAGACAGGCAAAGCCGAGTTTCGCGTAAAGCTGCCCCGCGTACTGGTAGTAAATCCCCGATTTGGAGCCACCGTGTCCACAAGCCAATACAATCCCGGGGACCGTTCCCGGTAGCGGCTCGGGCAGGTACAAATGCGCGGTGACACGCGACCCCGGCTCGCTCTGGTAGGTCACACACTCGATGCGGTATCCCTCGCCGTCAACGACACGGTGGGTCTGAGGCTCCACCGCCACCCGCTCGCCGGGAAACGTGAGGATATCGCGCACCGTCTGGCGCAATCCCTCGGCGCGTTCAGCCCAGCCATTGTCAAGCCGTTCCGCGGAATCCGGCACGGATTCCGCCGCCGCGAGCACGGCCAATCCCAGAATAAGCGCCAAGGTTGTCTTCATAGTCAGATGCCTCCCCATCTCCCCGGAGCATACAAGACACGCCGGGGAGCATCAACGGCAGGCCCGGCTCCCCGGATCTACCTGCCTCGAAAATTCAAAAACCGGGACTGACCCAAGCGAGCGACGCAGGAGCGA
>CAZFOG010000227.1:1539-10575 GCA_964520685.1 uncultured Nitrospiraceae bacterium | reverse complement strand
CGCTTCCGCTCTGGGATTGAACCGGAACGCGGGCGTGTCCGCCCGCGGTGATCTACTGGACGGGTTGGAAAACCCGTCCTCCGTTACCGGAATCAATCATGCGCACGATGCGCATGGCACCTCAACGCCGCGCATCTCCCCCTTTGCCTTGACGTGCCTGCGGCACTGAGAACCGCCGGACGCGACGAGAAATGTGGGAATCGAAAATCGGGTATCCCCGCCGCATTGCGTGTGTTCCCGCCAGCGGCGGCCCGAGGGGTTGCACGTATCGAACCGGCGCGATATTCTAGCCGTGACAGGCGCGATTGTACTGGGGTCACAACAGGGCACAGGACGGGGTCTTCTCATGAAAACGAAGTTGTTGCTGGCAGTAGGGCTGATTGTCGGGGCCATGGCGTATGCCGGGGAAGAAGCGGACCTGAGCGTGTGGACACCCCCGCCCCTGGCCAAGGTCCTGCGTGACGCAACGCCGCCGGATGGCGACCCGCAGCCGGTCCTTATCGAAGGCGCACGGAACGAAACGGCCAGCGCGCAGGCCGTGGTGCGGTCGACGGCCGCTCTCGATGCAGTAAGCGTGTCCATCTCGGATTTGAAGCACCGCGATACGGACGCGGTGGTCCCAGCGAGCGCGGTGACCCTGCAATGGGAACGCTATATCGCCATCGACCGTAACTCGAACGGGGTGCCCGAGGACGAGCTGGTGGCGAAAGCGCCCAACAGCATCCCGGACCCGTTCTGGGAGGGCACAAGCATCCCTCTCGAGGCCGGCCAGGCCCAGCCCGTGTGGCTCGAGGCGGCCATACCCAAAGATGCCGCGCCCGGTGAGTATGGGGGTGTGCTTACGGTTGCGGCCGGCACATCGTCCGGTCAGTTGCCCGTGGTGTTGCGCGTCTGGAACTTCGTACTGCCCGATGAACGGCATCTCTCGGTGGTCAACTGGTGGCGGTTCCCCGGCCTGGGATTCGAGGACAAAATCGAGGCTTTCAGCGATGCCTATTACCAGTTTCTCGGCGAATGCTGCGCGTTTCTGGTGGCGCACCGCCAGACCGATATCCAGGCCTCGCTGGGGCAGCTTATTCAGGAGATCGATCAAGGGCACGGCACCATTTCCTATGACACGTCGCGGCTCGAACGCTATGGGGCCACCGCATTCGAACACGGCATCCGGCAGATCCACCTTCACGGGGTGGGAACCCGCACTGGAGGCCACACCGAGCCCGATGGCCGAATCGAACCGGTCGCTGCGGCCATGAACCGTCTGCCCATACTCGAGGCAGTGATTCAGAAGCACGGCTGGCAGGGCCGCATCGCTGTCAACATCTCGGACGAACCGTTCATCCATCACGAGCAGTCCTTCGCGGCGGTAGTCGAGCAAGTGCATCAATTGGCGCCGAGCGTGCGGGTCATCGAGGCGGTCGAGGCGGAGTATTTCGGCGGCCTGGACATCTATGTGCCCAAACTGAGCCATTTGAATCTGTGGTATCCGCGCTTTCAGGAGGTGCAGCGCGAAGGCAAGGAGCTCTGGTTCTACACCTGCTGCCATCCCGTGGGGCGCTATCCCAACCGGTTCCTCGACCAGCCCCTGGTCAAGGCCCGTGCCCTGCACTGGATCAACTATCTCTACGGCCTCGACGGTTTTCTTCATTGGGGCATGAACTATTTCCACGGCGACGACGCCTACTCGCAGGAGGCCATCAGCTACAATCTGCCGCTGGGCGACCGCGCCGTGGTGTATCCCGGCGAAAAGGGCTTTCTCGGGTCGCTCCGGTTCAGCACCATGCGCGACGGCCTGGAGGATTTCGAGTACCTCTGGGTGCTCGAGGACAGATTGCGCCAGCTCAAGGAGCGCGTCGGCGAAGACGCGTTCTGGCTCGACCCGCGGCAGCGTCCGGTCGAGTTGTGCCGCCGCGTGGTGCAGTCGTTCTACGATCACACGCGCGACGCCGCGGTGTTGTTGGAGACCCGCCGCCTGGTGGCCGGGGAAATCGATGCCCTCGAGAGCGGCCCCCTGCTGGTGGTCCAGACGTCGCCGCCGGAAAACACCTTCGTGCCCGCGGGTCCGCGCAACATCGGCGTGCGGGGTCTCGTGGCTCCGGAGGCCACCGTGACGGTGAACGGCAAGGCAATTCCCGTACGCGCGAGCGGGTATTTCTGCGCGGCGGTCTTCATGCCCGATGACCGGCCAGAGATCACGGTTACGGTCGAAGAAAAGGGAAGGACCCGATCTGCGGTCCGATCGTTTATACTGGAGCGTGAATAGGGCTGGGGAGTTCGCCGCCCGGAAGGGGAATTGCATGGCAGAGACTCCAGAGAAGGTTGCGGAAGCGCTTCGCCAGGAGGCCGGCTTGCTTCTCGAGCGGTCGGGGCTTGCCGCCACGCTCCACGGTTACGGACACGTTCATCCCACCGGCAGCTACGCCCTGGATCTGATGGCGTGGCGCGATATCGACATCCACCTCGTCCTGTTCGAGATGTGGGATCCCCTCGATGCGTTTTTCGCGCTGGGCCACCAGATCGCGAAATTGCGCGGCGTAACCCGGATGACCTTCGGCAACCACCTCCGCCTGCCGTATCCAAAACTGCCGGTGGGCCTGTATTGGGGCGTGCGAATCATCAACAGCGAGAACGGCCAGGAATGGAAAGTCGACATCTGGGCGGTAGACGAGGCCCACATTCATCAGAATGACGGGCTCATGGAACGCATACGCGGGGCCCTCGACAGCACGTCCCGCCGCCTGATCCTCGAGATGAAACACGCGCTCCTCACCGATGAAGGGCGCACGCCGTTCCTCAGCGGCGTCCCGCTCTGCGAAGCGGTGCTGTTCGAGGGCTTGCGCGGCGAAGCCGCTATCCGCGCGTACCTGCGCCAGCAGGGCGTCAAAGACGTCTGAGACTTGCCCTCACTGCTCGCCGTGGTCTCGGAAATGTGGCGCGCTGGGGCTGCGACGCTATATCCAGACTGCAAGGAGCTGCGAGATCTGGCGTTCCCGGTTGTACGCGGCCTGAGGGGAGTTCTTTCCTGCGATTGGCAGGCTGCCATCGATTGGCGCAGCCCGGAGAGTCTGCTATAGTCGTGGCCTGTCAGATAGGATTCCTCAGCGTACAGCAGGGGGGGAGCCACGCCGTTGGATATCGTCTGGATCATTCACGAACCCTTCGTCGAGGGCTTGCGCCACTGCATCGCGCGGGCGGAAGCTCATGGCGCCGAGCAGCGTCTGATCAGCATGCCCGATTATTCGCATGAGAACAGCGGCACGTTTCGAAATGCGATCGCACCCTTGCTCGAAGCCGGTTTCCGGGAGAGACCTGCGATAATCGTGTGGTGTCTGCACGTGGGCAACCCGCAGGTCCACGCGTTCTACCGGGAATCGCCGGCCAAGCATAACCTGGTCATCGAGCATGACCTCTTCACGGACGAGCCGGAAGGCTGCGTGGCGATGGAGCGGTCCCACGAGATTCCGGTGTTTACCCGGCAGCACTGGATCAACCGGCTTCAGTTTCACGCGCCCAACCGCGTGTTTACGCCGGCGCGGTGGTACAAACTCGATGCGCCGCTGCGGCCCGATGCCCGCGCCTTCCTGGCCAGTCGCGGCGCCGCTTCGCATGACAAATGGCGCTACGCCATCCTGGCGGATTCGTCCTTGTATGCCCCCGGCCCCTTCACGGCTGGCGGACCCTTTCAGGCCGTTTACGAGAAGCCCTGGATGCAGGCCGTGAACCGGGAAGGCACGTGTGCGGCGCCGGTTGATCTGCACGGCCCAGTCGGGGTCGTATCCGCGCAGCATCTGGCCGGTTTCTGGATAAGCCGCAAGTCGTCCATCCTCGCGGAGGCTGTTTTCCACGGATGTATTCCGGTGATTCATCCGCAGCCCGAAATACCGGGGGAAGACTGCGGACGCCTCTTTGTCAAGGAACAGGCCCACGCGCTCTACCCTCAGCTCAGCGATGTGGTCATCGACAAAGGCAGCGAGTCCAACGGGCGTTACCTGAAGCTCCCGGCCGTTACGACCACTGGCGATTTCGAGGGGAAGATACGGGCGCTTCAGGAAGATGCGGCGCTTCGCGAGAGCGTTTTGAGAGAAATTGCGCGGCATTGGATGCTCACGCCATACGGGCACGCCTGCAATCTCCCCGGCGTGGCGGAGATCGCTCTCGCGAGGCTGCAGGAACTGGGATAGACGGGAGGCAATCCGCCACCCGTTCAGCAAGGAGAACCGGGAATGGATGCGATTATCTGCAGCGCAGGCAAGGGAACCCGCCTGGGCGCGCTCGGTCTGTACAGGCCCAAGAGCATGCTTCGCGACCCGCACACCGACAAATCCATCCTCTGGTATCAGCTCGACGCCCTCCGCAGCATCGGGGTAGAACGGGTGCTGGTGATGCACAATGACTCCGATTCGCAGGTTCCCGCGGAGATCGCGCGTCTTCACGACCGGTACCCCGGCATGCCCATAGCGTGCATACCGGTCCGCACGGTCAATATCGTCCAGACCATCCGCAAGGGCCTGGAACACACCACTGCGAGCCAAATCCTGCGGCTTGACGGCGATGTGTGTGTGCTTTCCCTCGATGGGCTCGAGCCTGTGCGCGATTTTGACGGCAATGGACTGTGCTGCTGTGAGCCAGCGGACAGCGACGCCCGGTCGCCGCACACGGTGTATTTCGATGGCGGAGGCATCCATTATGCCTCGGAGACCGCGACCGGGGGGCCAGTATGGGCGTGCATCGACGTGTGGCGCCGCGAGGACCTGGAACGGGTAACGCGGGAGGGTACCGGCGATACGGGGCTTCTTCTCCGCGACATCATCAACCGGCGGCTGCAGGAGGGCAGCCTGCAGCTCGAGACCATCATGATCGACCGGGTCCTCGAGGTCGATACGCCCGAAGACGTGCTGCTGCTCGAACAGGCCTGGGACGAACTGGCCCGAAAACTGGGCGAAAACACACTGGCATACTGGACCGGACAAAGGGACTACCCCGCCTTCAGCGTAGACAAGCGCGCCCAGTTGCAGATTGACGAGGGGCTGGTGCTGGAACGCACCGGGCCGGGGCAGCGCGTGCTCGAAGTCGGCGCGGGACCGGGCAACATGCTTCTGCCGCTGCTCGAGAAGTCCCGGGTCGCTCTCTGCCAGGTCGTGGAACCCAATCCTTTCTGGTGCAAAGCCATGGCCGGGCGGTTCGCCGCCGATCCGCGGGTGCGGGTCTTCGAGGGAACCCTCTCCGCCTGGAACCAAAGCCCGGAGGCGGCGCAATCGGACATCGACGTGGCGGTGGCGTTCGGCTGGGCCACGTATATCATCCACGACGATATCCTTCACCGTAACCTGGTGACGCTGCGCGCCCGGAAGCTCCTCCTGAAGGCCGCCGAACCGCCGCAGGACCGGTTTTCGCGGCTCCTGGTCAACCACTTTTCGCAGGATTTGGGTGCCCATTACATTGCCCTGTACCGCAGCATGAGCGAGATGGCTTCGCTTCTGCGGTATAGCGGGTGGTGTATACGGGAAATCCACCGCGACATCTATCCGAAGAGCGCCGACAGCCATTACGGCAACCGCAACTACTTGCTCGTCGCCGAGCGGCCGTAGACACAGAAAATCGGTGTACATGCGCGGCCACGCCGACGGCGGCCATCGTGTACACATTGCCCCTGGTACTGGTGTAGAACGCCTGAGACCGCCTCGTCGGATACACGCCCCGGTTTTTCGGCGGTTATTTGATGCCTGCCACGGCCACCTGTCCGTCCGCGGTACCGAACGCAATCGCATGTTCCTGGGGCAGGGCGAGTGTCTTCGACGGGGTGTCGGAAAGCTGGCCCGAACGGAGGGGCGTTCCCTCTGCGTCGAGAACGAGTACGGCGCCGCCCTCGCCCCCGATGATTATCCACGGAGATGTGCCGCCTTCGGGCGTGATGCAAGCAAGCACGGTGGGCAAGAAATCAAGCCGTTTGGACCACAACTTCTCACAGGTGCCGGTCAGGGCGACAACGAGCCGGTCGACAGTCACCACGGCGATGTCAGGGATTCCGTCGCCGGTGAGATCGCCAATGTCGATGCCGCGCATATTCACATAGGGAATGGATTTGCCGGGACCGAAGCTCGCGTCGTATTCGGCGGTGCCGTCGGGCCGCCACACGGTGACCCGGTTCCAGACGCCGTTGATCTCGGTCATGACCTCGCGCTCGCCGTCGCCGTCGAAATCCTCGAAGAAGATGTGTTCGCGGTTCATGGCCGACCATCCGGGCACGTGGGTGTGGCCTTCGGGGACGGAATAGAATCCGCGGCGGTCGGGGTCGAGGGCCACGCTGTTGACGATGCCGAGGGTGTTGGTGCCGTTGAATCGCCGCGCGGCCAGCAACGTGTGTGAACCGTCCCGGCCGGGGATCAGCTTCATGACGGACACCTTGCCCCAGAACTGGGGCATGCGGCGCACGAGCTGGCCGGCCTCGTCGAGTATCTCGAGGGTACAGGCGGACCCCACAAACGCCATGGGCCTGCCGTCGATGAAGGGTCCGGAATAGAGGCCGTGGATGCCCTCGTGGCCGCGCGCGGACTTGAACCAGTAGGTCTTGGCGGCGCGGTACACCGCCGGGTCCATCTCGGAAACAAAGACCCACTTGCGGTTGCCGTCGCGGTCGAAGGCAATCACTTTTTCGTCCGCGCAGCCCGCCAGGAGCAGTTGGGGCTCGGCCCACCAATGCAGCATGCGAATGGGGCCGTCGGCGGCGAATGATGCAAGCATTTCTCCGTTGAGGTTCAAGGCATGAATGGTCTGCCCCTCGCCCGCATAGAGCCGCACGCTTTCAGGTTCGGGCACAGCGGCGAGAGCGACAATGGCGTCGTCGCCGGTTTTCGTCACCGTCACCGGCAGCGCATCCAGGGTAGTTTCCTCGTGGTGCGCGCTTTCGGCAACCCGGGCGGAACGAGCCCGTGCCTGTTCGAGCAATGCGGCCAGCCAGGCATGCAGCGCGGAAGGCGTCTGTTGGGGAAGAGGCGCCGGGCGTATTTGGGGTTCTTCTCCGGGCCTTGCCGAGAATATCAGGGTCATTTTGCCGCGCACGAAATCCCAGTCGATGTCCATGGGCTCATCGCTCTTGAAGAAAGGAGTCTGCTCCGGTAATGCCAGCCGGGTAACGGCCTTTCCGTAGAAATGGTCCGTGGACATCACCGCGAATTCCGCTTCGATGCCCGCGTATGCGCCGGCGGTCACAAGAGCGGGCCCGGGCTCAAGCAGCATGGCGGCGTTGTCTGCAAGCCGCAGGCAGGCCACCTCGGGATTCGTTTCCGCGGGGATGCCGGTCACGAGCGAGAAGAAATACTGCTTCTCGCCAGCGCGGGCGGGGCCAAAATACTGCATGGTGGCCTGGGAGCCGTCGCGCAAGATATCCACGTCCGATGCCGTGCACACGGCGGGGACGCGGGGCGTTGGGGCGTCGAGGGGCCGGTCGAGGCGCATCTGGTTTGGGCGCTCCGGGTCAGCGAGCCAGTTGCCGCCCCGGGTCTCCCACAACAACTGCACCTCGAGGTTTTCGGTGTCGATGCGGGGGGTCAATTCGTCGATGACGACCGAGTGACGGCCCTGCCGGTGAAGCAGCGCGCGCCGCCAACCGGTGTAGGGCATGTCGGGCACTTCGCCGATGGCCACGACCGTATCACCCAGCACGTGGTGGTCTCTCAGGGCGGCGTCCATGGCGATGGTGCGTTCGGTAAGGCCGTCGGCACGGGTGCGGAGCTGATTGAGATAGCCTTCAAGGAGGGTTGCCCCGTCCTGCCGCAGGGCAAGAATCGCGAACGTGTGGTAGGGATTGCGGGAAGCGCCGTTAAAGCCGTCGAGCAAAATGAAATCGCCCGCTGCATCGGCGCGGTTGCGGTAGCTCATGAACAGGAACGATTCGTCGAGGGGGAAGCCGTTATTGCGCCATTTCCACATGGGTTCCGGCATGGGATTGATCTGCCACGCGCCGGCCATGCCGTCCGGCGGCACGGGTTGGAGGTCATCGCCGGGCCAGTAGGACTGTCCCAGGCGGAAGAGCGCGGTGTCCACGCCGGTGCGGTTACGGTAGGTGAGCCAGCGGCCGTCCCGGGTGAGCCAGGCGGCCTTGTGGAGAAACCCCAGCGACGCATATTGCAGCGCCCAGTCGCCGTCTTTCCCCGAGGCCAGAATCTCGAGGCCGCGCAGGAGCTGCGCGGCTATGCCGTTTTCCATGGGCACACGGTCGCCGCTGAGGAGCATGTAGGTGAAGATGGGCGCGATGGCGGTGTCGTACCAGAACAGGTTGTCGTTTTCGCCACTGACCCAGGCGTGTTCATGAAGCGAAGCGAAATGATTCGCCCCGTTCTGCTCGCACACCGGCCAGATGGGGTCGCCGTAGTCTTTTGCGAAATACCGGCCGAGACAATAAAGCGAAATCGCCGTCCACTGGCCGTGGCGCGACCCCACTTGATTCGGAGCGGACGCATACGGTCCCGTATACGCGGACCGTATGCCGGGGTGGTCGAGCTGATGGGCGAAGGCGCGCGTGACGCGCAGGCGCTCCTCGTCCGTGAAGACCGGGCTCTCCTCGATGAGGTCCCAGAAGAGGATCATGAGGTGGGCGTTGTAATGATAGGGGCCGCTGAGGGGAGCGTCCTTGTTTTCGATACGCTCGCCGTCGATTTCGTCGAGCTCGGCCTTGGCCTGTTCATCGGGAAACGCCAGGCGGATAACTTCGCGCGCGTGAAATTCGTCACCGGTCATGTAATACATGGCCATGCGCTTGCTGATGCTGTTCCATCCGAAATACCCGACGGAGCCGTAGCCCGCGGAGGCTTCCCAGGTCTCGAACGCGCGCAGGTCCGGCGGGATTGCGATGCCCTCGCCCAGTTCGAGCTCCATGAGCCGGGGCAGGGTGAGGGAAGGTTCCTTCGGCATACCGGCAAGGCGCCGAGTGAATGCCGCGGCCGCTTTGCCGATGCCCGCTGTGTCACTGCTGCCGAGGAAGACCACGTTATGGCCGCCGCCCAGGGGATTGTGGAGCGTGCGGACCTCGTACCCGCCGGG
>CAZFOG010000227.1:0-1439 GCA_964520685.1 uncultured Nitrospiraceae bacterium | reverse complement strand
GGGACCTCGGGGGTGGCGGGGAGTGCCAGACGCGCCGGAAGTTCCGCCACTGCTGCCAATGAGACGTCGTCAACGATCAACTGCGGGGTGGGGTCGCGATGGGTGTAGAGGTAGAGGACAGCTTCGCGGGCGTTCTCGGGCGCGACTTTGCCGAGCTCGATGCGATGGAACGCACCGCCGAGTCCTGGAATCAGAGGGCGCTGGATGAATTCATTCGAGGGTAAGAAACGCAGCTGAATGTAGACCCCGCCGGGGCTCGCGCCCTCGACGGGTTTGACCGATACACCCGCCAGACAGGGCGTGTTGGGCTCGATGGAAACCCGCTGTACGATGCCCAGTTCTTCGCCCGGATGTCCGTCGGCGATGTGAAGGGCTGTCCCTCCGCCATCCGGCAACTCGACGAGCGACAGGGCGCGCTTCTCGTCGAGACCGCCGTAGAGACTCCAGCCCACCGGCACGCCATGGTCCGCCATGCCTTCCTCGAACGAGGGATTCCCGAGCAGGTTGGCCTCCTCGGCCGCGCTGCAGGAAGTCCAAAAAAGGGCGGTCCCAGCTAGAACGGCGAGAACGAAATGAGGACCAGTTCGGGAGATCATGGCGGACTCCAGCGTATCGAAATTTCGACAGGGTCACACAGTGCTACTCACGAGTATCCGTTTGAGGCGAGCGCGTTTTCAAACTCAAACCGGTGGACCCACACGGACCCACACGAACAGAGGCGGACGCGGTGGGCCGCGTGGGGATTCACATTGAGCCCGGTTGCGGAAGGGCAGGTTCGCGTTCCAACGCCGTTACTCTTTCTTCTTTTCCATTAGCACATACGTGCCGGCTTCGGTTCTGCCCTCGATGCTCAGGGCCATGGGAGGCGAGATGCCGCAGGGGTCGACTATTTGAAGGTGGAGGCTTCCCACTTTTGGAACGCCCGTGAAGCGATCCGTGTGGGTCGTGGCGCGGTCGGCGTTCACCATGCCTGGAGGCACGTCTTCAGCAGGGAACAGCGTCCGCAAGTCAAACGGGGATGAGCTGGCCCAGATCTCGTCCCCGGCTTCGTCCTGAACAAGGTAGCGTATCGCCCACTCGTCGTATGTGGGCGTCAGGCCGGTATTGAGCCAGTTCATGGCAATCACGAGTTCGTCGTCCTGCCACGAGACCGTAGCGGAGGTAAACAGGTACCGGTAACCGATAATGGCGTACATCTTGTGAAAATTGTCGATGGCCTGGGGATCGTCGAAGATGTTGTATCCGACGGGATTCACGTACGATGTCGTTCCGGTGGGTACATTGCAGTTGCGGATGACAACGGGATGCAGGTACTTCACCTGCTCGAGCAGATGCGAATAGGGGCGGAAATCCCGGGTCGGCATGGCCTGAAGCGGCTCGCCGGCGACGGGCGCCGACTTCCATCGGTCGCGGAGGAGCTCATACAACTTCACCCCGTC
>CAZFOG010000226.1:0-10613 GCA_964520685.1 uncultured Nitrospiraceae bacterium | reverse complement strand
CCCTTGCCTTTCATGGCATCGTAATGCGTTTCCGGCACGATTCGCGAGATACGCTCCTCCGGCGGCAGTTCTGCATCGCCCGTAATGCGATTGTGCCACAGGTTGGCCACGCGAATTTCAAGCGTGTTGGCGCCCTCCGCCAGCAACCCCCTGATGTCAATCCGGTACGGCGGATGCCATGCGATGCCCGCCAGCTTGCCATTTACCGTAACCTCGCAGACTTCCCGCACGCTGCCCAGGTCGAGGACGGCATGCTCGGGAGGGCCTGCGGAAAGCGTGAATTTAGTCGTATAGGCCGCGATGCCGCTGAAATGCCGGATACCGGACTCTTGAAATTCGGTCCACGAACACAATGTTTCGAGTTCCACTGCTGCAGGCGCGCCGCACCCTTCGGGAAAAGACAGTGTCCAGGGACCTTCTACTGTGAGGATGTCCTCCGCATACTCGCGTTTCAGCGGCAGAGGCGCGGGGTCCTCCTTGAATACGACAAACGTCGAGCCGAACTCCGGGAGGTCGATCACTATTCGCACCTCATCCGAGCCGGCCTCGAAAGGAAGGGCATACTGCTCCCCCGATACCGGATCCCAGAACTGCGGCCTGCGCCCGGCAACGCGGAACAGCACGGGCGTGCTAACCGGATGCTCGGCGCGGTTCACGACGTAGAAGATGTCCGCGTCGCCGGTTTGCCGGTGCACGAACCGCAGGGGCTGGTCGCCCTCGGTTTTCCAACTGGGGGGATGATTGCTTGCCTCGAGCAAGGGCACGAGTTGTTCGTAGTCGTGGTTGTCAAAATGGGTGAAGTTCGGCAGAGCCCATAGCGCATCCGCGACCTGCTTCATCGCATCGTCGCACTCGGGATAGCCCGTCAGTCCGGGGCAACGGTCGGGTTTTTCCGCGGCCCATACGACCGTCGCGCCCCGTTGAGCCAGCTCAAAAATCGCACGCATGGTTTCGAGGGGCATGGTTGCCTCGGGCGTGGGGATCACATACAGAAGCTGGTACGATGCCCCGGACTTCAGCATTATCCGGCCGTTTGCCGCCGCCATGTGGTTTTGGATGAGGTCATCGTCGACATAGTCAAACGCAAATGCTTTTGATCGTTTACTGAGATCGTCGTCAGGCGGCGCGGCCCAGAGCGAAGTTTCGCCCGTGCGGAAGGTGTAATAGACCGCCACATGGGCCACGTCGCGACCCGATTGCAGCATGAAGCTGCAACGGGCCATGCAATCGAAGAACGGTCGCGCCATGGGCCACCAGGTCTGGGTGTGGTTGAGATGGGGCCCCGCGTTGTGCACCCAACCCGGCAGGCCGGCCTCTTTCGGCGAGTACTCGACCACCGCCGCGGTGAAATAGTTGCCGCCAAGCAGGAAGGCTTCGTCCGCGCGGCGTTTCACGGCAGACGGCGCGATGGCGAAGTGGTGCTGGGTTTCCGTGAACGACTCCAGCGCCACAAGACGTTTGCCGTAGGTATGCGCGGCCGAGGACGCGATCTTTACGTAGGACCGTCCCCCCATCCAGAATTCGCCCATAGGGATATCGACCGCGCCCTGGGCCCTGACAATATCCTTGGGCAGACCGTGGCTTGGTCCACCGCCCGCCTCGGCTTCCAGCGGCACGCCATGATCCCGGCACCACTCGCTGACCCGCCGGTAGTGCGTGTCTACAACAAGGTCGCTGACGGTAGTGCGCAGGTCGAAGAGGAACCGCTTATCCTTCTCCGACAGGCCCCCCTCGGTCTTCGCGGAATGAAAGCGGTCCTGCTTCACCTTTGCCAGCACGGGCAAATACGGAACGGGATCGTAACCGCGGCGTTTGATAAATTCCTTGCGAAAGCCGGGCGTCCACGTGGGTTTGCCCAGTTCCCAACTGTCGACGTTGAAGCCGTCAAAGGCGGTGTCCTCGAAGCCCCCCAGTATGTCGAGCATGGGATGCGCCACCGCACGCAAGTGCAAATCTGTGCCCGCTTCGCTGAGGTGATCGTGGTGCAGTCCGTGGCCCGACGGGCTCGCGGACAGCAATTCAATGTGCGACGGCGCCATGAAACACGAAAGCAGCCGCCAAATGCCATCCGGGACCTGCCAGTTCAGAGACCCCGCTTCGCCAACATGCGAGGTCAGGTCCAAAACGGCGCCGCTATCCTGCCGCACGGCCAGCACAAAAGCATTTTCGTCCAGGAGGGCCTTGTAGCTGGGGTTGCCGCTGTCGTCATGAGGAATGGGACCCTCGAAACGGCTCGGACCCGTAAGGCCGCCGGACACCGCAAACCGCATCTCCTGCGAAGACATCTCCGGCGAGACCCACGGACCGCCTGCGTTCCAGCCGCTCCCGAGACGGCTCCGGCAGATCATGTTCAGGCGCTCGCATTCCGACACGATATGGGCGAACATCCTCAGCCAGTGTTCGGACATGAATGGGATGTCTTCAATGTGCTCCGTTTCGGGCGTGCGCGGCATGGCCAGGGTGTCCTTGATCGTGACGCCGCCCATGCCTTTGTCGTGAAACTCTTCGAGCTGCCGCGTAATCTCGGCCTCGGTAAACGCGCTCCCGTGGCATTGCCACCAGCACTGCACCCGCGAGATCGGTGGCGGCTCCGCAAAACCCTCGTCCAACGACAGCGGCTCGCCCGCTTTGAACAGGCCGAGCGCGCGTGTTGGGCCGTGGGTTTCCGTACAAGGCGGCTCGGCAATGGTCAGTGTGCCGCCGGCAAGGCCCATCACCAATAGCGCAAGAACTCTCATCCTGTCTCCCCCGTAGAAATTCGCAGCCGGAATGTCACGATGCAGTATAGGGCCCTGCACAGCGAAGTGAAAAGGCAAATCATACTCTCCGGATAACCCGAGAAAACCTTCGCAGTGCCCGTGCCGAAGAAACGGCACTGCTCACGCATGTACGGTTGCGTACATATCTGAAGCGCCAACGGCGCGAAACATGGCAGCCTGGGCTGAAGGCCCAGGAAACCGGCATGTCCCTATAACCAAAGGGCTGAAAGCTCGCGACATTCACGGATAGTGCTGATGTGCCGGTCCTTCAGACCGGATGATATATAGGAATGCATGTACCCAGCCCTTCAGGCTGGGCTGGTATGTTACCGCGCCGTTGGCGTTCGGGACGGCTGAGACGGCAATTACCGCGCCATTGGGTGAGTTGACGAATGAGCCAGGCAGCCGTGTCACCCGGCCGGTTCCGGCACGTCTTCCGCTTGTGACGCGCGATTGGCAGGATCGAGATGGAACTTCTCGATGGCCTGCTCGATGGTTATGTCCAATACGCCATCCTCGCGTTCGTGGATTCTCTGAAGGAGTGGCTTCATGGTGTCGTCGTCGCGAAAAGCCGACGGATCGCGCCCATGTTCGCGCACGGCCCGCACGACATCTCCAAGGGTAATCTTGTCAATGGACCGGGCAGGCTGGTAGCGCACGGGTTCGACATTGACCTGGCGCAACAATCCAGCCTCCTCGAGTTCATCGAACGCGTCGTTGAGCAATCGCACGGGGACGTTCCACTCGGCCGCGCACTCGGCGGCGGACATTGGGGGCAGGCCGGTGTCGAAACGGCGGCTCACCTCGGTGACCGCGCGCAGGCAGATGGCCTCCTTGTAGGCATAGCTGGCGCGCTCGGCCAGGCGCTCCATGGCGAAGGTCTTTTCATACTGGTAGGCAAACGTGATCTGCGCGCCAAATAGAATGATGAGCCAACAGGTGTAAATCCAGACGAGTATCAGGGGAATCAAGGCAAAACTGCCGTAGAAAAAATCTGCCTTCGCGACGCCCCACTGGAAATAAAGGAAGGCCTTTGCGGTCACTATCCAGAGCATGGCCGCGACGAATCCGCCCAGCAGCGCGTACCGGATGGGGACTTTCGTGTTGGGAACGACATAGTACACGGTGGCCAGGGCAAGCCAGAGCACCAGATAGCGCGCGCCGCTCAAAAGCAAGCTCAGGGGGCCCCAGGCAAGCTCCGCCGTTTCAAGCGCGGTGGTCAGTCCGACCACGGAGGCCACCACAAACGGCAGTATCAGGATGATCAGCATGTAGTCGGTAAAGATCCGGAACCAGGAGCGGTTGCGTTTCGTGCCCCAGATGGCGTTGAATGCCGATTCGATGCCGTACATCAATCCGAAGACGGAGAAGAAGACGAACGTGACCCCCAGGAAGGTGCCCATGGCGGTGCTCTTGCCGCTTTCCTCGACCATCTGGAGGATGGTCCTCAGCGGCGAGTCAGCGTCCAAGTCGTCTTGCACGTCTTCCGGCGACGGTACTCCTTCCAGCAGCCATCCCAGCGCGGACTCGAGGAGTTCGCGGTTACGGAGCGTGCGCGCTTCTGCATCGTCGCGCACCGGCGGGGCTGGTGTGGGCGTCTGGGGAAAGTCCGGTCCGGCGCGGACCGGAGGGCCAACGTACACCTCGGAAACAGGTGCGCCCGGCGTGTCCGGTAAAACGGATTCGCCGGCGCCGGGAGGCGGCACGGTGGCTGGGGCTGATTCAGGCGGCAGCCCCGGCTGGTCCTCCTCACTCTCAGCGGACGTCTCGTCAGTTTCCTGGCGCACGACCCCGACGCGCTTCGCGTAATCCTGAATCTGGTTCTCGAGCACATCGGTCAGGCTCTGGGCGAGATCGAAGGTCTGCATGATGAAGAAAACAAAGGCCAGGAAGGGCACGATCGCGAGGATGGTGGCAAACGCGAGCGCGGAGGTGCGCAGCCAGAGCACGTCGCTCATGAGACTCTTAAACAGCAGAATGGCGACGCGAATGTGCTTGATGACAAATCCGCTGGGCACCTGTTCGCCGGGTTTGCCGATGCGCCACACGTCGTAGGTGACGAACCGGTGGCCGCGTTGAAGCGCGTCGATCAGCTCTTTCAGGAATTCGCGCATAGCCCCATGCTACCTGTGCACATCCCCGGTGCGCAACCGCGCCGTCAGGGAATGATGCAGACGGTCGTGCCGACGGGGCACAACCGAAACACTGTCTCGGCGTCTTCCGGCCGCATCCGAATGCACCCGCGGCTCATGCCGGCGCCAATGGACTGAGGCTCCGTGGTCGGATGAATTCCGTAACTCGTGGTGCGGCCGCCGCTGCCGAGCCCCATCCAGCGCCGCCCCAGGGGATTCTCCGGGTCGCCGGCCTTGACGATGCGGCCCCGGTCGGACCAATCAGGGTCGGTAACCTTGTTCGCGATGGTGAATTCGCCCTCCGGGGTGGCGTTGTTCCGTCCGAGCCCCACCGGAAACTGGGCAGCCACCCCGCCATCCACGCGAATGGTCAGGGTGTAGTCGCTCTTGTCGACGCTGATCTCGACCCGTTCGGGCACGGTAATCGCGGGAAGCGCCTGTGCTTCTCTTTCGGCATCGGGAGGCGATCCATCGCTGTCGCCAGCGCTGGATGCCTCGGGTACCGTGTAAGAAGCAGGCGCTTGACTGGCCGCCCCCGTCCCGGACGCGGCATCACCTGACGATGACTCTTCGGCTTCGGCAGGGGCCGGCCCCTTCTCGGCAGGCACGCCGGAGGATGTTGGCAGGTCCTGGGTCGCGCTGCCTGATTCTTCCGGCACCGGCAGGGACTCGCCGGTCACGGGCTCGGACGCATCAGCGGCCGCATGGCCGTCCGGCTCGAGCATCTCGGCGACGATAAATGCGGGCGCAAGCGGCGTCACGCCATCTTCGGGATCCGGCTCCAGCAACGGTCGCAGGGCAGCCATGACCCAGCCTATAGGCGAGAAGAGCGGTCCGATATCGGGGGGCTCGGTACCGGCCATGTTCTCCCTGGCGCCACCATCATCATCAATTCGCACCCACGCGCCCGGTCGCCATGCGCCCAGTGCCGGCTCGGAAGGGCTCGCCCCCTCGGGCCCAGGCCCGGCGCCCAGACTGCCGCCCCGTCCGAGAGACGGATTACCGGAATCGCGCGCCGCTTCCTCCGGCGGCACGTCTGGCATCACCCCCGGCAATCCGGTAACTTCCCATCGGGGTGTCCGCAAGGATGATGCCGGCGAGAATAGATAGAGGAGCACGAGAATCGCGCACACGACGCCTGCAGCCGCCAAACCATACCGCCAATGGCGTTGGGGCGTCTCCGGTGCCTGTTGTGTGCGCGGAGTTTCGAGAAACCGCGTGATATCCGCCACCGGCAACGCGCCCGCCTTCCCAGCGGTCTCGAGGTCCTCGCGCGCTTCCTGGATCATGGCCTCGGCCTCGCCGCGGCTCAAAGGCAGCGTCACAATATCGGTGACCGCCACATCCGGCATCAGGGTGAGCCGCACATCGAGGACATAACCCCGGCCCTCCTCGCGCACGCCGGCGACACGGCCGCGAATGATGGCTGTCCGGTGTGATTCGCCGGGGATATCGACCGGGAACTCGATGAACAGACGCTCGCCAAGTCCGAAAGACGCGCCCGTGGAAATCGTCAGCACTTCTGGCCCGGCCGAGGTAACCAATCCCTCTTCCGCAAGCCATTGTCCCGCTTCATCGCCCAGAATCACCGGGCGTGCCAGACCGCCGTTCACCGGGCGTTCACCCCCGTCCCCCGGCGGGCCGGTCCGTCTATCCTCATCGCGTAACACGTCAAGCGCACCCTCTACCTCACGGCATCAGAAGAAGTATCTCCTCTACTGTACCGCAAAACGCGCAGAAGAATAGCGGTGAAGAGGGCAACCGCGTGCCGCGCCGAAAAAGCAGAGACCGGAAACACAAGGCTTCCGGCCTCTATTTGCGAATGGATTGTCTCGTTGCGGCACACTGTGCCGCACACGCTAATGCGGGCTTAGAACTGGTCGAAAAGCCACACAAAGATGGAAATGGGCAGGAATACCCAGAACCACAGCGTACCCGGATCACTCAGATCGAAATCAAGGAAACCTTTCGTCATGCTACGTACCCCTTCCAGTTTTCTTGCGCCGCATTCGGTATGAATACGGCACATGCCTCACCTACCCAAAATGCAAAACGCCTTTTGGACGTCTGCAGCGCTTCTCCGCGCAACAGCCACAATCATAGCGGCTTGCCTGTCGTATGTCAAGCCACCGTCAATGCTTGTAAATGGAACACCGTATCCTGGCACGCCAGATTCCCGACCCGGCCGTTCCGTCCACGTCAACCTTGGGAGACACCCACCTCCAGCACATTCATTCCCGGGGGGCCAAAACGTTCCAATTTGGGCTTGACAGGCACCGAGAATTTGAATATAATTCAAATAGAAATTAATTTTATTTAGGAGCGGCCCCCGATGGCTCAATTACCGCAATGGCTGGCTTTACTGGACGATGAGGACTTGGCGTTTCTCAAACGCTTCCTCCTGGCGAGTGGCTCGCTGAAGGCGGTCGCGCAAGAGTATGGAATCTCCTATCCGACGGTCCGCGCCCGGCTAGATCGGCTGATTGCGAAAGTGCAGGCGTCTGATGAGACCGCGAATTCTGCGCCATTCTACCGCAGAATTCGCATTCTGGTGGCGGACGGCAAGATTCCTCCCGAAGCGGCACGAATGCTCGTGGATGCGCACAACGAGGAGATCAAGGACTTACAGAAAGGATCGTGCGATGCGTAAACAGCTCTGGATTTGCTCCATGATTGCTTTGGCCGCAACGGGCGCTGCCGGACAGCCCCCGGACACGCAGCTCTATGTGCAGCACGTTGACGCCATGCCGGAATTGCCGGCCCCGATGCCGCCCAGCGTGACGGTCTCGTTCGATCCGTCTCAAAGCATCGACGGGAATGGTTCGGTGCGAATCGACTATGAAAGCGCCGAACCCCGGTCCGTGGTTCTGTATGAGGCGGCCAATCCAGGTGTCGAGAATGCGACGGTCTGGTGCGAGGCTTCGCTGCGCGGCGAGAACCTGAAGAACATCGCTTACCTCGAATTGTGGTGCGATTTCGGCGATGGCCAGTATTTCTCGCGCGGACTCGACCAGGTCATTCAGGGCGACGCGGACTGGCGGAAGGTGCGCATCCCCTTCTTTCTCAAACAGGGCGAGAAACCGGCGCGGTTCCTGATGGGCGTGCGCATGGAAGGCCCCGGAACCCTGTGGGTTGACGGCCTCTCGCTCACCCATGAGGCCCTTCCGCAGGCATTTCAGGCAAGCCGGACATTGTGGGTAGCAGTGTTGGGGACCCTGCTCGGGCTGTTTGGAGCCCTGTGCGGTCTTTGGGGCGCCCTGGGCGGTATTCTGGCCCCGCGAGGATTATTGCGGGGACTCGTCCTTACTACGGGGTGGGTATTCACAGGCGCCGGGTTTGTGTTGCTTGTCGCGGGCGTGATTCTGACGGGCATCGGTTCCCCGCTGGGATGGCCCTGCCTGCTGGCCGGGTTCATCATCACGCTGGTTCTGACGCCCTTGAACTTCGTGGTCCGCCGCGCCTATCAGATGGCGGAATTGCGGCGCCTTGCCGCGCAAGATCTGCGGTAAACCGACCCGTCAAGGTCTCACGAGGACGCGCGCGAGGCCTTCGGCGAACGGGTAGGCCCGGTCGAACCGCGGAGAAATGGCATAGGCGCCCGACGGGTCGATGTAGCCGAATTGGCCATCCTCCTCGACGACGGCGAGGCCGTGCGAGAACGGCCCGGCCCGGTCGAACCGCGGGGGAATTGCGAGCGTTCCGTCGGGGCGGGCGAACCCCCATTTTCCGCCTTCTTGAACAGGCAAAAGACCTTCACGGGGGACTTGGGCGTCTTCGTACCGGGGGGCGAGCGTGAAGTTACCCTGGCGGTCGATGTAGCCCCATTTCCCGTCTTTTTGCACGGGGGCAAGGCCGTCGGCAAAGGGCGCGGCGGCCTCGAACTGGGGCTCGATAACCAGATTGCCCTTGAGGTCGATGTAACCGGCCTTCTTATCGAGCACGACCGCGGCCAGGTCTTCCGAGAACGGCAGCGCGTGCTCGAAGCGGGGTGCGATAATCATTTCCCCCTCGCGGTCGATATACCCGTAGAACCCCTCGAGGGCCACCGGCGCCCGTCCCTGGCTGAAAGGCCCCACGCGGTCGTAGTCGGGCATGATCGCCAACTGGCCGTTTACGTCGATATACCCGTACTTGCCGTGGAGATGAACCGGCGCCCGCCCTTCCCCGAACGGCCCGGCGTCCGCGTACAGGGTGTCGATGGCCAGCTCGCCGCTTCGGTTGATGTACCCTTTGCGGGCGTCTATCTGCACCACGGCGAGACCCTCGGAGAAATCATAGGCGAAATCGAACCGCGGCTTGATAACCATCCGTCCCGTGGTGTCGATATACCCGAAGACGGGCTCGCCGGGGTGGTTCCCGGCTTGTTTGGCCAGGTGGTGTTTGTAGATGCTCGCGCCCACGAGGAGCAGGAGCGCCACCAGGCAACCCAGAAACAATAGGTTCCCCCAGGATACGCTGGTCCTGGGCGAATCCGAACCCTGCTGCCCTGCTCGGGAACGTTGCTGGTGCATAAGCGATGCGGTCCTGTGCCTGAACGGGATACCGGCCTGTCGTTCGAATATGGCCTAACGAACCGTGCTTTTCAAGGAATCGCCTGAATCGTTTCGGGCAGGTGCGCGCGGAATTCCGCCGTTCTCCCGATGCTCACTTCGGGTATTTGCCGAGCCATTTCAGGATCGTGCCGTGAAACCGGTGAATCCACGCCGTATCGGTCAGAAACATATAGGGACACTGCCCGGGGACCAGGGTGATCCCCTTTTCTTCGCAGAGCGCCTGTATCGTAACGCCGGGGCCGTCGCCCATACCCATGCCATGAACCCAGACCCGTGTGATACCGGCCTCGGCGCACTCGTTGATCACGGATTCGACTGCTTTCGCGGGCACCATCACAAGCGCGCCGTCCACGGGCGAGTCGATGGCGGCCACGTTCGGAAAACACTCCAAGCCCTCGATCTCCTCTGCGTTGGGATTGACCGGCACCGTGTCATAGCCCCGCATCCGCATCTCGCGCAACAGGCCGCGGCTGAAATCGTTCTGCCCGCGCGAAGCCCCCACTATCGCGATGCGCTTCTGCGCGAGGAAATTGTCGATCGCATATTTCGCTGTCATCCCGCATTCTCCCGGTCTGTTGCCATTGCCCACCCGCTATCGTAAGCGCCGCTATCATACCCGCGGCATATCCTTCCTGTGAACACGCGAGACCTCGAATGGATTTCGCGACGGCTGCCGCGGCAAAGCAGGTCAGGCGGCATTACTACAGCCACTGGACAAATTCGATGACGTTCTTGTCGGGATCGGCGATGTAAAGCCAGGTAACTTTCCCGGGGATGGTCATGGGGCCTTTAAGAATGGGGACGCTTTTGTCGCCGAGGGTCTTCGCGAGCGCATCGAGGTCGTCCGTAGCGATGGCGAGATGGGGCGTGTACGGCGGTTGCGGTTCGGGTGCGGGCGGCATGTCCTTGTCCAGGGATTCGAGCAGTTCGAGATTACCACCGTCGAGTTCGAGAAAAGCGAACGCTTCACCGTGTTCCTCGTCGGTCTCGCGGAACAGGAGTTTCAGGCCCAGTTTCTCCGTGTAGAACGCGACGGCCCGGTCAAGGTCGCGCACCCGGAAAGCGGTGTGGTCGTTCGTAAGCATGACGTTATTGTGCCCTGACGAGCGGCGCTGAAGCAAAAGCGTTGACCACGGATTTCACAGATGACACTGATGTGAGAACGGAAA
>CAZFOG010000225.1:0-10620 GCA_964520685.1 uncultured Nitrospiraceae bacterium | reverse complement strand
CGGGCAGCACGCGCACGGGCCGTATGTCTCGTTTCACACTCATCCGAGGCACCTGCGTTTCAGTGAAAGGCCCATTGTAGTGAAGCCCAGGAAGCGCCGCAAGATACGCAGCGTCCGGTACGGTTTCAGGGCCGCCGGTCGAATGCGATGAGGGGCGGGTCGCCGGTTACCTGAGGCCAGGCATCGTAGTCGCGGATTACCGGCGCGTTGTCCACGCCTTCGATAACCCAGGTCCCTTTGGGCGCACCGGTGTCGTACCGGATGGGCCGCCCGTCAAGCCAGCAGAACTCGTGGGTAAGCGTTGCCGGGTCAGGATTGACGATCTGCAGTTCTTCCAGAAGGGATTGCGGGCGCAAGACCTCGCCGGGGAACAGAACGAGCAGGCCGAGTTCCGGGCTGCTGAACACCGCGATGGAAAGCTCGGGGACGCCTTCGGGCCTGTAAACCGACCAACCGTTGGCCGATACTTCCGCGGTGTAGTGGTCAGGCACATGGACGGGACCGTTTCCACAGGCGAAATGTCTGTGGACGCCGGTATTGTTCCAATCTTTCCAGTCGCCCTTGCTTTGGATGTGGAAACACTGCATGAGATCGGTGGCCCCATCACTCAGCATGAGGGTATTGGGCCGGGCGACGATCAGGGAACGGTTGCCGCGGTGGACACCGCCGGCGGAGAGGAGATAGCCTGGACCGCCGCTGTAGATCTCGGGGCTGGCTTTGGGCCCGCGGCCAAACTGTACGAAATAGTCGGCGCGCTTCTCGAGTGTCCATCGAAGCACATCGTCCGGCGGGCGGTATGGGCAGAGTTCCGCGATGACCGCCTGGGTCCCCCCTCCCACCAGCGAAGCGGGGTCAAACGCGGCGCCGGCCGGCGGCGAGGCCCAGACGCGCATGACTTCGGAATTGTAGTCATCGCTCAAGCCGGTTCTGTCCGCCCGTTCCATCTGCCTGCGAAACGGCGCGAACCGGCGCAGGTCGAGGCTGCCCAGAGCATACTGGTAGTTAATGATGTCGAGCACATGGCGCGCGCGGCTGGCGATCTCCTGAGACTCCGGGAAGGCCTCGAGATTCAGCAGCGCCTGGATGGTGTAGCCGATATACGGCTGGGAGTTGAACTCGTAGACGCCCTCGTTGATCATCTCCTCGAGATAGCCGGTCAGCCACGCTTCAAGTCCGTTGGTCTGGTTGTTGTATTTCGGGTCGGTGTTTCCATGGGATGAAAGCCACTGGTTCTTGAGGTAGCGGCTGCCCTCGGTCATCAAATGGTGATTCTCCGTGTCTACAACGAGTCCCAGGGAACGCGGGACCTTGACGCGGGGTTTGCCGCCTTCCTCGATGAGAAGGACGTTCACGATATGGTCGGCCGTCTCGGGGTAGAGACGCTCAGGCTGCTCGCCAAACACGTAGAGCAGGGTCGTGAGCGTGGCCTCGGTGAAATCATAATCGCCCTCGTGTTTGAGCGGCCCCAATTCCCAGCTCGAGCCGCTGTTCTTATTCGGGACTTGCGATTGCAGATAGGTATTGACTTCGCGGATCTCGCGTCCGAGAGCCAGCTTGGCCAGGCACACGCGGGGCGCACTGACCTTGGCGCTCTCCTGCCAATCCGGAAGGTCTTTGTCCGCCCACTGCTCCAGCCAGGCCTGCCCCGCCGCCGTGAGCCTGTTGGCCGAAAGTCTGGATGGCGGGCTGTCGCTCATGGGGGGCAGAAGCCCTGGTTCGAGGGGCTGGGTCCAGAGCCGCCCCGCCCCGCCTGCCAGCCGGTCGGGTGCGTAGAGAATAAAGACGCCGACGGCCGCCACAATTCCCGAGACCACTGCCCATTTCAGGGGCCGTTTCCAGTTCAGGCGCTTCTTCCTGGGGGCAATGTACGCTTCGGGGGGCAGTTCGACGCCGATTCGGGCCTGCAAGGCGGGCACGCGCGGATCATGAAACATCTGCCCGAGCTGCTTGCACCGGGCCAGGGCCTCGCCTATACGCCCTGCGCCGTGAAGGCACAGGGCCTCAAGGTACACCGCATCGGCATTCATGGGATGTCCTGCCTGAACGCGCGCGATCTCGGCTAATGCTTCATCGTACCGGGCACGGCGATACAGCGCGTCCGCCCTGGCAAGTGGGTGTTGGCTTCCCTGAGACATGGATACTCCTCGATGCTCTTCCTGTTTCTTCGTGAATCACTCACATTACATGCCCGAGAACGACGGGTCAATATTGGATGGCACCCGAATCGCTGCATAACTTAAGGAAGCCTCGGCAAGGCGAGTGCCGGTGGAAAGGGTACTGCTCGGGGCGGTGCGGTTGCACACATTTCCGGAGCGCCAACGGCGCGAGGACAGAACAGCCTGGGCTGAAGGCCCAGGAAGACGGGAGCACTACAAGAAAACGGGCTGAAAGCCCGTAACATCTGCAGGTCAAGTGATGTGCCGGTCCTTCAGACCGGGGGATATATAGCAATAGATGCACCCAGCCCTTCAGGCTGGGCTGCTATGTTAGCGCGCCTTCGGCGCTCCGGATGGCTAAGCTGTCTGCCTCGAAAATTCATATCCCTTCCGGAATGTGGGACCGGCGCCCTCACCGGTCATTGTATTTTCATCGTCTACGGGTGAGCCGAATGGCTCATGGTTCGTTGCCTCGAAAATCAAAAACCGGGACTGTCCCGAGGTTTTTGAAGAGCCCTCCCCCCGAACGCCTGTCGGCGTTCTACCCCCCCGAAGGGGAGATGCGCGGCGGCGTTGAGGTGGCATGCGCATCTTGCGCATGATTGATTCCGGTAACGGAGGACGGGGTTTCCAACCCGTCCAGTAGATGACTGCGGGCGGACACGCCCGCGTACCGGGCCAATACTAGCCTGGAAGCGCGGCCCTTTCGGCCCGCGCGTTAATCAATGGCGGATTGGAAAACCCGCCCTCCGTTACGCGACGGCTCCAAGATGCTGCCCTCCGTTGTGCGGGCAATCTGAGTTCCCGGGAATGGTGAGGTTGGGAGCCTCTTCTGCGTATCCGGATGTCTTCAATGTGGGAATGCCGAGCGCCAGCTCGGCATTCTTGTCTTTGGGCTTTCCCGGATGCCGAGCTGACGCTCGGCGCTCCCAAGAAGACGCTCCGCGCCGCGGACGGCGCTTTGAACATGTCCCCGTTGTCGTGGTTTTCACGGTCTACGAATGAAGCGTACGGCCTATGGTACGCTGTCCCACCACATGGGTGATTCGACAAATGCTCCAGCGCCCGGTAGATTCCAGCGTGCGGGAACCGGCATAATACCGGCGTTTCCAGGCGGAGAACATTCCCTGAACGAGGCTTGACCGCGTGAAATCCACCTATATACGCTGGGCCCTGGCAATCGGCGCGTGTGCAATCGCCGTCGCCGCGCTGTGGCCGTCCGAGGCGGGCTCGCCCGAGGAAAAGGCGGCACTCGAGAAAGGGCGCGTCATCATTACGTATTGGGACCGCCACACCGGACATGAATTCGACGAGCGCAAGGCACTGATTGACGAATTCAATGCGTCGCAGGACGAGGTCTACGTGCGGGCGCTTCCGGTCGGCTTCACCATGGAGAAACTGCTAACGTCTATTGCGGGAAGGACCCCTCCGGACATTCTGAGCACCGAGGGGGCAATCCTCGCGGCGCTGGCGCCCCAGCACTGCGTCATGCCCCTGGATGAATTCATCGAGACGTCCGAATCGATCAAGCCCGAGGACTTTTTTCCGCACGTCTGGCGCTCGGTGACGTTCAACGGCCATACGTGGGGAATTCCCATTACTACGGACAGCATCTGCCTGCTGTGGAACAAGACGGCGTTCCGGAAAGCGGGCCTGGACCCCGAGCGCCCTCCCCGGACCATGACCGAGCTGCTCGACTATGCCAGCAGACTGACGGTGCGCGACGAGACGGGACTGAGGCAGATCGGGTTTCTGCCCTGGCTGCCGTGGGACCACACCCACATGTGGGGCGGCCTGTTCGGCGGGGAATGGTTCGACGCGGAAACGGGCCGGTTCGTGTGCGGCGATGACCCGAACATCGTTGCCATGTTCGAGTGGATGCGGAGCTTTGCCCTTGACCCGAGTGCCGGGGAACAGCTTCCGTATGCCCTCAACCCCGAGATGGTGGCGGCATTCCGGACGGGGTTCGGCGCGTACATGAGCGCGAATAATCCGTTCTATTCGGGAAAGGTCGCCATGACGCAAGAAGGCGAGTGGCAGGCGTCGTTTATCGCGCGGTACGCCCCCGAACTCGACTGGGGCGTGGCGCCTTTGCCGCAACCGGACGGAGCGCCTCCGCGCAGCTACTCGCCGACCTGCGTCCTCGACATGATTCCGGCGGGAGCGCCCCATCCCGAAGCCGCCTGGAAGTACATTGAATGGTTCAACAGCCCACGTCCGGGAGGGCGCCCGTCGCCGGCGAGCGATTATAACCGGGCCATCAGCAACATCCCGTGCCGGCGAGCGGAGGCCACGCACCAGCGGTGCCTGGGCGATCCGGCATTCGCGGTGTTTGTTAACGAAGTGCTGACCAAAGAGACGCCGGTGTATCCGGTGACGCCGGTGGCGCAGTATTTTATAGACGAAGTGGAGCGGCAACGCGAACTCGTTACCTTGCGCACGAAGACGCCCGAACAGGCCGCGCGCGACATCGAAAACAACTGCAACGCGGAACTCGAGCGCATGCTGGCGATTGTGAAACGAGGCCCATCATGACGCGGATGGAGCGGCGCAACCTGCGCAATGGTATCCTCTTCGCACTGCCCTACCTCATTGGGGGCACCGTGTTCATGGTGTATCCCCTGGTAATGAGCGTCTACTACAGCCTGTGCAACTACAACATCATCACGCCGCCAATCCCGGTGGGGCTGGAGAATTTCCGCACGCTGTTCTTCCACGACGGCGTGTTCTGGAAATCCGTCTACAACACCCTGTACTTCACGGCCTTTTCGGTCCCGTTGAGCCTGATTCTGGCCATTGTGCTCGCGGTGCTGCTCAATCAGGCCGTGAAAGGGCTCTCCGTATTCCGCACCCTCTTCTTCTTGCCGACGATCGTCCCCATCGTGGCCTCGGCGGTGCTCTGGCTGTGGGTGCTCAATCCCGAGAGCGGGCTGATCAACGGGATGCTGCGGCAGTTGTTCAGTATCGAGGGTCCCGGATGGATCGCGGACGTACAGTGGGCCAAGCCGTCCCTGGTATTGATGAGCCTGTGGACGGTGGGCGGGCCCATGGTGATTTTCCTGGCGGGTCTGGCGGATGTGCCCCAGGTGTTGTACGAAGCGGCGGAGATCGATGGCGCGGGCCCATGGCAGAAGTTCCGGAATGTGACCATTCCCATGCTTACGCCCACCATTCTCTTCAATCTCGTAATGGGGCTGATTGCGGCGTTTCAGTACTTCACGCAAGTGTACGTGATGACGGCCGGCAAGGGCGGTCCCGCCGACAGCACGATGTTCTACGCGCTGTACCTCTACCGCAACTCCTTCGTGTACCTGAAAATGGGCTACGCTTCCGCCATGGCGCTGCTGCTCTTCCTCGTTATCCTGGTGGCCACGATCGGCGTGCTGGTCTCGTCCAAGCGCTGGGTGCATTACCATGGCGAGTAAGGTATTCGGCAGAATCGTCATCTACGCCGCCCTGCTGGCGTTGTCGGCGGTATTCATCTCGCCCTTTCTGTGGATGCTCTCGACGTCGCTGAAACATGAGTCGCGCATCTTCCCCAAACCCGGCCAGCCGCCCCAGTGGATACCGACAACCGCCCTTGTGGATGCGGAGGAACGCCCCCTGGTCCTGTACGAGGGCATGGAGGGGGTCGATCTGGGGCGCGACGAGACGGGGCGCCACGTGTTGCAGTTGGGCGACAGACAGGTTGCGGCATGGACCGAGGACTTCGAAGTACAGCAGAGGGTGGGGCTCCACTGGCAGAACTACGCCGACGCGTTCGAGAAGATGGATTTCTGGCATAACCTGCGCAATACCCTGTTCATCTGCGTGACGGTCGTCCTGGGCACGCTCCTGTCATGCTCGCTGGTGGCCTACAGTTTCGCGCGCATTCCGTGGCGGGGGCGGGATATCGTATTCGTGCTGGTGCTCGCCACGATGATGCTTCCCTACCAGGTCACACTGATTCCCCTGTTTGCCCTGTACCGCGAGCTGGGCTGGGTAGGAACGTTTAAACCGCTCATCATTCCGGCGTTTTTCGGTACGCCCTTTTACATCTTCCTGCTGCGGCAATTCTTCCTGGGAGTCCCCCAGGATCTAAGCGCATCGGCGCGCATTGACGGCTGCAACGAGTTTGGTATCTATTTCTTTATTATCCTCCCCCTGTCAAAACCCGCCCTGGCCACGACCGCGCTGTTCATGTTTCTATACCAATGGGCGGACTTTCTGAGTCCCCTTGTGTACCTTCAGGATGACCGCCAATATACCCTCGCCATCGCGCTGCAACAGTTTCAGAGTCATCACGAAAGCGCATGGGGGCCCCTCATGGCCATGTCCAGCGTGATCACGATTCCCATCATCCTTCTCTTCTTTCTGACACAGCGCACGTTTATCCAGGGCATTACCCTCACGGGCCTCAAAGGGTAGCCGCCCTCAAGGAGCCGCCATGACCGAAATCGCATTGATCGAGCATGCCTTCGAGGCGCTTTCGCCGTATGTGCGCGAACGCCATGCCGACAAAGAGAATCTGGGCATTTCATCGAAAAGCCATGCAAACGATCTGCTTACCGAGGTGGACATCGAGGTACAGCGCCGGATTGCCGCCCTGATTACCAATGCATTTCCGGCCGATACCATCGTGGGCGAAGAGGAAGATTATGCGCGGTATCCGGACGATCCCAATGCCCGGGCATGGATCATCGACCCTATCGACGGAACGCAGAACTTCGTGCGGTCGTTACTGCCCGAGTTTGGCATCTCCATCGCCTTTGCACGAGAAGGACAGGTGCTGGCCGGCGGAGTTGCCTTTCCCATCACGGGCGACGTCTTCCTGGCGGAACGCGGTTTGGGCGCACGGCGCAACGGCCACCCCATCCAAGTATCGAGCGCAGGTTCCCTCTCCCTCGCACGGGTCGAGATCGATTTTGGCGGACCTCCCACGCGGCAACCCACGCTCGAACGGACACAGGGCATCCTGCTGCATGCGGGCCAGTTCCGCTGCCATTGCGCTGCGGTGCTGGGTCTCTGCTCCGTTGCCTCGGGCGACGCGGACGCTTACGTACACGTGTCGCTGCGCCCGTGGGACTACGCCGCGGGGCTGTTGCTGGCCGAGGAAGCGGGCGGCAAAGCATCCGATCTGAGCGGCTATCCCGTGCGGATTTTCGGCGAGAACGACGGGCTTCTCGTCTCCAATGGGCATGTTCATGATGAGATGGTGCGGGAACTGACACAGGCCCAGGGAGAATGAGGAGTTCTTGACAGAAATGTTGCGGCGCTTGCAGAAAGGTTCCGGTTGCGCTGCAGTTAACGCGCCAATGGGGGGAGTTCCGCAATGCGGAAGGTGTTTGTTGTTATCCTTCTTATTGTTGCGCTTTTCATGGGTGCGTCCGTTTTCGTCTTCCACCGCTATCTCCATTTGAGCTGGCTGGACGCGGCGTATTTCACTGTAACCACCATGACCACCATTGGGTACGGCGACATCAATCTCTCCGGGGCGCCCCCATTCGTCAAGATCTTCGGGATGGGCACCATAATTCACGGTGACATGCGCGCCCCCGGCTTGCTCGAGCAAGCGCATATCATGGATGCAAAAGCCGTGATCGCCGCTGCCCAGGACGATATGGCGAACATCGAGGCTGCTCTCAACGCACGTGCGGTGAGGCCGGACATCCGCGTGGTCGTACGCATATTCGACACCAACCTGGCACGCAAGCTCGAGGGGATCTTCGGCTTCAAATCGGTATTCAGCACTTCGGCTCTCGCGGCGCCGGGCTTTGCCATGGCAGCGATCGATCCGGGCGTGGTGAGCAGCTTCTACGTCGGCGACGCGCTGATGACCAATGTGGAACTCGTCGTGGCGAAAGGTTCACGCCTGGAGGGCATGTCCACGGAGGAACTGCGGGACTTGGGCGACCTGTCAATTCTGTCCTACGTGAGCGCAGAGACGGGCGAGCGCCGTTTTCACCCGTCAATGACAGTGACGTTGCGCGAGGGGGACCGCATCGTGGTATCCACAACTCAGGAACACTACCGTCGAGTAAAACGGCTCTGTGAGGTATGACCGGGCCCTGAGGGTTCCCGGCAAGGCCGGCCAAAAAAGGGAACCGCGCCGCGAACGCTCATACAGAAACCCACAACGCAGGGCGCAGTCAGGCTCAATACGTATGCACGGGGTCCCCGCTCGCCGGGTAACATGAGACTACATGACTCAAGTGCCGTGGCCATCGGGTGCAGGTTCAATCGGCGAGTCACCCGTCTGGTAAGGCTGGAGACTACTCGGGGCTTCCCGAGCGCCAAACGCGCGGTAACATGCCAGCCCTGCCTGTAGGGCTGGGTATAGACGTTCCCATACATCTTCCGGCCTGAAGGACCGGCACATCGCATGACCCGCGGATGTTACGGTCTTTTAGCCCGTTTTCTTGTAGCGCTCCCGTTTTCCTGGGCCTTCAGCTCAGGCTCTTATGTTCTCGCGCCGTTGGAGCTCCGGCGATGTATGTAACCGTAGGCCCCCGAGAAGTTCCGTTTTACCGGCACCGGCATTGCGGAGGTTTCTTCGAGTTATCCGGCAATTCGGGTTTAACCCGGCCTTTGACAACGGAATGGCGGACGCTTTCTGGCCATCGCCTGCAAAGCCAGCGCTAACGACACCTATTACTAACGCTACCGCAACTATACGCAGCCTATTGCAAGCATCAGCGGCTCACCTAAGTCAAGTTCGCGGCGTTGCTGAGTGTCGGAGCGCTGCTGGTCGCCGGCGCGGTCTTCATTCTGGTCGCCAGGCGGTTCTACTTCGGCATTACTCCCGGAACGCTTTTCGGGGTCGTGATGGGCATTGCAGGCATGGCGGGGCGACTCGGACCCGGGGGCGTTGTTGTTTGGATAGTCCGGTTATTTCAAAGCCCTCAACTGGTGAACGTCCCCGCCTCACTCAAACGGCTTTGCAGGATTGCAATCCGATTCTTAAACGCCGCCAGCTACAGTGAAATATCTCAACACAGTCTGTCCGCGGGAAAAACAGGTGCTCTCTTCGTAACCCAAGTTTGCGCATTTCGTTCCCACTCAGGCACGCCTGAGTCGATAGGGGGCATACACATGTGTGAACAGGCCGATCGGGCGACCGGCCTGTTCACGGGCTATGCTTGTCCGTGTTGAAACTCCAGAACTACCCGCGGCGCAGACGGCGCATGGTCAAGCCCGCGAGACCCAGGCCGAGCAGGGCAACGGACGCGGGTTCGGGAACGATATTGTCGTCGCCACTGGGCAGGCAGGAATGCTCGATAATGCCTTCCGCCCAGAATATCTGGCCCCGCACGTCAATCGATACCCATTCGGGGTTGTAGTCCGGGATTCGGTAATAGAGGTCATAGTGCAGCGTCGGGATACCATTCGGGTAGATGCTCCAGGTATCGGTAGTGCCATAAGGAAGGTCTACCAGAAGCTCACTTCGCTCGATGTACGTCTCTTCCGGAATGCTGTCGCCACTCGCGGCATCGATGAAGTCCCCGGGAAGAGGCGGCGTGTCCAGCCCGAGCGCGGACCACTCGGGAGTGGTCCAGTTCAGAGCCACTTGCACAGGCCCCATCGTGTACGAATCGAACGGCGTTATGGTGAACTGAAGGTGGATGACCTTGTACCGATCCGCATCGTACTCCCCGTCATAGAACCACTGAGTCCAATAGTCGGAGTCCCAATAGCCGAACCACTGCCGTCCGTCAGGGTCAGTCCAGCCGGTTCCGTCGCCATCTACCAGCCAGTTCGACTCGCCGATTACCGCTGAGAAAGTGTCGTTATGGTCCCAGACAAAGTCGCTCGGAAAAGGCGAAATCAATTCGCCTTGCGCCGGAATCGCGGCAGCGGTCAACAAAATGGCAGCAATAGATACCCACCTAAGATTGACCTTCATCTCCAACCTCCTGTGTCAGATGCGGGAATCAGTACGGTTCCTACACTATCGAAGTTAGGCCAACGTGACCGAGAGTGACGCACTCGTTTCCCCCATGCTGAATTCAACCGCAGACGGCATGCCTGCGGCACGTAAAGTGCTCCGCAGTTCTCGTGCCAGTTCACGCCAAAGTTGCAGGAAAACGTAATTCATTGTGAAATAAACACTTACATAAATAAACGCAACCGCTAAGCTCACCGGAAGCTCAGTATCGTCCCACATACCCGGTAATAGTATTCCAAACCTGAACAATTCATGAATTTCCTAACCACGCCCAAAACCATGTTTCCGTGTCTCCATTGCCTCCCCGGTCTTTGCCCGGATTTGAATACTTATGAATTGAATGCCCAGCCGCCACGATTCATATCCGATCACGTGATATTGGGCGAGGGCGGCCGCATCGTGGTCTCGACAGCTCAGGAACACTATCGTCGAGTGAAGCGGCTCTGTGCGGTATGACCGGGTTCTGCGGGTTTCTGGCAGGGGTAGCTGGCCTGTCCCCCGAAAACGGTACCAGTTTGAGTGAGAGAAATCGTAGGCTAT
>CAZFOG010000224.1:0-10635 GCA_964520685.1 uncultured Nitrospiraceae bacterium | reverse complement strand
GGCCCGGGGAAGACGCCACACGCCCGGGCATTGTGCATAGGCTGGACCGCGATACTTCGGGCGTGATGGTCGTGGCCAAGAGTCCCCGTGCATTTCAATCCTTGGGACGGCAGGCGCGCGAACACGCCTTTGAGCGGCGCTACCTGGCGCTGGCACAGGGCGAGTTTCCGGAGGAGCGCGGCCGCATCAATGCCGCGGTGGGCCGGAGCATGACCGACCGCAAGCGCATGTCCGTCGCAGCTGCGCACAGCCGCGACGCTGTCACCAATTTCGAAGTCTTGGAGCGCTTCGGCGTGGCATGTCTGGTAGGCCTGAAGCTCGAGACCGGCCGCACCCACCAGATCCGCGTGCACCTTCGGTTTGCCGGGCATCCCGTCCTCGGCGACCCGGTGTACGGCGTCGTAGATTTCCAGCGCTGGGCAGTTTCGGATGAGACGAAAGTGGCGCTGCGGAAACTGCCAGGGCAAGCGCTGCACGCGGAATTGCTGGGATTTGCGCATCCCGCCGACGGCGCTGTGATGCGCTTTCAGGCTCCCCCGCCGCCCGATTTTCAGTCCGCCCTCGAGTCCCTGCGCAAAGAGTCACTCCTCATTTAGGCAGGCGGAGCGGTCAGGGCCCGGTGGCCCTGCCTGCGCGCGGTGATTTCACACAGGCAGCGACAAGAAGGGCGGCCGATGCGGCGATAGCGAGGACCATCCAGAAGATGCCCCAGAGCATGGCGGGGATGCCGGTGTGTTCGGCGAGGAGGGTAGCGTCGGAGGTGAGATGGGGCCGGTCGAGGATGTCGCCCTTGATGTCGACGGTGGCATACATACAACTGGCGAGCCCGATGATGCGCAGGGCGAACGCGTTGGCCCAAACCGGCAATTTGAGCCCCATGGCGGCAAGCGCCGCGCCCGTGCCCGTGCAGAAGAGGAAGCCAAAGTCGAGGACGGGCCGCACCAGCAGCGCCGCCGTGCCCAGAAGCAGGATGCCCAAACCCACCGTGAGCGCATTCACCTGTTTGGGTTTCCGGGACAGGAGCAGGATGGCGCCGCCCCACAGGAGGCTGCCCAGGTAACCGGCGGAGATGACGATGAATCGAATTCCACCCGTCGTGACGCACATACCGCCCGCGTGGGGGTGCAGGTGGATTTCCCGGATACCGCCTCCGGTAAGGACGGCCGCCAGCCCGTGGCTCATCTCGTGAAAGAAGACAACGAGAATGCGGAGCGGATACAGGAGTATCGAGCTCCAGAGATAGAAGACAAGAGCGAAAATGAGGGCCAGAAGAGCGGCTTCGCGCCAGTCCACACGCTTCAAAATTGAGGCGAAGGTCGTGAGCCGTCCTGACCGCGCCAGTGACTTCACAGCCTGGACTCGATATCACGCGACACGGCTTCGCCTGGACGGGTGCAGGCGCCCGGCCAGAGTTTCCGGCCGGGAAAGATGCACGTATTGATGCCGGTATGCACGTCGTCGCCGACGATAGCGCCAAGCTTGCGGCGACCGGTATCGACGAGCTCGCCTTTGACCGCCGACTTCACCGTGCCGCCGTCGTGACGAACGTTCGCGGTGATGGTACCCGCGCCGAAGTTGGAGCGTTCCCCGATGATGGTGTCGCCTACATAGCTCAGGTGCGGGACGGCGCTCCCGTCGAGCAGAATCGAGTTCTTGATTTCGCAGGATTGGCCCACACGGCAGCCGTTGCACAGGGTAGCGCCGGGCCGCAGCCATGAGTTGGGCCCGACCGAGCAGTTTTCGCCGATGTATACGGGACCGTCGAGCACCACGCCGCCCCGGATCACGCTGCCTCTGCCGACGTGCACCGGGCCGTTCAGCTCGGCGCGGGGGCTGACGTCGCCCTCGATTGCGGGCTTCATATCGTTCAAGAGGTATTCATTGGCTTCGAGGAGGTTCCAGGGATAACCGATGGGCAGCCAATAGCTCTCCATTTCGACGGCGTAAAACGCACCGCGTCCGGCGAGGGTCTGAATTGCGGAGGTGATCTCGATTTCGCCACGCTCGGATGGTTCCGTCTCGCGAAGCACCTCGAAGATCGCGGGGTTGAGCGCGTAGGCCCCGACACTGGCAAGATCGGAGGCCGGCTCTCTGGGTTTCTCGACAAGCCGCCGCACCTCGCCGTCGGCGTCCAGCTCGAGCACGCCGTACAGGCGGGGATCGGGAACGCGTTTGGCAAGGGCTGCGTTGGTGGCATGGGCGAGCTTCTGCAGGTCCACCGGCGCGTAGAGATCGTCGCCATTCATGGCAATGAACGGCCCGTCGACGAATTTCTCGCACTGGAGTATGGCGTGGCCGGTTCCGAGTTGCTCCGTTTGCTCGACGTAGCGCAGGGGCAGCCCTTCACAGGATTCGCCGAACGCATCGCGGATCATCTCGCTACGGTAACCAACAACAAGAATGGCCTCGTCGATGACGGCGCGTAATGCGTCGAGATGCCAGGCCAGAATGGGCTTGTTAAGTATCTTCAACAACGGCTTAGGCCGGGTCAGAGTCAATGGGTACGTGCGGGTCGATTTGCCCGCCACCATGATGATTGCCTTCACTGCGTCACTCCCTGTTACCTATTGAATGCCCAGCAGGCGTTTTGCGTTCCCGGAACCGATGGCCGCCCGCTGCGAGGCAGTGATGTTTCCACGCGCAAGTTTTTCCACGTTGGCCACGTAATTATACAGCGGGAAATTGGTCCCAAATAGCACGCGTTCCCGGGGGAACCGCTCCATGGCCAGTTCGAGCTCACACATGTTCTCGTAGTTCGATGTGTCGAAGTAGAAATTCCGCGGCAGAGGTTCGCCGAGCATTTCCGGTTCGCCGAAACGCAGGCCCAGTCCCACCATGGTGACCGAAGGATACGCGTTCGCGAAGTCCTTCATGACGGTCGGCGCTACGGGTTGAACGATCTCCCGATAGAACTGCCGCCGCGGATCCTCGAGCCAGCACTGCACGCAGACGGGCATGCCCAGGTCCGCGGCTGCGAGCGCCAGTTCGCCTGCCGCGCCATCCATCAGCTCATAGCGGTGGTATTGGGGATGGAGAATAAGGCATTGCGCGCCGTAATCCTCGAAGCACCGCATCAGGTCGTCCGGCCATCCCGTGAAATTCGGGCGCAGCACCGCCGAGAAGATGAACCGGTCGCGGTGGGAAGCAATGGCTTCAGCCAGTTCGTCATTTCCGTCCTGTGGATTCAGGTAGAACACCGAATTCAGCGAGGACAGGACGGCTATTTCGACACCGTGGCGGTCCATTTCGCGCAGCAGCGCGTCCAATCCCGCAACGGGTCTGTAGGGGAAATGGCCGAGTTTGACGTTGAAATCTATCATGGCTGACCGTGCATTGCCGTTTCGCGCGTCATGGCCGGATCCATCGCATCACGTTTTCACCCAGGATCATGTGCTTCCATTCCTCCGGGATGTTGGCGGAAGTGACCTTGCTCATCTGGACCACAAAGCTCCGGCCGGGGATGTCCGAACCGTAGAAGATACGCTCGGGGCCGATGTGCCGTACCAGACACTCGACCACGCCGGCCTCGGGTTCGCCGCCCGAAATATCGAGGCATAGATTGGGATAGGGGGCGATAATGCGGGCGGCCTCCTCCCATCGTCCACTGCAATGGGCCAGCCACATTTTCAGAGTGGGATGGCGGTGTATCCGGTTCACGCAGTGCCAGACCGTCGATTCCTTTTCCAGATTTCCGGTGGCCTTGATCCAGGTATGCTGCATAACGGGCACATCGAGTTCGACGATCCGGTCGAACAGCGGGTCCATGCGGGGATCGTCAGCGAATTGCGAGATCCACAGTTTCACGGCCCGGCACGGCCCATTGGCGATATAACGGTCGAGATGCTCGAGCCCCAACGCCACCTCGTCGGCGCTGAGGTACACCATGCCCAGGAACCGGTCAGGGTATCGTTCCACCACCAGTGCGATGTCGGCATTTGCCTGGTCGAGGGCGGCTGCGTCCGGAAAAGCCGTCCATTCGCGCCCGAGCGAGCATAGAATCACCTTGTCAACACCGGCCCGGTCGGCGTATGCCATCACAAGCTCGGGCTCGCCGTTCCCGGGATTCCGGATATGGGCATGGCAATCGACCACGAGCGGCACGAAACAGTCCTCCTTCCCCATTACACGGGTGCCGGACAGGCCCCGGCACCCGTCATTCTAAGAGCCATCGGCGCCTGGTTCAACCGCGGCGATGCAGGGCAATCACACGTAATGCGCCCCGCACGAATGGTCTTTGTGAGACGGGTCGTTTGTGGCCCCTGCCTCGAAAATTCATATCCCTTCCGGAATGTGGGACCGGTGCCCTCACCGGTCATTGTATTTTCATCGTCTACGGGTGAGCCGAATGGCTCATGGTGCGCTGCCTCGAAAATTCCAAAAACCAGGACTGTCCCAAGCGAGCGACGCAGGAGCGAGACGGGACTGTCCCGAGGCTCTTGAACCAGCCCATTTTCATCGTCTACGGGTGAGCCGACTCACTCAAGGTTCGCTGCCTCGAAGATTTACCCCGTGTTTCCCCGTCCGTGTAGGTCCGTGTTTGTCCGTGTGGGTCCATGTGCGAGGGTTTCCCCCGTTCACCCCCCAGTTTCATCGCCCACGGGTGAGCCGGCCGGCTCATGGTTCGCTGTCTCACCGGATGGGTGATTCGCACCCGATGGCCACGACACTTAAATGATGTAGTCTCATGTTACCCGGCGATTCCGATTGATGCTGACAGTGGCCCGAACAGGGCGGTGGATGCTAAAATACGGGATGGAAGGGCTGAACGATGTCACGCAGTATCTTCAAAGATATTAAGACCTTCACTAAGAACATTGGACGGCATGCGCGTTATGTGCTCGGGCGCAAGGAATCGGTGCGCGACGCGGTTTCCGGGCTTGCTTCGGATGCGAGGAAACTGGGCAAGCATGTTGGTGACCAGCATGCCCCGCTACGGCGCAAGGCTGCGATGAAGCTCGTCAAACAAGGCCGGGAAGCTTACAACGCCAAGAACGACACGGCGGCGGAGCGGTTTTTCCGCGACGCGGTGATGACGGACGAGACCTGTGCCCTCGCGTATGCCTATCTTGGAAACGCCCTGTACCGGCAGGGACGCACGGACGAGGCCGAGCACAATTGGCGCCACGCCACCATGGTTGAACCCGCATCTGAGGGCGCTGACAAGGCATTCCACAGCCTCCAGCGGCTCGCGCAGAAAAAGAAACAATACGCCGACCATCTTGACAACAGGCTGAAAAATGGCCCCCGTTCCTGATTCTTCGTACCTGATGCCCACGGAAATCCGGTTTGGCGCCGGATGCTTCGACCAGCTCGCACAATGCTGCTCGAGTTTGGGGAACAAGCCCTTTGTCGTGACGGGAAAGCATAGCGCGCGGGCCATTGGCGCCATCGACCGGCTCTTAACGCAGCTCCCCGGCGCCGTGGTGTACGACAAGGCTGAGGAGAACCCAACGACGGGCCAGTGCGATGCGGCGGCGGCTGTGTGCCGGGACAACGGCTGCGATATCGTCATTGCCATCGGCGGAGGCAGCCCCATGGATGTCGCGAAAGCCGTGGCAGGCCTCGCCCTGAACGAGGGCCCCTGTGCTGATTTTATCGGTTCCGACCGGTTCACGAAGGGGGCCTTGCCGATAGTAGCGGTCCCGACAACCGCGGGTACTGGCAGTGAGGTGACCCCGTACGCGGTATTGGTGGACACATCGGAGAATCAGAAGCGCACCATCAAAGGTCGCGTCCTGTTTCCACGGGTCGCGTTGCTCGATCCCGAACTGACACCATCGCTGCCGCCCGATATTACCGCTTATACAGGATTCGATGCGCTCAGCCAGTCAATGGAAGGGCTGGTATCGAAGAAAAGCACGGCCGTGGGCGACATCCTGGCGCTCGAGGGATGCCGGCTGGTCAAACACTGGTTGCCCCGGGCGGTGAACAAGCCTTCGGATATCGAGGCACGGGGCGGTATGCTGCTGGCGGCCATGCTCTCGGGATGCGTCATTGCCCAAAGCGGCACGACGCTGGTTCACGGGATGGGCTATTACTACACCCTGCACTGCGGCGTCCAGCACGGCCTGGCGAACGGCCTGCTGCTCGCGCCGGTGTTTCGTTACAACGCCGCCTTCGTTCCCGAGAAAGTCGCGGCCATCGCCAGCGCCCTTGGCTTTGCCGGCCCTCGAGAAGAAGCCGCGAACAACATCGTGCGGGGACTGCACAGGCTGTTCGAGGAGTGTGGCGTTTCGGCGGCTGCGCGCGATGCCGGGGTGATGAAAGACCAGCTCAAGCAGTTCGCGCTAGACTGCCATTCCGATCCCTACCGCTTCAAGAACCAGGTGGGCGGCCTGTCGGAACGAGACGTGCTGCACCTCTACCAGGAGTCCTGGGCGGGCACGTAGTGCGGCCCAAGACCGTTTGAATACAAGAACGCGCTTTCGCGGTGTACAAGGGAAAAAGAATGCGGAGATGGTCTCCGGCGCGCCGCGCGTGACCAGGTCAATCGTTCCCCTTGGTGACGGCCTCGAGGATCCTGGTTTCGCGTCTGGCGAATATGCCCCCGCACATATCGAGCATCCACCGGTAACCGAGCAGCGCAAGCCCGAGAAACACGAGAGCAAGCACCAGGCCCAGGGAGAACCGCCAGCCCGCGTAGAGATACGCGAGTGCGAAATCCGCCAGGGCGCACACCATCGGCGGCAGGAAAATGAGGGGCAGCAAGAACATGAACAAGAACGTCGTGAGCACGGCAACCGGCTTGTTTCCTGCCCCGCGCAGCGAGTCGGACGACAGTTTGTATGGCAGATACAGCGAAAACAGGTTACCGAGGGTGCTCAGGAGGAGCAACGTATAACCCACGTTGATCATGGCTATAAGCAGGGCGAATATGCCCGGCCGGAAGACCGCAAACGCAAGAAGAACGAAAACGACCATTTGCGTTCCGAACAGGGAGCCCAGGGCCAAATTCCTGCCGAGAATGTAGGTGCGGCGCGGCGTGGGCAGAAGGATAAAGGAGCGGAACCCGTTGCCGTCGGTGCCGAAGATATTGGCGAACAGGATGGCGCCGTTGAGCACGGGCCATGCGAGCGCGGCTGTTGGTATGGCACTGCGGGCGAACTCAGGAAGTTGCGAAATGCCGGAGCTGCGGAAAAAGTAGAGAGCGAAGAGCAGACCGCCCACCAGAAAAGGTGCAATGAGCTGCATACGCACCATCGGATGCCGCAGAAGCATCTTGATGCTTGCGAAAGCCACCGCGCTGGTTTCTTCGCCAAAGCCGGGGATGCTCCTGCCCACAAGAGCCCTTTCCACCGGCTGCGCACGCATATCCCGCTTCGTGGTTTCACGTTTTCGCTGCCGGCGGGTTTCGACCCCCAGATAATGCCGCCGCGTGGCGCGGTAGCCCATGCTCAAGGGCAATATGCCGAGGCCCGCAAGCCCCAGGGTGCAGGCAAGTGCCGTGAGGACGTCGCCCATGACAAGACCCTGCAGCGCAAGAGGCAGCCACCCCGGAGGCAGCACCATATTGCCCGCCATGAGAAGCGTCAAGGGGTCCCCCGGAACCCAGCGGGGCCCCAGGCGAATGAAAAACTGCGGCGCCCACCCGATCAGGATGAAGACCATAGGCAACATCATGATGATCCATCTTCTCGTTCGCTTGTTTTCCATGAGCGCGGCAAACCAACCCTGAAAATAGTACGTCCACCCGGCGACAGCAAGATAAAAGGCGAGTACAGTAAAAGCCCCGATAAGAACCACGGGACCCTGCCGTATGGCCAGGCCGGCAACGAAGGCCATTCCCGGTATGACAAAGAGCACGCCGGCGGGGGTGAGCAGTGAGCAAGCAAAATTGATTCCAAAAACGGTCTTGAGTGAGACGGGCAGATACATCAACTTGCGCATGTCCACCACGTCGGAGCGCTGGACCTCGGCCATGATCGACGCGAGCCAGACCACGCAGAAGAAGAAGACCAGCCCGTCCGCAACGGCGAGGACAGGAAGCCCCCCCTCCTTGTCAAGATCCACAAAGGCGCCCAAGACGAACACCCCGATGGAGAGGGCGACGGTCAGCAGGGCGACACTAACCAGAATCAGCAGTGTTACAACAGCGGCAATCGCCCCGGTGGACTTCGTCATGCTGTGGCGCAGAAACCGCGATTTCAGCCAGAATATCGTGGCGAGATGTTCGAACATCAGCGGGCCCCGTTGAGCCAGGAAAGCGTGGCCGGAACCTCTTCGACGCGGCCCACCGCGCGCACGAAAGCTTCCTCGAGCGACCCGCCGTGGGCCAGGTCCTCCAAGGGGCCGTCGGATACCAGGCGTCCCTGATTGATGATGCCGACATGCGTGCAGAGCTTCTCCACGATTTCCAGGATGTGCGAGGTGAGGAATATGGTGGATTCGCGTTGGACAAAGCGGTCAAGCACGCCGCGAATGGTGCGCGAGGTGATCGCGTCGATGCCCTCGAAGGGCTCATCGAGGAAGAGAAGTTCGGGATCGTGAATCAGTGCGGCGGCCAGCGAGAGCTTCTTCTTCATCCCGTGCGAAAAGTCCGCTATCAGCGTCTTGTCGACGTCTTCGAGACCCAGGACGGCGAACAACTCATCCGAACGTTGTCCAATGACGGGCTTGTCTACGCGGTACATGCGGCCGATAAAGATGAGGTATTCGCGTGCGGTGAGGTTATCGAAAAGGCACAGGTCTTCTGGCAGCACGCCGATTCGGGCTTTCGCGCCAATACCGTCCGACTGCATATCCTGACCGAGAACGGTGGCCGTGCCGGAAGTGGGCGCCATCAGACCGGTTAACATTTTGATGGTGGTGGATTTGCCGGCTCCGTTGGGCCCGAGGAAGCCATAAAAACTCCCCCGCGGCACGCTGAGATCAAGGGCGTCAACCGCGCGCAAAGACGCAAACTCTTTGGTTAGTTGCCGGGTTTCGATTGCGTATTCCATGGAAATACTTACCCGTTCGAGGCCCCCTTTATTCGTGCGGCCATGATAGCACTCGGGCAAGCGGAGGAAAAGGCGGTCAGGTACGCGGGTGAGGCCCGGTACTACGCGGCGGCAATGGCGGCGATGAAAAGCGCCGCGATACCCAGCAGAGGCAGGGCGGCAACGACGCCTGCGGCTATCCGGCTGCCCCGGGTCATGCGTTGCCACGGCAAGTAGCTGAGCCCGACACCTGCCCCCACGCTTGCCAGCAGCGAGGTGAGACCGATCCACTGGAAGCTGATGGGCGTGGCGCCGGTGAGGTCCCAAAAGGCAACCACAATGGCAACGACGAACCCGTAGGCGCCCGCGAACATGGCGCAAAAGGTGTTTGCCCGCTTCACGAAAAGGGCGAGAAAGAAAAGGCTGAACAGGGGCGAGACGAGCAGGTTACTGGTCTTTTGGGTAACCTCGAACAGGTTGCCCCGGATATTCCCCACCACGAGGGCGAGGCAGATGATGATCACGCCGATAACGGCGGAAACCCACTTTCCGTAGCGCACTTTGGTTCCTTCGTCCAGGACGCGCCGGAGGAACAGGGGCATGAAGTCGCTGTTGATGACCGTCGAGGCGGAGTTGACGCCGGAGGAAAGGGACGACATCGCCGCAGCCAGCATGCCCGCCATGACCAGCCCCGCCATGCCGAATTTCATGTAGTTGACGACAAACAGGGGAAACAGATAGTCGACCTTTTTCTCTTCACCCACGGAACTTATGAGATCGGGATAGTGGGCACGGAAGAATCCCAGCAGCGCAAACCCGAGACAGACCAGCGTGAGGTTGACGGAAACGTCGGCGAAGTTGTTGACCAGGAAGGCCTTTCGTGCCGATTTGGCATCGCGCGTAGCAAGGTAGCGCTGGATGGCCATCTGGTCTGAACCCGCGGTGCAGATCCACCAGACGGTGGTTGCGATGAGACTCCCGACCATGGTTACGCGCACGGTGGGGTCGAGACTGAACAGGGGCTGGGTATCCCAGGTATCGGACCACTCGGTTGGGAACCAGCTGAACCCGCCCATCTTGACGGTAATGATGACGACGCAGACAACAGCGGCGGCGAGAAGCAGCAGGCATTGAATGGAGTCGGTCAGGACGACGGCCCGGAGTCCTCCCATGGAGGAGTAGATGACGGTTACCGCGCCTACCATCACAATGGTTGGCATCAGAGCCCCATCCCCGAGCCCCATGGCCGTCACGACGGCGCGGGATGCTGTATAGACCACGAGGCCCATCCAGACGAACCGGATGAGGAGGAAGATGGTAGACCCCATCAACCGTGCGGGCATTCCGAGGCGTTTCTCGAGGAGTTCGTACGCGCTGGTAATGGGCATTTTCGTGATGTGGGGAATGAGCAGGAAGCCCACGACAAGATAAATAATCGGTAGCGCGGCCAAATACATCAAGGAAGCGATGGGACCATGCCCCATGACTTCGCCGGGCACCGCGAGATACGAGATCGTGCTGATGAGGGTGGCAAAGAGGGACAGGCCCACCATCGAGGGCCGCATGCGGCGGCCTCCCAGGTAATAGTCTTCAGCAGTTTCGACTTTGCGCGCATAATATGCACCGACGGCCAGCATGCCCGCGGCATAGACTGCAATGACGGTGTAATCGAGTGCGCCCAGCCCGCCCGTGAGTTCTGCCGCCATCTCGGGTGCCG
>CAZFOG010000223.1:2341-10636 GCA_964520685.1 uncultured Nitrospiraceae bacterium | reverse complement strand
ATGCAGATGACGCTCCAAGACTGGCAAACCACTCCGGGACCTGCGTGTCTGTTTCCCGCCACCGTCCGGATCGGGTACAATCATGCCCATGCCCGACCTGGAAACGCCCGATATCTGGAATGTGAGTCAACTGACCCGCCGCGTGAAGGAACTTCTCGAGCGCGAGATCAATTACGTCTGGCTTTCGGGCGAGATCTCGAATTTCCGGGTATCGCCCGCGGGGCACGCCTATTTCACGCTCAAGGACAGCATGTGCCAGATCGAGGCGGTCATGTTCAAAGGCCGCATGATGCGGCTGCAGTTCACCCCCGACAGCGGCTTCGAAGTCATTGTTCACGGGCAGGTTACGGTATACGAACGGCGCGGCAGTTACCAGATTGTGTGCGACGAAATGCACCCGAAAGGCATCGGTGCGCTGCAACTGGCATTCGATAAGCTCAAGAAGAAACTCTTCGCCGAAGGCCTCTTTGACGAGGCCCACAAGAAACCGCTGCCCCTGCTCCCCCGGCGCATCGGGATCGTGACCTCGCCCACGGGCGCGGCGATCCGCGATATCCTGAACGTCCTGCACCGCCGTTTCGCCAACGTGCACGTCATCCTGTATCCCGCGCGCGTCCAGGGCGACGAAGCGGCCGAGGACATCGTCGAGGGGATACGGGTGCTCGACGCCATGGGCGTGGATGTGATGATCGTGGGCCGGGGCGGCGGCTCCCTCGAGGATTTGTGGCCCTTCAACGAAGAAATCGTGGTCCGCGCGGTATACCAGGCCCAGACGCCGATCATTTCGGCGGTGGGCCACGAGATCGATTTCGCCTTAACCGATTTTGCGGCCGACCTTCGGGCACCGACGCCCTCGGCAGCGGCCGAGCTGGTCGTCCGCGAGCAGCGCGAGTTCGTCGAGAAACTCCAGAACTTCCGGCAGCGCATGGCCGCCTCGCTTTCGCAGCAAATGCGCGGCTACCGCAACCGCATGGACGTTGTGCGGGCATCGTTTGTGTTTCGGCGTCCCGAGGAATTGGTGCGCCAGCGGCGGCAGCGCCTGGATGAAACGCGCATGGCGCTGGACCGCCTCATGCGCGAGGAGGTGCAGGCGGCGCGCCACCGGGTGACCGGGCTGGTCCGCTCGCTGGGATTGTTGTCGCCGGCGCAGCGGTTGCGGCGTGCGTTCGAGCGGCTGGCGGTGCTCCGGCAGCGGCTGTCGCAGTCCGGCAGCGCTACCGTGGACCGCGCTCGTGCGCGGCTGCGGCCGCTGGTGGCGCAACTCGACGCCTTGAGTCCCTTGGCCGTGCTGGGGCGCGGGTATGCCCTCGCCTACAAGATGCCCGAACGCACGGTCGTGCGGGATGCCGCAACCTTGGCACCCGGTGATGAATTGTCCATACGGTTTGCACAGGGCGCGGCAAGCGCCTCCGTGAAACAGATCGAGGAATCCGACCATGGCTGAACCGAAATTCGAGAAGGACCTGGAGAAGCTCGAACAGATCGTCGAGGCGCTCGAGGAAGGCGAACTCTCCCTCGATGAATCGCTCAAGAAGTTCGAGGAAGGCATCAAGCTGGGCCGGCGGTGCGAAAAGGCCCTCAGCGCCGCCGAGAAAAAGATCGAGATCCTCATGAAAAACGCCGATGGCGAACTTGAAGCACAGCCCTTTGGCGACGAGGACGGCGAGGGCGAGACTGGGGATGCCGGCCCGTCTGACAAGACCGAAGAGTCCGACGCGTCCGAGGAATCCGGCGAATCCGAAGAAGAGGGGGAAATGCTGTTTTGAACCCCACCGGCAGCCAGAATCCCGAGGCCGCAACTTCCCTGGCGCTCGCGTTTCTCGACGAAAAATCCGCCAAGGTCGAGGGCGCGCTCCATGCAATCTGTGAAAGCTGGACCGGTGCGCCCGAGTCCCTGCGCATGGTTATGGAATACAGCCTGTTCGCAGGCGGGAAACGGTTGCGCCCGGCCCTGGCGCTCGGCGCCGCCGAAATCGTGTCGGGCGACGACACCCCTGCCATGCCCGCCGCGTGCGCACTCGAGATGATCCACACCTATTCCCTCATGCACGACGACTTGCCCTGCATGGACGACGATGATTTGCGGCGGGGCAAGCCCACCGCGCACAAGGTCTTCGGCGAAGCCAACGCCATCCTCGCGGGAGATGCCCTCTTGACCATGGCTTTCGATGTGGCCGCCGGGACCGGCAACGCGGAGGTTGTTCGTGAGATTGCCCGGGCCGCGGGCGTAGGAGGCATGGTCGGCGGCCAAGTTATTGATCTCGAGAGCGAAAACAAGCAACTCACTCTGGAGCAGCTTCGCCACGTCCATGCCTATAAGACCGGAGCCCTGATCCGCGCATCGGTCCGTGCCGGCGCCATTCTGGGCGGCGCAGCCGGCGAACCCGTGGCAGCACTCACCCGGTTCGGCGAATCCATCGGCCTCGCGTTTCAGATTGCCGACGACATCCTCGATGTCGTCGGGGTCGAGGCCACGATCGGCAAGCGGGTCGGGAGCGATGCCAACAAACACAAGTCGACCTACCCCCAGCTCGTGGGGCTCGACCGTGCCCGCGTTCTTGCGTCCGAGGCGGTCGACGAGGCCCTCGCCGCGCTTGCGTCCTTCGGTCCCGAAGCCGATGTCTTCCGCGCCCTGGCCCGTTTCATCATCGACCGCGATAACTAGGCTTCCGCGCTAACATGTGAAACCACAAAAACTTAGCCGCTCCGCCGGAATGCCGCGCCGCCCTTTTCTGTTACCTCGGACGAGGGATTCTCGGAGGAGAGCAGTATGCAGCCCGCACCAACACAACCCGCTTACACCAACCGGCTCATCGACGCCACCAGTCCCTATCTGCTGCAACACGCCCACAACCCGGTGGACTGGTTTCCGTGGTGTGACGAGGCGCTCGCGAAGGCCCGGAACGAAAACAAGCCCATCTTTCTGTCGATAGGATACGCCGCATGCCATTGGTGCCACGTCATGGAACGCGAGTCCTTCGAGAGTCCCGAGATCGCGGTGGTGCTCAACCAGCATTTCGTGGCCATCAAGGTTGATCGCGAAGAGCGCCCCGATATCGACAGCATCTACATGACCGCCACCCAGATCATGACGGGCAGCGGCGGCTGGCCCATGAGCGTGTTTCTCACACCCGACCTCAAACCGTTCTATGCCGGCACCTATTTTCCGCCGCGCACGATGATGGGCCGCCCCAGTTTCAGGACCGTGCTCGAATCCATCATCGGCGCCTGGAACACCCGTCACGACGACGTACTCGAGAGCGCGGAGAAGATGACCCTCTACGTTCGGCAGAGCACCAGCATGCGCACGGGCGCCCCCAACGCGCCCACGCCCGCCCTGCTCGCGGCCGCGGCCGGCGAACTCCTCGAATCCTTCGATCCCCATGATGGCGGATTTGGCCACGCGCCCAAGTTCCCACCCCACGCGGCGATTGAACTCCTCTTCCGGCGTTACGGCGCGTCCGGTGATATATCCATTCGCGACGCAGCCCTCCTGACGCTTCGGAAAATGGCAAACGGCGGAATCTATGACCATGTAGGGGGAGGATTCCACCGGTATTCGGTCGATGAAGGCTGGCTGGTGCCCCATTTCGAGAAGATGCTCTACGACAATGCCCAGCTTGCCCCCCTGTATCTCAGCGCTTACCAAATCACGCGCGATCCTTTCTACCGCCGCATCGCCGAAGAAACGTTTACCTACATTCTGCGCGACATGACCAACCCTGAAGGCGGATTCTACTCGTCCGAAGATGCGGACAGTGACGGGCAGGAGGGCAGATTCTATCTGTGGACCCACGGCGAGATCACCGGCATCCTCGGAGAAGAAGACGCCGCCCTGTTTAACGCGTACTACAACGTCCGCCCCGAGGGAAATTTCACGTCCCACGAGAGCTACCACTCCGGACTCAACATCCTCCACATTACGGAAGAGCCACAGGAATTCGCGAAGAAGCATGCCCTGTCCGCGAAAGGGCTCGAAACGCGCCTCGCGGCCATGCGCGAACAATTGCGCGCTGTGCGCTCGCAACGTGTACGCCCCGGTTTGGACGACAAGATCCTCACGTCGTGGAACGCGTTGATGATCGGGGCCCTCGCCCAGGGGTATCAGGTTCTCGGCAAGAAGACGCTGCTCAACGCTGCCGTGAAAGCCGCCAAATTCCTGTTGACCCACATGAAAGACGGCAACCGGCTGTTGCGCAGCCACCGTAACGGCGAGAGCCGTTACGAGGCCTACCTCGACGATTACGCGTTTCTCGTGCCGGCCCTGCTCGATCTCTACGAAGCCACGTTCGACGTGCAATGGCTCGATGCCGCGCGCGACGTCGCCGGCGCCATGTTCCTCAATTTCTGGGACCGCGAAGAGGGCGGTTTCTTTTTCACCTCGTCTCGACACAAGCACCTGCTCGCCCGGGACAAGCCGGTGTTCGACGCCGCGGAGCCTTCCGGCAACGCCATGGCGGCATACGGCCTGTTGCGGCTCGCCAAACTCTCCGGCGAGACCGAGTACTTCGAGAAGGCCGAGCGGATCCTCCGCATCAACCACGTCAATCTCGAAACCACTCCCCGTGCACAACTCAAGATGCTGTGCGCGGCGGACTTTTACCTGAATCCGCCAAAGGAGATCGCCATCGCGGGCAAGGCCGGGTCGCGCGGCGTGCGTGCGCTGTTCACGGCGTTGCATCGCCACTATGTTCCGAATAAGGTAGTGGCGTTCATTGAGCCGGACGCCGCGGATGCCCAGCGCCTCCGGGACACGGTGCCGCTCCTCAACGCGAAAACTGCCCTCGGGGGAGAAGCTACGGTGTATGTGTGCAAGGATTTCGCGTGCCGCCAGCCGGTAACCTCGCCCGAGGCTCTGGTTGAATTGCTCAAGAGTTGAATACGATAGGTCCATGGCCGGTGTGGCTGTTGCCCACGGCCCAGGCTCAAGCGAAAAGCGTTCGGGACAGACCCCGGTTTGCTGCGCAAACCGCTGGGTCAGTCCCGGCTTTTCGCAGACACGCGCAGGTAGCAGTACCCATAGGAGCGAGACTCAATGCAGTATGGAAGGTTGATGCGCATGGCGATGAGTATGGCTGCCCTGGTTGTTACCGTTTCTGCGGCGGTGGCCCAATTCGGGGCAGCCGGCGGCTCCGGCAGCCCCCCCGAACTCAAGCTCGCGGCTTATCACAACACAACAGCCACGCCCCCCGGCGAACAGGCCCGCCTGGCCATCGTCATTGAGATCCCCGACGGCTGGCACATCAACGCCCACAAGCCCCTTGACGAATATCTCATTCCCACCGAGGCGGCTCTCGAACCGCCGGAAGGTTTCGCCATCGCGGGCATGGCCTATCCGGAACCCATCCTGGCGTCGTTCAGCTTCTCCGACGACAAGCTGGCCGTGTATGAACACACGGCGGCCGTGGGTGTTCTCGTAACCGTGGCCCCGACCGTTGCGCCGGGCGAATACGAGCTCCCCGGCACGCTCCGGTACCAGGCCTGCAACGACACCGTCTGCGCACCCCCGAAAACCGTTTCGTTCGTGGCTAATTTGACCGTGGCCGCACCGGGCGCCGCGGTCGCGGAACAGCATGCCGGCATATTCGAGCGCATCGACTTCGGGCAGGCCGCCGCGGCCGAAACCGCGCTGCCCTCTGAGGAGACGCCGTCCGAAGTGCCCGCCGAAGATGCAGACGCGGGGGACTGGCAGGCGCTGGCCGCGAACTTCTCGGTCACGGGCCGCAACTCGGGTTACATGGGCAGCGAGCCGTTCATCGAATGGCTGAACGGGGTCGAGGCGGGAACCATCGACAGCAGCCTCAACGCATTCGCGGGCAAGAGCGCGCTGGCGATCATTCTGCTGACCCTGCTGGGCGGGCTCGCCCTCAACCTCACGCCCTGCGTGTTGCCGCTTATCCCAATCAACCTCGCCATCATCGGCGCGGGCGCACAGGCCGGGTCCCGCGGGCGCGGCTTCGCCCTCGGCGGCGTTTATGGCCTTGCCATCGCCCTCGTATACGGCATCCTCGGCATCGTGGCCGTGCTTACCGGCTCCTCGTTCGGAAGCATCAACGCGTCACCGTGGTTTAACCTCGCGATCGCCGCCGTCTTCGTCGTCCTGGCCCTGGCCATGTTCGACATCATCACCATCGACTTCACGCGTTTTCAAACCAGGGTCAACCTCGACAAGTCCCGCAAGGGCACCTTCTACCTGGCCTTCGGGATGGGCGCGGTCTCCGCGCTGCTCGCCGGGGCGTGCGTGGCCCCGGTCGTTATCTTCGTGATCCTCCTGGCCCGCGACCTCTATCAGGCGAACCCCATCGCGCTGGCCCTGCCATTGCTGCTCGGGGCGGGTATGGCGCTCCCATGGCCGTTCCTGGGCGCAGGCCTGTCGTTTCTGCCCAAACCCGGTGCATGGATGACCAAGGTCAAGTATGTCTTTGGCGTATTCATCCTCATTTTCGCCGCCTATTATGGCTACCTCAGCTACGAACTTTTTGCCGAGCGCTACGGCGTCGACGAAGCGGCGGTTGCATCGAGTGTCGAAGGCCTCGATGAAGACGGCTGGACCCCCTCCCTCGCGGAAGGGCTCGCGCGTGCCAAAGCCGAGAACAAACCCGTGCTGATCGATTTCTGGGCCACGTGGTGCAAGAACTGCCTCACCATGAACCAGACCACCTTCAAAGACGCGCGCGTGAAGGAGGCGCTCGCGGACTACGTCAAGGTGAAGTACCAGGCCCAGCAGCCCGACGCTGCTCCCGCACGCGACGTCATGGAGCAGTTCGGTGTCGGCGGCCTCGGACTGCCCGTTTACGTCATCCTCGAACCCGATAGCGGTGAATAGGGGCCTGGTCCGACCGGGAAAGCGCCGTTGCAGGCGTGCGCGCGCAGCGCGGAGCCGTGTTCCGGTTCCTACCCGGCCGCTGGCCATGTGAACCGGTACAGCCCCGAGCCCGCGGTGATGGTGGTCTTTTCACCAGGTTGAATGTCGCGGACGCCGGGCGCGCCGGCCAGCGGACCGCCCGATTCGCGAATGGCACCGGCGGACCCGGAAGGCAACACGATGTCCGCGGTGGTGTTGCCGGGAACCGTCACATCGAGGACGATGTTCCCGCTTTCCCGTTTCCAGGACACGGCAATGCGCCCTCGCGGCGAGTCAAAATGGCCTTCCGCGCCGTTCAGGCCGTCCACGATGGTTGGCTCGATGTGAAGGTGCTCGAATCCGACGCTGCCGTGGGGTTGGCGTATCCCGAGCAGGTAGCCCGTGAACCATTCCTGGGCGTGACCGAACATGCAGTGGTTGAGCGACGAGCCCGGCTTGTCCCAGCGTTCGGAGAGGGTCTTGAGCCCCCACTGCCTGAGCATGTGGCCGTACCCGGGGGCGTCGGTGCGGTCGAGCATTTGGTAGATGACGTCCGAGCGCCCCGCGTCGGCCAAAGCCAGGAGCAAGTAGCGGAAACAGACCTCGCCGGTGGTTTGGCGGTACCCGTTGGACTCGAGTTCCTTTACCAGGTGCCCGAGCAACGCGTCGCGCGCAGCCTCCGGGCACAATCCGAAATGGAGCGCAACTGCATGGGCAGACTGGCTGCCCGTTGCGATAGTCTGTTCACCGGGCTTGTAGTAGGCGCCGATAAAGTCGCTGCGAACCTGCTCCGCCAGCCCGCTGAATTCGGACGTGTCCGCCTCTTTGCTCAGCATGGACGCGACTTCGGCGACGATGCGGGCGTTGTCGTAGAGCATCGCGGTGGCGGTGAGTTCGCCGGGGGTGAGTTGCGATGCGCCCCGGTGGCCGTGCTCGGGCGTCCAGTCGTACCAGTCACCGAGCCCGGCCTTGGCAAGGCCCTGGTCGTTCCGGGTGGTGGCGAGATAACGCGTGTACCGGGCCATGGTGTCGTATTGCTGCGCCAGAATCTCCTCATCGCCGTACCAGCGGTAGAGCAGCCAGGGAAGTTGCACCGAGGCGCTGCCCCATTCGGCCGATTCGAAGAACCCGCCGTTGAACCGCGTGTATTCGGGCGCGATATCGGGCACGAGGCCGTTGTCGAGCTGCGAATCGGTTGTGTCGCGGCAAATCTTGCGGTAGAGGCCGTAAGCATCGTAGCGGTACAGGATGGACGGGCCCATGAGATGCGCCACTTCGAGCCAGCCGAGCTTTTCGCGGTGCGGGCAATCCGTAAGGACGCTCTGGAGGTTGCTGCGGACCGACCGGTTGATCATGGCGTCAATGTCGTTGAACAAATGGGTCATGTCCGGCAACGGATTTGCACAATGAAACGCCCCGATCGCCGGGGCGGAACTCGTGATGAAATCCGC
>CAZFOG010000223.1:0-2241 GCA_964520685.1 uncultured Nitrospiraceae bacterium | reverse complement strand
GGCGGCGCCGATTGCGCGCGGAGCTTTCCGCCGGGACCCTCGACCACCCGCGCCGCATCCCACGCGCTGTCGTCGAAGCCGGGACTGTCCCAGCCCGGCTGTTCGCGGCGCGTATCGTAATCCTCGCCGCCGTACGCGCAACTGAACACGATAGGACCGTCGCCGGTTTTCCACGAGTCGTCGCTCACCACGCGCTGGACGGTCCCGTCTTCGTACTCGACCCGCAGGTGCAGGATGAGTTTGGGTTCACCAAAGGACCCAAGGAACTTGACGTAGCGCCCGCCCGTAACGTTGTACATGCCGTTTCCCAGCATGACGCCGAGGGCGTTCGGGCCGGCCTTCAGCATCTCCGTAACATCGAACGGCACGTACAGACAGGTCTCCTCGTAATCCGTCCAGCCGGGGTCGATGACGTGGTCGCCCACTTTCGCGCCGTTGATCGAGAGTTCGAAATGACCCAGGCCGCAGATAAAGGCCATTGCACGTTTGACGGCTTTCTGCTCGACGGCAAACTCCTTGCGGAAGATGGGCATGATGTCCGAACCCACCCGTGTGATGTCGCCCCACGGTTCGATACCGCGGGGACCGAGTTCCTGGGCATGCGGCCAGTCGGCGGTCAGGCGCTGCAGTTCACGCCATTCCAGTCTGCCGAACGGTGGTGCACCGATATCGTTCGGAGTCACGAGCCACGATTTGTCAGTCACGAGGGTCTGGGTTGTGCCGTCCGCATACGCAAGATCCAGCCGCGCAATCACGCCCGCCGGATTGGGGGTGTCGGCGGTATTGGTCACCTCGAGGCCGATAATGTTGGAGCCGGGATGCACGCTATCGGTAACATCGATTGACTCCGCCCGTTCCCAGCTTCTCTTCTTCGCAACTTCCTGATTTCCGATACGAACACTGCATACGTTGTCCGCACTGACCTCGATCTTTGCGGAGAGTATCTGCGCCTTTGAGGCAAGCTCGAACATTCTGCAGAAGAAGCGGGTGCCTGGAGCGGCGTACATGAAATCCTCGTCTGGCGCCCATATCCACTGGGCGCCCTCGAGCACGGGCCGCGGCGCACGTCCGGCAATCCATTCAGCCTGCCAGTCCGCCGGTTCCAGCAGACCCATAGTCCAGGTAGCCGTGTCGCTCCACGGCGACGGCCGGCCGCCGCCGTCCCACACCCGCACGCGCCAATAGACGGTCTGCGCGCTTTGAAGAGGCTTACCCTCATACCGCGTGTGCATGTCCACTGACGCGATCTTTCCCGAATCCCAGAGATCCGGCTCTCCGGCGTCGAGAAATTCCGGAGCGGTAGCTGCCATGACACGGCAGGCGCTCTGGACCGTGGCCCGCTCCTCCCCGGATACGAGCCAACTCAGGCGCGGCTGCGAATCCTCGATGCCCAGCGGATTCTTACGATAATCGCACCGGAGCACGTCCACTCGAATGCCGCCCGCAGACGCCATCGCCCCCAATGCGGGGGTAAGCAGGAGAAGCGCAGAAACAAGCATCCGCATGAGAAATTCCCCTTTCGTCAGGGCTTCCACGCCCCGCAGAATGCTCTAAAAACCCGCCGACGCCTCGAGTTCGCGCAAAAACGCCGTCACGGTTTTGCGGTCGGCGCTCGCAAGCCCCTGGAACGCCACGCCCGAACAGAATCCGCCCTTCTCGGGCAAATCGCGCACCCACCGGATATCCGCCGGCGTGTGGATCGCGGTGCCGTTACGGAGTTCGATGGTCAGGCGCAGGCGCTGGCCCGTCTCGAGGCGCTGTTTCGTAAACAATTGCGCGCCGTCGGTGTTGAGGTCCAGGAGCCGCCCCGGGATGCCCATTGTGTCAAAACCCCAGTCATTGGAATACCCGGCCGCATGCCCGATCAGAATTTGTATCCGAATTTTGCACGTGTGGCGGATCACATGCCGCCGTTTGCGCTTGCATTCCTTCTTTTCTGCGTACTCCGCGAAGCGCATCTCGAGCTCGCGCACCCGCGCCACAAGGGCGGTGTCGTTCTGGCGTCGAAGCGCCTTGCGCCGTTCCTGCAAACTGCTGCCCCCCGTCTGTTACCGCACCAGAAACCTGCCTCGAGAATCCCAAAAACCGGGCTTTCCCGCACTGTTCTGGGACCGGTGCCCTCACCGGTCATTTCCATCTTCATCTCCTGCGGGTAAGCCAAACGCCTCATAGTTCGCTGCGTCGATTATCCTCCCAGAAACCCGGGTCTGAAGCAACCTCGTTTGCATTGGCGCAGACCAT
>CAZFOG010000222.1:0-10647 GCA_964520685.1 uncultured Nitrospiraceae bacterium | reverse complement strand
CGCCGCCCTTGCTGATGCGCGGCAGAGAACGCGAGAAGAGCAGCCACGTCAGATAGACCATGACCGCGGTTACAGCGAGAGTAACCGCCGCCAACGCGATGATTGCCAAGGGCATCGGCTATTTCCTCCTAAGGAAACGGTAGCACATTCCAATCCTGGGGGGAATTTGGTAAGGTATTCAGAAGGGCGGGGGATCTGAGTTGTTGCCGAGGGGGTCTTGGGGAGACAGCTTCCAGAGGAGAATACTAATGGCGGAAGGGTTGCTGAAGGGCAAGACGGGGGCGATTCTGGGCGTGGCAAACGAGCGCTCGATTGCGTGGGCTTGTGCCATGGCGTGCTCGGAAGCGGGAGCCCAGCTCGTGTTCAACTATCTTGGGGAGCCCCTCGAGAAGCGCGTGAAACGGCTGTTGAGCGAGCATCTTCCCGAGGCGTCGGCCTATCCGTGCGATGTGTCGAACGACGAGGACATCGCCACTTTCTTTCAGAACGTGCGGAACCACACCGAGCGCCTGGATTTTGTAATTCATTCGCTGGCGTACGCCGACCGGGAGGACCTTCAGCGCGATTTTATCGGAACATCCCGCGCCAGTTTCGCCATGGCGCTGGATATATCTGCGTATTCGCTCGTGGCGGTTGCACGCGAGGCATCAGCCATGATGCCTGCGGGCGGAAGCATTGTGACCATGACCTACTTCGGTTCGGAGAAGGTCGTCCCGAACTATAACGTCATGGGCGTGGCCAAAGCGGCCCTCGAGGCGTCCGCGCGGTACCTGGCGAGCGACCTGGGGCCCCGGGGCATTCGGGTGAACTGCATCAGCGCCGGTCCGGTTCGCACGCTCTCGGCGTCAGCCATTGCGGGCGCCCGTGCGATTGGCAGGTACGTCGAGAACGTTGCGCCTCTCCGGCGCAATATCGATGCGGGGGAAGTGGGAAAGGCGGCCTTGTATCTGGTGTCCGACTGGGCTTCGGCAGTTACCGGGGAGGTGCTGCACGTGGATGCCGGCTGCAATATCATGGGCATGGGGCTTGCCGAGAAAGAGTAGCTTCCGGCATAGTAGAGGGGAAGTCCCGTAACGGAATGGCAGGGGGAAAACTGGTTTGACGCCTACCCGGCCGACCAACAGGCAGATGATCGAGTGTGTGGCCACCCACTTGAAGGTGGACCCGGACTTCATTTCCCTTGCCCCCATTCCCACGGGCAAATTCAACGACTCGTACTACATTCTGGCGCGCAACAGTGAGTATGTGCTTCGGATCGCCCCGTCGCGCAATGCCGTGTTCTGCTTCTACGAGAAGGGGATGATGCGCCAGGAGCCGCATATTCACCAGTTGTTGCTCGACAACACAACCGTGCCCGTCGCACGGATTTACACGTTCGATGACAGCCATAGCATTCTCCCCCGCGATTTCCTCATCATGGAGCGCCTGCCGGGCGTGGCCATGACCGACCTGGCCCACGTGGATGAAGACGCCGTGCTTCGCCAGGTGGGCGAAGCGCTGGCCCAGACCCACGCGCAGAAAAGCGAGCGTTACGGCTATCTGGGCGAGCACCGTCCCATGGAGCCACAGACCTCGTGGGTGGACGCCTTCGTCATCATGTGGCGCAAACTCGTGGAAGACGTGGTATCGGTGGGCTATTACGATGACGAAGAGCGGACGCTGATGCTCTCGACCCTGGACAAGTATCTGAAGCTGTTTGACCGGCCGGTCGAGTCCTCCCTGCTTCACATGGACGTGTGGGCGCAGAACATCCTCGTGGACAGCGGCAACAGGCTGTCGGGTCTCCTGGATTGGGACCGCGCGCTGTGGGGCGACCCGGAGATTGAGTTCGCCGTGCTCGATTATTGCGGCATCTCGAAACCGGCTTTCTGGGAGGGTTACGGGGCGATGCGCGACGATTCGCCCGAGGCGCGCGTCCGCAATTTCTTCTACCTGCTGTACGAAATGCAGAAATACATTGTCATCCGCCACGGGCGCGGCCATGATGCATACGGCGCAATGGCCCACAAACGCCAGGTGATGCAGATCGTGCGCCGCATTCAGCAGATCGCCTGAACTGGAGAGATTCGCCATGCCTGACCGTATCAACATAAAGGGTTTGGGGGTTGTTCGCGCCCTGCGGCATATCCCTTACTGCTGAAACTCCGATATACGCTTTTTCCGCCACATTCCGCCAGGACTGCACAGGATTTTTGCGCAAGGGAATGCTCCACGGTACCTGGATGTTTACACTTCTTGATAGGTCATCGTTGTCTAAGACGTGGCATCTGTATGTTTCGCTGTAACCCTTAACAGTTTCGGGTAGTGATGGGCCTGAGATATGCAATCTACGTTTCCTGACCATTGAAGCAGGGCCCAAGTTTGATGGAACTTCGGTGAGTCAACGCGCATACATATAGGGTGACGAGGATAGAATTTTCCGCGGGTGTTCGAATATTTGAGACACCCGTACTTCATAATGGGATTGTGCGTGCAGGAAGGAGACGCCCCCATCTTCGCGCCAAACAGGACCGAGGGCGCGTTATCGACGCAACGATCCCCTCTGAATTCCAGGGTCATCAAGCGGGTGTGCGGTTTGCGAAGAGCATTCGTATTCGCATGAACAAAAAAACCAGGGTTGCGTCCAATTTCCAGAAAGCCGGCCGGTGATGAAAACAAGCGATTCACATAAAACCGATTCAATCGAGCGCGAACCCGAGCGCGGCCTACGCCCGGAACGCGGGTTCCTTGTGGCACGGTGGCTCTTTGTGCGCTGCATCGCCGCGCTGTATCTGGTGACCTTCCTTTCGCTCTTGTGGCAAATTCCGGGACTGCTTGGCGAAAACGGGATTTCGCCGGCGCAGGAGAATCTGGACATTGCGCGGTACTCGCTGGGAGCGGAACGGTATTTGGCGTTTCCAACCCTGTTCTGGCTGAACAGCGGCGACGCGTTTCTGTATCTGCTGTGCGGGGCGGGCGTCATAGGTTCGTGTCTTTTGTTTCTGGGCGTCACACCCAGTGTGCTGGTTCCCTTTCTCTGGGTCATCCACCTGTCCTTCTTCACTGTGGGCGAAGAGTTGCTTGAGTTTCAATGGGACGCACTGCTTCTGGAAGTTGGTTTTCTGGCGCTCTTTTTCACGCCACGCGGCTTCTATCCGGGGTTTGCGCGCAATGATCCGCCCGCAAGGCCTGTATTGTGGCTGTTTCGCCTTCTGTTGTTCCGGCTGGTTTTCATAGCAGGAATCGTGCGACTGCATTACGTGGTCTTGCACGGCGCAACAGCTTTCGAGGTGCCGTTTGTAAGCCAGCCGGTACCAACCTTGCTCGGCTGGTATGCCAATGGGACGCCGGCCGCGTTTCGGATTGGGTTTGGGGCCGTGTTGCTTGCAAGCCAGCTCCTGGTGCCGTTTCTGTTGTTTATGCCGCGTCGCGTGCGGGTTGCAGCGTGCGCCGTGCTGATGTTGCAGCAACTGGCGCTTATGGCAATCGGGCTGTACCTCATGACGGGGCTGATCACGCTGACGCTGTGCCTGACGCTTCTCGACGACGCATTCTGGAAGGGATTCGTGCCCCGCGCGGCCAGATGGATGCGCCGAAAGATCAAGGCGGCTGCGCCAAGGACCTCGCCCCTGCGCAGCTTCGCCGTCGGCATGGCAGCGGTACCCATCGTGACCTTGTCGGCCATTCAACTGCTGACGCCGCTGGTGTCACCAGGCGCCTGGCCGGAACGGGTTCTGACGGCCGCTGCGCTCTTTGAGCCATTCCACATCGTCAACAAATACGAAACCTTCGCCCTGGCGCCGGAACACCGGCCCGAGATCATCATTGAAGGCAGTATGGATGGAAAGACCTGGAAACCCTACGAGTTTCGCGCCAAGACCGGCGACACGCAGAAGGCGCCGCTTTGGATTCAGCCCGGTCTTTCGAGGCTGGACACGCGCATGCGTCTTGCCGCCATGACGGACGTGTCCGAGAACTCCTGGGTTGTCGCGCTCATGGCGCGCCTTCTCGAAGGTTCACCTGAGGTACTGACCTTGCTGGGCGATAACCCGTTTCCAGGCGCGCCGCCTCGTCACATCCGCGCCGTCAGATACGATTATACTTTCAACGATGCCGAGACGGCTTTCCTCGAGGGCACGTGGTGGCACCGCGAATCCGTAGGCCTGTACGCGCCCCAGATGTCGCGGTCCGTGCACTTTGAAGTGGCTAAACACGCGCCGGTTTCAGAGCCCGTGCTTCAGTTGGCGTCGAGCTCCTGAAGCGGCACGTTCCAGCCTTCGATTCTGACGACCGGCTCGTGGCCGTCCAGTTCGCTTTCATCGAAAACCGCCTGCACGGTGCGGGCCGCGCCCGGGAGCAGACTGGCGTAGTTTTCCGTCCAATAGCAGGGGGCCACCTCTTCGCCGTCCCGTCCTTTATGTACGGCGAGGCGAACCGCAAACGCAACCGTTTTCGAGGGATTACGGAGAGAGACGTCGATTGTGCGTTCTCCGTCTCTTGCGTCACTGGCCGCTTTGGCCTCGAGGCCCACTCGGGGTAACTCGCGCAGTCCCGTCAGATCGGCCCATGAATCGCGGTTCACGGCGAAGCCTCCCTGGGGGGTGTAAGCGGGTTTGCTGGGCGTTTCGGGCACGGAGGACAGCCAATACAGATTGTCCGAGACCAAGGCATCTGAACTATCCCGCAACTCCAAATGCAGAAAATAGGTCCTGGTGAGCCCCCTTGGCCACTCCAATTTGAATGCTTCGGTTTTTCCGTCGGAGATCACATCGACGACGGCATCGCGCTCGGCTTTGACCGCCATGTCCATGTTCAGAACCCGTGCGGTCACGCGGAGCCCCGTGAAATCCTTGTAGAGGCTGTTGACAACACACACCGAATCGTCGTCGTACGCATACTGTGCGTGCAGTTCTTCACACCCCTTCTTCGCGCCGTAGTAGGCGCCGGAGGCGATGAGATGCCAGTCGATGTACTGCCACGTCATGACCGCAGGCCACGCAGCGTTGTATTTCCAGGTGGTGATGCCTTTTGCGGTGTATTTGTTGCGGGCATAGGCTTCATACATCGCGCGGGCGCTCTCGTAGTTCATAACCTGGCCGATACGGCAGAACTCCTGGATGCTCTCCGGCTTGCCATAGCGCGTCTCCATAGCGTTGACGGCCGCATTGAAGTATTTTCCGCTCTGGATGACCGTGTGGAACGACATGGCTTCCGTCCACAACGGCCACTGTTGATCTGCAGGGATTGTGCGGTTGACACTTTCGTATGGCGCGATGACGCCGCCGATGCCGCCCGACTGGGCAAGTCCCCAAGCGCCGTCTTCTTTGCCGCGGTAATAGTGGTCGGGCCCGGCATAGGTCCACAGCTCGAGTGTACCGGTCCTGGTACCGCCGGTCTGGAAGCGCTCCTCGACATCGAACGCGCCGGAATGTGGCTGGTAGGTGCGGCCTGGTGTGTACCGGTCGATGATGCCCCGGTAAGCCTCGTCCAGTGTATGTGTCGGGAATGTTTCGTCGTGGCCGAGAAAATGCACGAGGCTCGGGTGATTGCGAATGCGCAGGATCGTATCGCGCACGCAATCGATGGCAAGTTGTTCGTCGGGGATGCTTCTGCCGAAGAGCTGCTGGGTGACCATCACGCCGTACCGGTCGCAGAGGTCGTAGAATTCACCGGTCTCCCGAATCGAGAATCCCTCGGAACGCAACATGTTGAGATTGGCTTCCTTCGCGTACCGCACCAGGGCTTCGTAACGGCGCTTGTCGAAACGCAGCAGCATGTCGCAGGACATCCAGGCGCCGCCGCGAATCAGCACGCGGCGGCCATTGATCATGTACCCCCGCCACCCCTCCTCGTCGATGTAGGTTGTGGCATCCCGAATGCCAAACGGCACGACGCCCTCGTCGGAGACCTCGCCATCGACCTCGAGCGTCAATGTGAGTTCATACATTTGCTGGGGTCCCAGCGGGTTGGGCCACCATACGCGAGGTTCTTCGATGACGAGTTCTTTGAATTCCACGGGCGAGAACAACACATCCGCAATCTCCCCCTGTTTGATGCGGACGGGACGTGAGAACGTTCGAGACTCGATGGTTCCGTGGACGGTGGCCAACACAGGCCCATCGGATACGTTTACGACCTGTGCCGATACAGCCAGTCGCGCCCGGTCGAGAGCAGGTACACTCAGGTCTGTGTCCACATAAGGGTGTTTGATGCGGGCGGGACCACTCACCGTGAGGTAGACATCCTCCCAGATCCCCATGTTCAAGTCCGGGGGTTGGGGATTGTGGTCGTCCCATCCCGTAGTGGCCTCAACCTGCTTCGTGTGGAATTCCTGGTCCGGCAGGAGTCCAGGGGGAATGATTTCGACGGCGAGGCAATTCACGGCGCCCGGCCGCACGACGCCGTCGACATCGAACTCGAAGCGCTGAAACATGCCTTTGACTGTGTCCTGCCCGGCGAGCTGGGTTCCATTCAACCACACATTGGCCCGGTAATTGATGCCGTCCAGGTGAAGGGTGTAGTGCCGGCTGGATTCGTAGCCGGGGAGCGTGAATTCCGTGCGGTACCACCAGTGACACCGGAATGGACTGTCGTCGGGCATGCGCAGCCAGCGCCCGTCCCGAAAGCCGGGTATGGACGTGAGATTCAGTCCGTAGTACGGGTCTGGATAGACGTTGTTGGCCACGAGGGCGGCCAGAACCGTGGTGGGCAGCGTCGCGGGATACCATTCCCCGACCTCGAGGCCGGGCGACGCGAGCGTGGGGGCGTCGTACTCGAGTTCGGCCGAGGACTGGATGTGCCAATTGCCGTTCAGAGGAACCATTTCCGCCGCCGCCCCAAGACCCACAAACACCATGAGAATTGTGACTGTGATGCCCCGGTTATTCATCGCTTCCTCCCTCGGTTTCGCCGGAGAATTGCAACGCCTGCCGCACAGCGACCCCAATTGCCTCGCCGCGCAGGTGTTGTGCCACGAGTGTCCCGTCCGGTCCAATCAACAAGATAGCAGGAATCGCGTCAATTCCCCATATCAGCGGAATATCGAGCCCCGGGACTTCGCCTGCATAAATCTGGGGCCACGGGATGTTCTCGCGGGCAATGCAGGCCGTAAGCTCGTCTTTACTGGAATCGAGACTGATGCCGAGCATGGCGAATCGCGGATCGTCGCCGAATTGCGCATAGATCTTCTTGAGGTGTGGAATCTCCTTGAAACAGGGACCGCACCACGTCGCCCACACGTCGACAAGAACGAAGCGGCCGGCATAGTCCGCAAGCGAGACCGGCGTCTCATCGAGCAGGTATGCATCAAACCCGGGAAGGGCTTCTCCAGCGGCCAGCGTGACTTTCGGGAGCGAAGCCATATCGCCCAGATCGACGACCTCGGGAGGGGTCCCCTCCTCTCGTGCAGTTACCTCGAACGCGAGTTCCAGCCGGTCGACGGCGCTACTCTCGTCTTCTGCGGAGGCCACCCGGGGGACGGCCACCGATGCCACGTAGCTGCCAGCGGGGACGTCGGGGAAAAGAAACGTACCATCTGGCCCCAGTGGAGTTCGCGCCTGATACACCGGCTCCCGGGAACCTGGTTGGGCTGGAGTCCGTTGAATCGTGCACATAATGGCAAAGACAGGCGTCGCGGCGGTCTCCTCGGGCAGGGGCACGGTTCCCGTCACCACCTGGCCCATCCCTCCGACGAGGGTTTCCACGGACGAGCCTGGCTGCAAGGCAAGCGTTTCGGTGGGCCATTGAAACGCCAGCCCATCCGGCAGTATAAAATCAAAAACAGCCCGGCACCGCATGGGCGGAATCTTGCCGGCCTCGAAATCGCCTTGTTCCGTGGTCTTGCCTTGATATTCAAAAAAGGGAACCGGAATGTCCCTGTCTTCAAAGTAGAGCGCCATCCTGAAGGATTGATGAGGCAATACCGCATCACCACTTCGCACGCGGCCACGGAGCGTCGACCATGGCTGAATGTCGACGGCTTTTCCGGTTGTCCAATTGTCCGAGGGACACAGGGCGCACCCGTGCTTTGCAATCACGACGATGGAGTACGGAGGGAGTTCCGGGGAAAGTTCGAAGGAACCATCCGGGCCGGTTTCCGCGGCAGGTCCCAAGAACTCGCCGGCAAGAACCCCGTTTCTGAAGTACAATCCGTCGGAGTGCGTGCACAGGTATACGGACGCGCCCGGGACGGGCCGTCCTTGCTCATCCAGGGCACGCCCTTTCAATGGTGCGGCCTCCGAAAGCCGGGCGGTGAGTTCAAAGTCGTCGCGGCCGAAGGGAATCTCAGCAGAAACCCACGGTGCACGGCCGGGTGCCGTGATCTTGATGAAGTTGGCGATTTTGGCATCGCGAGGCAACGAGAAGCTGAAAGCGCCGCCAGCGCCCTCGAACCGCCGCGAGGATAACCAACGAATCGTCGCCGCGTTTTCGGGGCGTATGCCCGGGGTCACCTCGAAGACCGTGACCGGCCTATCGCTGACTTCCTCGAGTACGCGCCCGCGAACCCGCACGGCGGAACCGATCCGGATGGTGTAGACCTCGTCTTTGACGCGCGGTATCTTGATGGTGCCTGGCTCAGCGCCGGCAGCTTCGGCCACCAGGCTGAGCCCCTCGGCCGGGGCATGCTCCCAGAGAGCCTCGCCTTCCTCGTCGGCGAAAGCCTGCCAATCCAGCAGGCCTTCGATGCCACGCCAGGCTTCGATCGAGAGCCACGCTCCCGGCAAGGGTTCGCCCGCTGCGTCCACCACGCGCACACGCAGGGGGCATCCCCGCTCGAGTGCAAACGTGCGACCGGGTTGCTGCCCGGCAATGTCGCCGTGTTCCAGAAGGGGCGCCCAGCCATGGGCGCGCACCAGGAGCGTACTCTTGCCGGGTGGGCATCCGGTCACGCGAAAGCGCCCCCAGGCATCGGTGGTGGCCAGGCGGGCAGTTCGCCACGAAGAGTCGGCCAGCCACACCGCGACATTCGCGCCGCCGATGGGTTTGCCATCGGTCCCGATGACCCCTCCGTAAACGACACAGCGGTCTTCGAGTACCAGGCGATCGCTCAAATCGCGCAGAGGTTCAATGGAGCGCCCCCCATCGCCGTACCGGAAATTCTGTTGCACTGACAGCGTTGGCGCTTCAACCCGCAGTTGGACCACCGCAACGTTCGCGGGGACAATCCCGCACCGCCACGTGCCATCTTCGCCGGTTCGTTCCACGTGGTCGCGCAGGAGAACCTGCTTGCCGTTGCTCTCGGTGACGGGCAGCGTGATGCGCACACTGGCGTTGGGGACCGGTTCTTCCCGGGCGTTCAAGACGGTCCCGCCAATCGTGGTGCCCGGCTCGAGGAACACGGTATGCCCGGCGGGAACAGGGCGGGCGCCAACACGCCATTCCACGACAACGGGCACGTACTGTTCGGCATTCAGGGACAGTGCCACAAGTGAGCGGGGCCCGCCTTCCGGCAAGGGGATCTCGCAGTGACCCTGGGCATCGGTCACGTAGTAGGTCAGCGTGGTATCGACGGTGGCGGCCACCCTGGCGCCTGCTACCGGTATGCGCGTTGCCTGGTCGAGACACGTCAGCGCCAGAGAATCCGCAGGACTCCCCGTGACGGCCCCAATAGCCACGGCCCCGAAGATGCAGACGGCCATCCATTGTCGAGATACAGCCCCATTCGCCATCATACGAGTTGCCCCCTGCGCCTACCCCCAATCTTCGACCACGGGACGGCGGATTTAAGGTGGAATCTGCGGTCCCTTGTTCCGTGTCGTTGTGGCCCGCGAGCCGCCTGTCCGTGATGCCGTCGCGTAGCGGAGCCCGTCCCCGCAGGGGCGGCCCGGAGGGCCGAGGGCGGAGCGGAGCGACGGCATCAATGGTTTTCATTTCCTGTCGGCTCCCTCAATGAATACCTCAGCGGGGGTCCTTTTGTCCAGCGCGCTGTGCCTCCTTTCGTTGTTGTAGTAGTCGAAATATGTTTCAAGTCCCTTATGGAGCGCATGGCCGTCGGCATAGCATTTGGGATAGACCTCCTCATACTTCACGGACCACCAGAGATGCTCAATGAATACGTTGTCCAACGCCCGGCCCCGGCCGTCCATGCTGATGGCGATGTCTTTGTCGAGCAGCACGCCCGTAAAAATCTCCGACGTGAACTGTGCGCCTTGGTCGGTATTGAAGATCTCGGGCGTGCCCTGCATAAGCGCCCGCTTCAGGGCAGCTACGCAGAACAGGCTCTCAAGGGTGTTCGAAAGCTCCCAGGCCAATATGTAGCGGCTGTACCACTCCATGACAGCCGTAAGGTACAGGAATCCGTGCCGCATCGGGATATACGTGATGTCCGTGCTCCAAACCTGATTCACCCGCTCGATCTCCAGATCACGCAGCAAATACGGGTAGATCTTGTGTCCTGGTGACGGTTTGCTTGTATGCGGCCCCGGCGTGATCGCCTGAAGTCCCATGCGTCGCATCAACCGCGCTACCCGCTTGTGGTTTACTTTATAACCCCGTTCGTTGAGCCAATCGGTCATCCGGGGATACCCGAATTCCGGATGCCCCATGTACTGCTCGTCGATGAGCCGCATCAGAAGAAGGTTTTCTTCCGATTCCGAAGCGGGGACGTAGTAAATGCCCGAGCGCGGAACGCCTGCCAGCCTGCATTGCCGCCGGACCGAATACTCGGCG
>CAZFOG010000221.1:0-10743 GCA_964520685.1 uncultured Nitrospiraceae bacterium | reverse complement strand
GATGTCGAACATATAGGCCCGAAGAAACTGGTCCACGATGATGACCAGGGACGCAATAATCGTCATCTGGACGATCATACGGATGCTGTGGGGAATGGTATTGCGAATGGCGCTCACCGAGAGGTTGGCGAAGGCTGTCACGAAGGTTAACGCGACACACATGGTGATGGCCGTGTCCAGCTTCGTCGTGACCGCCAGCGCCGAACAGATGCCGAGCACCTGCAGCGCGATCGGATTGTTGTTGAAGAGCGGATCGAGCAGTATCTTGCGTTCCGCTTTATCGAGTCCTATGCCCATCAGGCTGCGCTCCCAAGGTTGCGGAATTGCTCCAGGAACGGTTTGAAGCCGTCTTCACTCAGCCAAAACTGCACCAGATTGCCGACGCCGCGGCTTGTCAGCGTTGCCCCGGACAAACCATCGACTTCGTAGGGGTTTTCCGCGGCGGGACCGGCCTGTCCCTTAATGACCTTGATCTCGGGATTCCACTCGTCGTCATAGGCCTTGCGGCCGTCCCACTGGGCCTTCCATTTCGGATTGTCGACCTCGCCGCCCAGGCCGGGGGTTTCGCCATGTTCGTAGAAGGTGATCCCGCGCACCGTGCGCGTGTCCTTGTCGAGGGCCAGATACCCGTACATGGTCGACCACAGCCCCTTGCCAACAATGGGCAACACAAGCTTCACGGGCTGGCCGCCCTCGAGCACGTAGTACACAATCGCATACGTGGGGATTCGCGTGACGCGTGCTTTATTGCCGGCCGGCGCCGCCATGCTGAGGGCAGGATTACTCTGCGCCTCGCGGGAATCGTACGTCCGCGGGTCAAGACCTGTCTGGCTCTGGAATTCGTCGTCGGTCAGCGCCTCGCCCGTGTCCAGGTTCACAAACCGCTTCTCGATGGCTTCATCGAACCGCCGCTGAACTTCACTCGCGGAAAGCGCCTCCTCGCTGCGCAGGAGCCCAGCCACGCTCAAGACCTGCCTCTGCCGGTCCAGGACCTTGTTGCGTTCCTGCGGCTGTTGAAGAAAATAGGCGGAGGAAGACACCAGCACCGCGCACACCACGCACACGGCGGCGGCGAAACCAAGGGTATACAGTGATCCGCTACGCTGCATTCCGTGCCAACCTCCTCTTGATATTCGCTCGCACCACGTAGTGATCGATGGTCGAGGAGAAAATATTCATGAACAGTATGGCCAGCATCCAACTGCCCGCGTAGGCCGGGTTCACTTCGCGTATCAGGATGCCCAGGGTGCCTATGAGGAACCCGTATAGGAAGCGGCCGGTATCGGTAAAGGGCGCCGAAACCGGGTCCGTGGCCATGAATACGATGGCGAAGGCAAACCCGCCGAGAACCCAGTGCCAGTGAACCGGCACCGCATATACGGACGCCGGATCGTGTGCGAAGGAGTTGAAGAGCAGCACGGTCGCTGCCGTTCCTGCAAGGCCCCCCAGCATGATGCGCCAGGAACCCACGCCGGCCAGGATGAGTATCGCCGCGCCAAACAGGCAAAACAGGGCCGAGGTCTCGCCCATCGAACCCGGCTCAAGGCCAATAAACGATTCCCACCAGGTCACCCCGCCGCGCACGTCACTAATGCCCGAGCGGAGACCTTCCATGCCGGATTCTTTCATGACGGACAGCCACGTCGCGCCGCTGTACCCGTCGGTGCCGGTTTGCGCGGCAATCCATACGTTATCGCCCGAGATCTGGGCGGGATACGCGAAATAGAGGAAGGCGCGGGCCGTCAAGGCCGGGTTGAAAATGTTCATACCCACTCCGCCGAACACTTCCTTGCCAATCACCACGCCGAAGAGAATGCCCACCGCGACCTGCCACAACGGGATTGTCGCAGGCAGGATCAATGGAAACAGCGCGCTGGTGACCAGAAACCCTTCGTTGACCTCGTGCTTGCGTACAATGCAGAAAACTACCTCGGCAGTGCCGCCCGCCGCGAGCGTGACGATGTAGACGGGGATGTAGAACAGGGCGCCGTAGAGCACGCATGCGAAAAACCCGCCGCCGGCAAGGTCAAAACCAAGCGCGGTAAACACGGTGGTCTGCCACCCGTCCCACATGGCCGCGCCGTGCTGCACGGCAAGCTGGGCCTGGTACCCCGTGTTGTACATGGCCATAAACATGCAGGGCAAAAGCGCAACTACGACCGTGATCATGATGCGCTTGAGATCGGCGCCGTCGCGAACGTGCGAGGCGTTGCGGGTGACTTTACCAAGAGAAAACAGGAAGGTATCGTTGGCTTCCCACAAGGGATACAGCGCTTCGAATCTGCCGCCCTTCTCGAAGTGCTTTGCCTGTTTATCCAGGAGTTTCCGTAAGGCTCTCATTACCCTTCCTTCTCAATCATGTCCAGATTCTCGCGAAGAATGGGGCCATATTCGTATTTCGAGGGGCACACAAACGTGCACAACGCGAGATCTTCTTCATCGAGTTCGAGGCAGCCGAGTTTCTCGGCCTCTTCGATGTCGTGCACGATGAGCGCTCGCAGGAGATAGGTGGGCTGGATGTCCATGGGCATCACACGCTCATAGGTTCCCATGGGCACCATCGCGCGTTCGGCGCCGTGCGTGTTGGTGGTAAACGCAAAGCGCTTGTTTGGGAACAACTTCGAAATGAACAGGTTAAGCACCGAGAAGGTATCGGCGCCGGGCATCATCCATCCGAGGAATGGGCGCTGCCGGCCCTCTTCCAATACGCTGATTTGGTGATGCCGCAACCCGAGATAGCCGTGCACCCGGCCTTGGGCCTGGCGGCCTGAAAGCACCGAGCCCGAGATTACCCGCGCCTCGCCCTCGAGCAATTCGCCCGAAACCAGGGCATCCGTCGATGCCCCGGCGCGCGTCCGCAACAGGCGCGGGTTCTTGACCATCGGGCCTGCCAGGGAGATCACGCGCTCGACGTCGAGTTTCCCCGTCGTGAACAGCCGCCCGATGGATACCACACTCTGATAATCGATGTACCACACGGCCTTTTCGCGGTGAACCGGGTCCAATAGATGGATGTGGAGTCCGGGCAGACCAGCGGGATGAGGCCCCTCAAATTCTTCGACCGTGACGCCGGCGTTTGCCGAGCCCGGAATCTTCGCGCCAGGCGCTTTGCATAAATACGTCGTGCCTTCGGTCAGCCGTGCCACGACCAGAAGCCCTGCCTCGAAATCGCGCTCGTTTCCTTCCAGAACTTTCTCGACCGGCGGCGCCAGGGGATGGGTATCAATGGCCGTCACGAAAACCGAATGGGGCGTGGTGTCGATAGCGGGAACCTTGCCAAACGGCCGCGTCCGCAATGCCGTCCACAAGCCCGATTCGACAAGGAGGTCCACCAGTTCCTGGCGTTTCAGGGTAGCCGGCTCCTTGTTCTGGAACGCCTCGAAGACGGCAAAATCGTCATCGGTCATCGTGCCGCGCCGCTCGGGTTCATTCAACTCGACAACGACGGTCTGGAGGGCGCGGCGCTCACCACGGTTGATGGCGATGACCTTGCCGGCTCCGGGAGCCGTGTAGCGCACGCCGGGCGTCTTCTTGTCTTCGAAAAGCAGTTGCCCGCGCTTGACGGTGTCGCCCTCCTGCACATACATCGTGGGGCGCATGCCCGGATAGTCGGCGGCGACGATGGCCACGTGGCCCGGCTGGGGAGCGGCCTCGATTTCCTGGCGCGGCTCGCCGACTATGGGAAGGTTCAGACCCTTCTTGATCCTGTGTACCGCCATGTGCTCGACCATCCCTCTTGAGTCATGCCTGCGCCAGGACGTTGTCGTGAAGTGAGTCACGAATGCGGAAGGCATACGAACCGCACGTCGACGGCATTCGGCTGGAATCAGGCTTTGCGACACAATAATCCGTGCAATCTTGCCACACCAATATCCCGGATTACAAGACGACGAATACTCCCGGATACGGGGCCTGAGTTCATCATATTTCAGCGGCCAACTCGGGCCGCACGCGTTCACGGCAGCCTACCGGAAAATAAACACCCGAAACGTCGCGCTTAATTCGGAATTCGTGCATATGCGTCACAATTTACCCCGAACTCCGGCAGACCATTCTGCGCAAGCATTTTACAGCACGCGACTTAACCGGCATCCACCACCTCAAGCGCCGTTCCCGGGGCGACTTCAAACGATTTGACGACGTCCGAACCGGGAAGGCGGACGCAGGCCGTGCCCCCGCGCCCGGCGTGTATCTTCACCGATACGACATTACCTCCGCGTTTCTCCGCGGACACCAGGAATGCCCCCTGTGCCCGCAAATCGTGGAACGCCACATCGGTCCAACCGGCTGGGACAGCGGGGAACACGTGGATGACCCCTGTGTGGCTCTGCAGCAGCATTTCTTGCAGTGCCGAGGCGCTCGAGAAGTTGGTTTCAAGGGTAAAGGGCCGGTAGGTGAAGTTGCTGTAGCCTTTGCCGGTCTGGTCGCCGTTGGCGTTGAAGCTGCTGCGCAGGACAAAGGCCTCCGCAAAAATGTCGAGGGCTTTCGCGGCGCGTTCACCATCACGGGCGCGCGCGGCAAGGCTCGCCAGCCAGGTGTAGCCGAACCCTACCCAGCCGCCGGGACCGAATGTATCGAGTTCTTCGAGCGAAGCCAGCATGGTGCGCTGGTCTTCTTCGCCATTCGCCCAGTCCACGATCCCGAGAGGGTAGATCGCCATCAGATGGGATTGATGCCGGTGGGAGAAAGGCAGGGGGTGGTTTTCGGCGAGGAGCAGTTCGCCGTTCTCGCCGCGGAACAGCTCGGGAAATTCGGAGAGCACTTCGCGCCAGTGGGCGGCGTCTTCGTTTTCGCCCAGCAGGCCGGCCATTTCCGCTGTAGCAGTAAGTAACCACCGGCACAACGACAAATCATGATTGGTAATCGTCGGGAACCACGCCTCGGGCCGGTTGTCGTAGAACTCGGGTGATGAACTCAGGGGCAACGTGCGCAATCCGTTTGCGTCGCGCTCGTTGGTGACGGCTTCGATAAACACCGCGCATTCGCGCGCGTACGGATATGCCCGGTCCCGAAGGAAATCCTCATCGGCGCTGAATTTCCAGTGCCAGTAGAAATGCTGCGCCAGCCACGCGCCCATCATCGCCGAGTGGGTATATTGGCGCCAGCCGCCGATCTGGTTACAGTGAAGGTCGGTCGTCATGGGCACCGCCAACCCCGGCATGGCGAAGAACTTGCGGGTCCAGGCGCGGCAGTTTTCGCGATGTTCCCACAGCCAATCCACGAAACCCTGCCCGCCTTCCAGCCAATTACCGCTGTAGCAGGGCCAGTAGCTCATCTGGGTGTTGAGATCGTGGTGGTAATCGCCCTTCCACGGGGGGAGTTTGCCGTCGTCGGCGGTCCAGGGCCCCTGGAGGCTCACCGGCGGCGCATCGGGACGCGCCGCCGCGCCCAGTTTGTACCTGTCGAGATACCATTGGCGCTCGATGCGGGCGTTCGGAACGCGGAGCCACGTGCGGTCCCAGAAGGCCTTCCACCAGTCGAGATGTTCCTGCCGCAGAGCATCAAAATCACCGTCAAGGGCTGCCTCGACCCGCGCTTTCGCAAGGGCCATGGGTTCGGCACCCTCAAAACTCGATGCGACGGACCAGATGGCCGTGGTTTTGCCGGATGCGTCGTCGCGACGCCACCCCACGTACACGGCGAAGCGGAATCCGCCCCAGCCTTCCTGCTCGTAGGCCGCAAATTCCTCGCCCGATGTTTCCCTGGGCGGGTCGTAGCCGAGTTGGGCGAGTTCCCCGGCCACGATGCCAACTTCTGTCTCGGCATCCTCTTTGCCGCCGAACGCCGGCGCATTCAAGACCGGTGTAATCAGGGATTCCGATGCAATTTCCAGCACGCCAAGCGGTTTGTCGGCATGGACCCAGGCCTCAACAACTGTTCCGTCCGCAAACGCCGTGCTTCCGGTTGCCGTGGCGAGGTCAAGGCTGGTGTTGTTGAACGCCGCCCCTTCCCCGAGGGACAGCGTCAAGCGTCCCGCCGGGATCTTGGTGGGCGCGGGACGGTGGTAGGGTTTTTCGTACATATTGGCGAGGTCTTCATAGCGGCCCGCCTTTTCCCACTCGCGCATGGCGGCATACGAATAATCCTCCGACTGAAACTCGGGCACGGGCCGCAGGTCCCACAGATCAGTACGGTCCAGGGAGATGTTCAATGGCGCGCCGTCTCCCCAGACCAGCGCGCCCATGATACCGTTGCCCAGGGGCAGGGCCTCGTCCCATGTCATGGCAGGGGTGTTGAAATCCAGACCGTGTTCCGGAAACGGCGGGTGGGCCGATGCTTCCGTTGCTGCGCACAGCGTCATCAGAGCAACCAGGGCCGTCATGCGAATGTCCTCCCCGTAGTGGAACCTCCTGGAAGGCAGAGCATACCACCGCGCGGGGCGGGGTCCAAGAGAGCGAAAGAGTTTTTGACAGGATTTACAGGATGGACAGGATTGGGAGTGGATATGGAGACCACGTGGGGCCACGTGGTCGTCGGAGTGGCAGGGTCAGGAGACCCAGCCACAGCCAAGACTCATCACTCCTCAAAGCTGAGTCAATTCGACTTCGATCTGTCTTAGGAGGTTAGCCGACACGGACGAGTTCGCCTTCTTCTTTCAGATATCGAGTGAACGGATTGTCTTCGTCCAGGTCCACCAAGTTCAGAGGACAACCAAGCACATCGCCTGCCTTTCCCATGGCTTCAAAAAACTTGTCCGGGGGCAGACCCGTTACTGCCAGATCAACATCTGACTCTGCGCGCATCGAACCGGTGGCCGCCGAGCCAAAGATAAAGACCTCGCGGGCTCCGGCTGAAGTGAGCATTTTGGCAGCCAGTCTCACTCGCTTGGCAAGATCGTCTGTCATTGCTACTCTCCATGGCCTTTTCTTGCCAGAAGAACAATACCACATTAGCAGAAAGGGCTGCGAAACCATCGTGTGGCGGCCTTTGATGTGGGATGAGCATCTTGCTCATGATTGCGGCGCCGGCGATTCATAGCAGGGCCCGGAACTGCTCCGCCGATAGCCCGGCATCGCGCACGATTCCGCCCATTGTATGCGCGTTTATGGGATTACTCCGCGGTATGGTGAGAATCCGCAGGCCATCGATCATCACAATGTGTTTGCTCTGCCGAAGGACACGAAACCCCGCTTTTTGCAGTGCTCGTACTGCATCCTTGTGGTGAATGCCGGGAATCTTCGGCATGGCTCAGGGAGCCACCTCTACTTCCCGCACGATGGTTCCTTCAAGCAGTTCATCGCGGGCGGAGAGGTACTCTTTGATGGCATCCTGGATGTTCTCGAGGGCTTCCTGCTCCGATGCGCCCTGGGACCAGCACCCTGGAAGCCCCGGAACGGACACACTGAAGCCCTCTTCTGTTTCGTGAAGGGCGATTTTGTATTTCATCGCGAATTCTCCAGAACGATACCTCGACGTTACTCTTCGAAAACTATACCACAGGGAGTGTCCTTTGCGTGCGCATAGCCCGGATATTTCCCAGCCCTCAATTGGTGAGAAATGCGCCACGTTTTTTACGGCATGGATCGGATTCGGGAGTGGTAAGCGAGAACGATGTCCACACCGCATGGTGTGATGCACTGAACTGCCGCACCGCTCGGCGCGGCGCAGTGGAAGCGAAAGGCCATCTGTGCGCAAAAAATGCTACCGGGCATCCGGCTTGAGTTTATACTCGATTTCCGCCATGGCGATGCCCATTTCCCCGGCGATGGAATAGAACAAATACGTCCGCCCACCCTCCTGAAACACGCAGGGGTCGCGCAGTTGCCGCACTTCGATGGCGCTGCCGTATTCCGACGGTTTGTTCTCATAGGCAATCCCCTCATACTCCATTTCCGGCGCGATAACGTCGATGGGCTCGGATTCCCGCCAGTCCCGCCAATCGTCCGTGAGGAGGACCGTGGCCGCGACAATCCGCTCGGGCGCATCGCCTTTCCGTGTGTAGAACACGATCAGTTGGCGGCCATCGAGCAGTACGGCGCAATGCCGCATCATGCGGATAAACGCACCCCGGGACTCGAATTCAGTCAGCCCGTCCTTCGAGCGGCACAATTCGCCCCATCCGCTGTTCCAATCCTTCGCGATGGCGTAATAGAATCCCTGCCATTCGAAAACCCGGAAGTAAAACTTGCCGAGGTATTCTTCCGAAGCTTTAAAGTGCAGCCCGTCTTTTGACACGGCGACCCCGGTCCACTGCCCCTGCCGGTCCTTCGCGGGCCCATGGAAGTACATGCGGATTTCCCGCCGCTCTTCCTCCACATGCACATCAGGTGAAGCGATGTGGCCTTTGAATGCTTTCGCATCGGCAAGCTGCAGCGTGCCCGGCTCATAGATTCTCCAGGGCCCCTGCAACGCATCCGCATAGGCCAACCGGATGGATTCTCCCTGGTGGTGCCCAAAATACATGTAGTATTTGCCCAGAGGGGAATCGATCCAGTCGGGAACGCGGATAACCGAAGGACCGTTGATGTTCTTCCCCAGCGAGGGCGAAGAACCAAAGGTGAGCAACGGATTCCGGGGACAGCGCCGCACATTGATGGACGCAATCGCGTTTTCCGGAAGGCCGCGCTGCTCTTCCGCCGCAAGGACAGGATGACAAGCAACCACGATTATGCCCACTGCAAAGAGACAGAGACGTTTCTTCACCCGTGATTCTCTCCTGTCGCCTGGATTACAAAGCATCGTCATGCTTCGGCCTTCGCTTTGCCGACAGAAGCCGCATGGCATCGTCAACTGCCCTGTCTTCGTCGATTATGAGCAACAGCCATTTGCCATCGTGGTATGTAGTGGCCTCGTCATACGCCCTCTGCGTACGCGGGGACAAACCGGGCTTTAGGGCCTCCACCTTCGCGCGCTCTTCGGCGCCAAACACAATAAGCAGCGCAAAGCGGTTCTTCTCCGGGATAAACGTGCAGAATGACTTGTTCTTCTTATATCGAAGCGACCAGCCATGCTTCTTGCCGCCAAAGAGCCACTCGGGATCGAACACACCGGGATAGGCCTGCTCGATCAGGACTGCCACGCGCTTCCAGTACTGGTGAGCTGACTTGCCGACCCACTGCTGAATCGCCGCATCCTCTGGAGGAGCGACACTGTCGATCATCCGTATACCCGGTTCCGTCATAGTGTCCCGATGGCTCCCCGGTCTTGCGTTTCCTGCGGCAATTGGCGTCGAAGCGCTTCGAGCACGGTTTCGGTGCTCCGGCCAATCAGCTCCGCGCGCACTTCGTCCGATGCCGATTGTGTCTTCAATTCCGCCTCGTTGAACAAACGATGATGGGAGTTCATGAGGAACGAAAAGGCGTTGTTGCCTTTTGCATCGAGCAGATAGCACTGGATTCCGCCCACGGCTTCTCCTCCCGACCGTGTTGGCGTCACGAGAAATTCGAGCAGCAGAGCATAATCCGTCGTAACCGGGCTGGCTTTGAGATACTCGGAGAATGCCGCCATGTTTTGCGTGAAACGCTCATGCTGTGTTCTGGGCGTGGTTTTGCTGAGGTCGACTTCTTCGTCGCTCTCGGTCACGGTTGCCAGTCCTTGAGTGGTAAAGAAACCGGCGATCTTCGGACGCGATTCCCGGTGGTACGCGGTCCCGGCAAACGTCTGTACGACCGGGGGAAAAACCGTCATTGACATCTCGCCCAGCCGCTCACGGAAGGATGCCTCAGCGCCGCCGTCACTTGGCGGACGAAATGCGGGAAGGTCTATCACTTGGTTACCATCTTTTGCGCACCCCGCAAGCGATACAGCGACTCCAAGGATCACCGCGGCAAAATACCTGTTCATGGCCGGCATCCTTTCATGGTCTTTTCCTATTGTCAAACGAAATGACTAACGGCGCGTCGGCACAATGCCGCCTGCGCCATTTCCATCGAGTACTGCTGCGGCCGTGGGGACCGTTGCCTGCATCGCGCCTTCCCGCAGGGAATCCAAATCGCGATCAACCCTTCACTATCGTGATCAGGCTATCCGTCACGAATTTCAGGAATTCGGACTGCTGCTCGGGCGGCATGGCCTCGGGAAACCACTCGCCCCACACGCACAACACAATACGCTCGCCGGACGAATTAGTCACGAACAGGCCCCAACCCATCATCGCGTAGTGTTTGGGCGGGCGCGTCCAGAGAATATTGCCGCCCTTCCCGGCAAAATCGAACTGGCCTGCGTAGTGCAGGGAAAACGGCTTCGGATGTTTTAAGAAGAAACCGACGAGGTCTTCATTGACAGCCGGTGATATGATCTCGCCCCTGAACAGCAGCTCGAAGTAACGCGCTATACCCCGCGCCGTCCCATGCTGGGGGAGGCCAGCCGGCGCCACGCGTTCGCCGAAGATTCTCTTGTCCAGGGTCTGGTGAATAGTCCCTTCCTCCGAGAGAATATCGGCGCTCATCGCGTCGATGCCGAGCAGCGACGGCACGCGGTTTACGTTCTCGCGGCCCAGGAATTCGGCGAGGGCCTGCGTGGCGTCGTTGTCGCTCTGTCCAATCATCAGATCGGCCGCGGCCTCCAAGGTTATCGCACCGTGTTTGGGCACCTCAATCACATGGCCGGGGTCCAATCCCGCCTCATGCTGCTGCCGGTACAGTTCCGTCAGGCAGAAAACCTTCACAATGCTTGCCAGGCACACCGGCCGGTCCGCAAACCGCTCGGCAGTCTTACCCGTGCCCAATTCCATGGCGCAATACCCGACTTCCCACGGGTGCTCATCCAGGAAGTCCGCGAGCAGGCGTTCCTCGGCGAAAGGCT
>CAZFOG010000220.1:6610-10745 GCA_964520685.1 uncultured Nitrospiraceae bacterium | reverse complement strand
ACTGCTTGTTGTCATCGCCATCATCGGCATTCTGGCGGCGATTCTGCTTCCTGCATTGGCACGGGCGCGCGAAGCCGCCCGCCGCGCAAGCTGCGCCAACAACCTCAAGCAAATGGGCATCATCTTCAAGATGTATGCCAACGAATCCAAAGGCGAGAAGTTTCCCCAAATGCACACCTACCAAAGCGCCAATTGCGACAATTTTATTGAGGGAACACCGGATTATACGATCGACACTTCCTTCCAGGCCAACCAGCTCTATCCTGAATACTTGACGGACATCAACGTGCTTCTGTGTCCGTCGGACGCAAATACCGACAACCTGAGCAATTGGTACCAGAACAGCGATCCTTCGACGGGGATTGTACAGCCGTGCAAGATCGACGCCATGTCATACAACTATTGGGGTTGGGCATTGAGTGATACGCTTGTCTTCGCCGACCCGTCTGTGGGGCCGACCCTTGAAATCGTCGGTGTCTTGGATCTGGACTTGAGCGACGAGGATAAGCTGGCTTTCTTCGAGTTCATCATGAAACAGCCTAAAGTTGAAGCCACGGATGCACCCAGATTTGACCAGGACTTCGGGTGCGTCTACCGGCTCCGCGAGGGAATCGAGCGGTTTTTCATCACCGACATTAACAATCCGGCTGCAGGCTCCTTGGCTCAAAGTGAACTCTGGATCATGTGGGACGACGTGTCCGCCGCGCGTGCTGAAGCGATGAACCACATACCCGGCGGCTGCAATGTCCTGTATATGGACGGCCATGTAAGATTCCTGCGTTACGGGGGAGAGAGCCCCATCTCGAAAGGCATGGTGCAGGTCCTGAGCGGCAACGTGCAGTAGGCCCGAACAACGCACTCCGCATTCTTCAGCCCCTCCGGCAAGACCTCGGGAAAGGCCCGAAACAGCCGGAGGGGCCCTTCTTCGTGCCTCGATGCCGCTCTGCCCTGCACGCGGCCCAACGCGCAACCGTCCTTTCGGCCCAGAATCTGGCACCCAGAATCTGACATTTGACAGATCGCGCATGAGGGCATATGCTTGAATATGGAGCGAAAAAGCATAGCACCGCATGGCCGGACGGCTCCATCGGCGGACAATTGGTGCGCCTCGCGCGGGGTCCGAATTCTGTAGCTGCAAATATGGGCGAATCTGGCGAAGTGAAGCGTGTCCGCGTGCGGGTTACGGCGGCGGAGAAAGGAGGTCACGGTCTGCAGAAGTCCTTTGTGTGAAAACTTCAGAGCAGTACCAGCACGATGAAGGGCACGTATGGCCTTTCACCGAAGGGGGATTAAAGAATGCGAAAACATGGTTTCACACTGATCGAACTGCTTGTTGTCATCGCCATCATCGGCATTCTGGCGGCGATTCTGCTTCCTGCACTGGCACGTGCGCGTGAGGCGGCGCGGCGCGCGAGCTGCGCCAACAACCTCAAGCAAATGGGCATCGTCTTCAAGATGTATTCCAACGAGTCCAAAGGGGAACTCTATCCGCCCGGAAAACAATGCCACGGGAGCGCGTGTGATACCAACGTGCCGTTTCAGGAAATCTGGTCTCCCGATGGCCCTTCGGTATACCCTGAATACCTGACGGACGTGAACGTGCTGATATGTCCGTCGGATGCCGAGGTCAGCGGGATTCCCGATAGCTGGACGGATGACGCCGGGAACATTCTGGTTTGCCGAATTCATCCCGTCTCGTATCTATACTGGCCATGGGCGGTCCTCCCGAGACACTATCTTGCCGATCCCGCGGATGTGAATAGCCTGGAGGATGTAACGGGCCTTCTGAACCCCTCGTTTCTCGGGCCGATAGTGACCGCGATCACGGCTGCCACAACGGCCTGTGCAGATACGGGCGACTTCAGCGTCTTTACCAAAGATATTGAACTCGACGACGGACAGACCATGTACCGTTTGCGGGAGGGTATCGAACGGTTTTTCATCACCGATATCAACAACCCCGCCGCAAGCAGTATGGCCCAAAGTGAAATCGCCATTATGAACGACGAGGCGAATGCTGAGATCGCCTTCATGGGCGCGCCTGCATTTAACCATCTGCCCGGCGGCGGAAACGTGCTGTATCTGGACGGCCACGTCGAATTCCTCCGCTACCCGGGCGAGTGGCCCATTTGTGCGACCTGGGCGAATTTCATGGCCGTAGCCCCCGTGCTCCTGTAATCCCTGTTCCGCGATCGGGGTGAAGGTCCGCAATGGCAGCATTCCGTAAGGCGGAAGCACTCAACGCACGAATTGATCAGCCCCTCCGGGGAGGCCTCGGGAAGAATCCGAAGCAACCGGAGGGGCTCTCTTTCACCATTCGACGTGGCGCTGCTCATCGGCGAAGTCAATGCCGCGCAAAGGGTTATCAACCGTCTCGTAGAACCATTCGAGGGGGATAGACAAGAACTTGAGGTCGTGAGGGCGGTGCTCGGCGCCGGGGATCGGCTCGACGTGGGTCGTCAGCAGCACCCGCATGCCGGCAGCATCGTCCTCAATGAAGGTCAAGCTGGTGTAGCCGTACTGGTTGGCGGGGTCTTCTTCGATGGTGCGCACGCGGGTCCAGGTAGCTGCTACGTCGGTCGAGATTGCCGCATCGAGGGGCGTGCGCGCCGTATAGCGGTATTGGCGCGGGTACTCCTCGAAATCGTGGTTGGGGAACGTGAACAGGATATCTCCGGCCCATCCCATCTTCTCGGTATAGGGCGTGTTGGGGATCCGTTCGCCCGTCAACGGCGAGCAGGGCCCTCGAAGCGCCATGGGTTCGGGGTTGGACCAGGTCATGCCCCGGTCACTGGACCAAGCCTGCGCATGGAAGCCCATGGTCGTGCGGCCGTACATCCAGAGGCGGCCGTCGTCCAGTTCGACAATGCCCGGTTCATTGAAGTTCTGTGAGCCCCATTCGGGCATGGCCGCCACGGTGCCGCCCGCCTGCCAGGTCAAACCGTCGTCGTCCGAGTAAACCATGACACCCAAGCGGCCGGGATAATCGCGGCAGGTAAGAACGATCCGCCCGCGATCGCCCGCGCCTTTCGGGTCGCGTAGTTCGAGTAGCCGATCGTTGTTGGCGACCCGTTGCGGATGCCCCGCGTTCGCCGCGATGAGCGGCCCGAACGTCTTTCCATCGTCCGTCGAGCGCCGGACGTAATGCAGCGAGCCGTCGGGGCCGTTCTTACAGTAAAACGTCATCAGGATGGTCCCTTTGGATGTCCGCAACAGGCTCACCGACATGACGTTTTCGCCGATGGTCTCCTGAAGTGTTTCGATGGGCCCCCAGGTTCGTCCGAGGTCGGTCGAGCGCCGTGCGGAAATCCGGCAAGGGGCGTCGTCGTGCCAACCCTCGGTGTAGAAGTCACTCCAGGCAAGCAGGAGCGACCCGTCGGGACACTGCACGATATCTCCCTCGGTGTCGCGCTTGTTCGGGTGCGTCCGCTCTGAGATCACCGACCAGAAGATTCCGTTGCCGCGCAGGTAGTGCGTGATGCCCGAATGGTAACCGGGCGCGTATGGAAATTCGGGTAGCGACGGGCGTTCGACACGCTGTCCGAGAGCGGGCCGGTGAAACTCCGGCCCTTCGAGCCCGGTGCTGCCGCGGTTGTCGAGGGGTTGAGCCTGCACCGCGGGCGTGAGGGCGGAAAGAATACAGCAGACTGGCAAGAAGATGCGTGCGGCGGCGATTCTGCGCATAACGTTAGTTCCCGTCACCTGGGCAGAGTTGCCTGACGGCTTTCGCGAGACCCTCGAGGTTTTCGCGAAGACTGGCCTCGGCGTCGATTTCCGGACGATGATCAAGGATGCCGATGGGACCCGCGTAACCGCTGTCGGCGATGATGCGGAGCAGCCTGGCGTCGTGCTCGCCGCGGCCGAGGGGCAGGATTTTGGGTTCTGCGCCGGTGTTCATCCCGTTCAAGTTGAGGCAAAGCAAGTAGGGCTTCATCGCATCGAGACAGGCCGCGAAATCGTCGATGTGCCCGTGGCCGTGGTGAAGATTGTAGACGATGCCAATGTGATTGCCGCCGGTTTCGGTCCGCAGCCACGAGCAGACTTCGACCATATTGGCGGGCTCGCCGCCCCAGCCGCCATGGTTGTACAACCCGAGCGTGCAGCCCAGCGCCTGCGTCCGCTTCGCCGCATCCAG
>CAZFOG010000220.1:0-6510 GCA_964520685.1 uncultured Nitrospiraceae bacterium | reverse complement strand
TGTGCATCGAACGGCACCACGCACCAGGCCACCAGGTTTTCCTTTGCGAATAGTTCCGCAGGCGCAGGTTGTTCGGCATGCGCGGCGGCGAACAACCCGGCTGTCAGCGCACACACCACCAGCACACTCACAAGACGCGTCATTACAGCAGCACACACGGCAGTCATGGCAGCCGCCTCCGGTTTCATCGGGATCATTTGCGATCCCGCAGCTTCCACATTACGGTAGCAGAAGCGCTGCCTGCGAGCGAAGTGTCTTGCTCGAACAGCTGTCCGTTGTACCAGGCCGTTCGTGCGATGACCGCTGTTCTGCCACGGGCAACGTTTTACAGCGTCCTCAGTATACGCAGATTGATTTGGCACAGAGGATGCCTTCGGTTTATACTTAGTAGGAGTGGTTCGATTGGGCGAGTCTAAGGGGGGACTCCTTTTCCGTGGAGGATTGGGATGAAGGGTTGGTGGGGCATCTGCACCATTTTGGCAGCCGGGGTGCTGGTTTTCAGCGCCTCGTACTACCCGAACTATTTTCTCGGTAACGAGTTGTGGGGCGATCTCTTCGAGTTTGTCGGGACCGGTCTCCTGGTGCTCGGGGCATGCCTCGCTGCTCGCAGACTCACCCCCAAATCCGTGGCATTGTACTTTCTGTACGCTGGCGCACTATGCTTGGCTTTCTCACGTTTCATAGATTTCACCTTTGAGATCCCCGTCATCAATAACTGGCCCATTGTCGGTGATGAAGGTTTTGGGAGCGACCTCGCCCCTCGCATCACGGAAAACGCGGGGTACATTTGCATCCTCCTGGCCATGCTGGCCCTGTTACACGAAGTCACCCGGCTGCACCGGCATCTCGAAGAAGACCATCAGAGCCTCAAAGAACTGCATGACAAGAGCCTCTTTCTGACCCGCGTAGCCGACATGTCGGCCGAGGCCGTGTTCGGATGCGATCGCGAGGGCTTCATTCGCACCTGGAACCGGGGTGCCCACGCCCTTTTCGAATTCGCCCGGGAAGAAGTCATTGGCGTGCCCCTGGTGAGCCTGTTTGCCGAAGGGGGAGAGCGGCTTTCCTCGATCTCGTGCCATCTCCTCGAGAGCGGCGGCCCTCTGCTCGATGTCGAATTGACTGCCCGCACGAAATCCGGCCGCGAGTTTTGCGCGAGCGCCTCGATTTCCATGGTATCGCAGGACGACGGCGCGGTTCTGGGATTCAGCATCATTGTGCGTGATATCGAGGCCCGAAAAGAGGCGGAGCGAAAGCTTATCCACTCGCGTGACATGCTGGCAAGCGCCCTTCACAACGCCGAAGTCGGCATGTTCATCATCGACCGGAGTCTTGATCTGCTGGCGATCAATCCCCGCCTGGAAGAGATCACGGGCATCAAAGTGGAAGACTTCCAGACGTTGCGCGAGGCGTGCGACCGTATCCTCGATTCGCAGGTGCAATTCGTGGATCGGATGACGAGGGATGTGCTCGAGCGGGGACGCCCCATGGAATTCCGGAACCTGACCATACACCGGCGCGACGGCACGGCGCGCGTCTGCAACATCGCGGTCTCGCCCATGTTCGATGACGCGGGCGCTGTCAACGGAGCGGTCTGCATTGTTGTTGACGTGACTGAACGCGAAGCATTGCAGGCCCGGTTGGTCGAGTCGCAGAAAATGGAAAGCCTGGGCCGGCTGGCAGGCGGTATTGCCCACGATTTCAATAACATGCTTGGCGGTATTCTCGGGTACGCCTCGCTCATGCGTGAGATCGCCGAACCTGACTCTGACTTCCACCGCTATGCCGAATCCATAGAGGGCGCCGCCTCGCGCGCCGCGGAACTCACCCAGCAATTACTGGCCTTCGCCCGCGGGAAGAAGGCAGAGTCTCAGGAGGTGAATCTTAACACCGTCATCGATGAAACGCTCAGCCTGCTCTCCCTGGCTGTCGACCCCAATATCGAGTTGCGGTTCGAGCGTGCGAAAGACCTCGATACCGCGAAAGTCGACCTCAGCCAGATCAACCAGGTGCTCATGAATCTGCTCATCAATGCGCGTGACGCCATCGAGGAGAAGGGCTTTATCCGCGTCGCGACGGCCAATATCGATGTCGACGAAGCCACGCGCGAACGACTAAGCCTGGGTCATATCGGGCCTTACGTGTGGGTAACCATCGAGGACAACGGCTGCGGCATGCCCCCCGACGTGGTTCGCCATATTTTCGAGCCCTTTTTCACCACCAAGTCCAATTCACAAGGCTATGGGCTCGGTCTCTCCGTGGTCTATGGCGTGGTCGAGGCCCATGGCGGCGGGCTCCATGTCGAATCGAAAGAGGGAGAAGGTACCCGCATCGAAGTGTATCTCCCCGCCGCCGGAAACCTGTATACGGGCCGGCGTGAGCCAGCACGCACGGCTGCGGCGCCGAGTACCAGTGAGTCCCGCCATGAAACTATCCTTATCGTCGACGACGAGGTCTTTATGCAGAGCCTCCTGCGCGATTTGCTCGAGGCGGAAGGCCATACCGTGTTATCGGCGGATACGGGCGAGCAAAGCATCGAGATTTACCAGGAGCACGGCCACGACATTGCCCTGGTCGTGATGGACCTGCTCATGCCCGGGATGGGAGGCGCCGCCGCCATCAAGTGCTTGCGCGAAATCGACCCGAATCTTTTGTGCATCATATCGAGCGGCTACGGCACCGACACGGTCGATCCCGCCATGCAACAGGACGAGCGCATCCGCTTCGTCCCCAAGCCCTACAAAGCGAGGGACATGGTCGTCGCTGTACGCGAACTTCTCGATACCTGTGCTCACGTTTCCTGACCCCGCGAGTCGGGTGGGCCAAGTTGACCCGGAGAAGGCCGGCGAGTCTTTCCGGCTGGAGTAATCGGGGACTGCAACGCAGCCGGCTGTTCCTCCTCCCTCGGAGTTCAGCCGGCGTTGCCCGGGGATTGGGATTCACACCCCGCTTGATAATGGCCGCCGGGCACGGCTATCTTCGGAGGTCACGTGTTTCCTGCGCAACGGAAGGATGCCGTCATGATGTACCTGCTTCTCAGCGTCCTGCCCGTCGTAGTCTTCCCGGCGGCAGCTTCTCACGCGCCGTTTCCGCGCGTACAGGCCGTGCCGCTTCCCCATCACCAGGTGAGTCTCGAAATAGACGGCGCCGAAGCGGCGCGCTACCACTACGGACCTGACTTGCCGAAGCCGTTCGTATTCCCTCTCATCGGGCCGTCTGGCACCTGTGTTACCCGGCTTACCCATCCCCATGACCCCGTTGGCCATGGGCACCATCTCTCGGTATGGGTCGGTCACCAAGACGTCAACGGCACCAACTTCTGGGAACTCAACCCAGACATGCGCATCGCTCACGACCGCATCGAGGCCTATACAGACGGGCCTGTGCGCGCTTCGGTCACCGCGAGCAACGTCTGGTATGACGCCGGGGGCAAGGCCATTCTGAACGAGCGCCGCACCACGGCCCTGACCGCCCTCGAGAACAGCGAGCGGTATCTGGATACCACCCTCGAAATCACGCCCGCGGCGGGACCGGTCGTCTTCGGAAAATCGCCGTTCGGGTTCTTTGCCGTCCGCGTCGCCAAGACCATGAGCGTCAACGACGGCGGCGGTACGCTGCGCAATGCCGGCGGGGCGGTTGGCGAAGAGGCCCTGTTCTGGAAGCATGCGCGGTGGGTCGACTACACGGGGCGCGTCACCGCCACCGAGGAAAATGGCATCGCTTTTTTTGATCATCCGGCCAATCCCAATCACCCCACCGGCTGGCACGTGCGCGGCGACGGATGGATGGGCGCCAGCTTCACCCTCGATGGGCCCAACGAGCTGCCTGAAGGCGGGAAGCTTGTGCTGCGGTACCGGCTCTACGTCCACGCTGGCGACGCGAGCCCCGAAAGCATTGAGGAACACTGGAAACGGTTTGCGGAGGAGTGACGGCCGGTGGGCGCACAAGAAAACTGGGCGCGGAGAACCTCCGCGCCCAGTCTCGCGGTTTGACGCTCCATTACGGCGTGAACATCGCCGCCAGCACCGTGAGTGTCTCGATCCACGTGGAGCAGATCGGGAACTCGCCCGGATAACGAACGAACGTAACGTGGCCATCCAGGTACAGCACATTCCCGCCACCCGGAATGTGATTGAACGAGGCCTGGCCATCTGCCGGCGCAGCGGGCCACACGGCGATGTCCCACATCAATGGCAGCTCGCTTTGCGCGGTCGCCGACGCCGCCGGGTTGTTAATGTCGGTAATGAAAAACCGCTCGATGCCCTCGCGCAAGCGATAGATGGTCAGGGCATCATTGGAGAGATCCGAATCGTGCACGGCCCCCCAATTGCCGGCGTTCGCTGCGGCCGGGCCGGTTACCGTCATCTCGTTATTTACAAGCGCCTGGAAATCAAGGCTGATGTCCGTGCCAAAATTGACGGGATACTTGTTGATGTCCACCCCGGGGTTTACGACCATATCGCCCATGATGCCCCATCCCGTGTACTGGTACGACACGTCCCAGAACAGGCAGGGGTCGACCGGATCGGTGCGGAAATACCGCTCGAAGTAGTTGAGTGAATCCGGGTCCGACGGGCACTGCAGCACATTCACATCACTCAGGTACTCCGGGAAGAACGACGGACCATCAGGGAACAGGTGGTTTGCGTTCATGTCGCCTGCGTCCCGCTCCCACCATTCCTCGTCGCATCCGCTGGTGTGCACGCGCTTCATGGGCGGAAATTTCTCGCCCTTGCTCTCGTTGGCGTACATTTTGAACACCAGTCCCATCTGCTTGAGATTATTCGCGCAGCTTGCGCGCCGTGCGGCCTCGCGGGCCCGGGCCAGTGCGGGTAACAGAATCGCCGCCAGAATACCGATGATCGCGATGACCACCAGAAGCTCGATTAATGTGAAGCCTTTCTGTTTCATTTCTGTTGTACTCCTCGTCCAATGCGTGAAATGCGTCAATAAGACCTGCGTCATCTCGTGTCGCGATGCTGGAATCTTTGCCTCGAACCATCCTCCTCTCCCGTATCTACGTAGCACGCAACCCTGCTTCCACACGCAGCCGCTTTCAGCGGCTACTTCTTGTCGCCATGCCAATTCCCCTCGCCGTACACCGCTTGGGCTTCCATCGGAAAGACGGACCGCCGCACCCTGGCCAGCGTCTCTTCCCAGTTGTGTTCGGAAAACAGCGGGCGCCACCCGTAGGCGTCCGCAAGCGTATTGAAGGTGCGAAACATGTTCGTGAACGGATTCTGAATGCCGAGAGCGGCGCGCGGGCTATCGCATTCAATTAGCGTGAAACTGCCGTCTACCAGAGCCCAGATGCCGAAGATCATCTCGGTGACCATCCCCTCGTACCGGCATTCGAGATTCCCCTCGGCCTCCGCATCCTTCAGAATGCCTTGGAGAATCCCAATCATACGTTGCTCAATCTCCATGAGATGACGCATGCGCTCGGGCGTCGCCTTTTCACGCACCGGCCCCGTCGCCGCATGCATGATTCGGGAATCGTCGGGATACAAACGGGTAAACAGCGAAACCGCTTCGCCTAGGGCCAGCACCCGCTCCCGCGAAAGTCCCTCATAACGCGCGCCACGGGTCATCATGGCCAGGCGCCTGTCAAATGAACGCAGCGCCAAGGCGATCAGTAGGTCTTCCTTGCATCCAAAACGCTGATACAGCGTGCCTTTCGGGCACTCGCTCGCCTTCGCAACCGCTTCCATGGTCAAGCCGAAATAGCCCTGTTTCAGCAAAACCCTGCATGCAGCGTCGAGAATCGTATTCTCCCGTTCCTGGATCGCCAGTTGCCGTTCGGATAGCTGCAGCATCCTCGAAATCCCTCGCCACGGTGGTCCACGCATAAACACGTACAGGCTGCGTGCAAAGAAGCCTGCATGCGCCGTCGCGGCCCTGCTCAGCGGGCACGACCGCTCCGCCTTTCCCCGCGAGGAAGGCGCGGGGCGAATGCCTGGAACCGACTCGGCCGACTTGCCTGGGGGCGGTCGGACGCAAGGTCGACACACCGTCGTCGCTATGAATCTAGCACGCCGGGCCGTGCGTGTCAATATGAATTTTGCGCAAGAGCCCCAAGGCGCGTATTCCGAATAAAACAAAGACCGATGTGCTGGCCAAAGAAAACCGCAACACGGCGCGTTGCCTCGAAAAATCGGCTTCCGCAGGCCAGGAATCCTCCCCCATAACGCCTTTCCGCCTACGGAGGACAGTCGACGTGCCATGCGCATCTTGCCCATGATTGACTCCGGTAACGGAGGACGGGTTTTCCAACCCGTCCAGTAGAGCACCGCGGGCGGACACGCCCGCGCTCCGGTCCAATCCAAAAGTGGAAGCGCGGCCCTTTCGGCCCGCGCGCTGATTAATGGCGGGTTGGAAAACCCGCCCTCCGTTACGCCCGCAACCCGAGTTCCCGGGAATGAAGAGGCTGGCAGCCTCTTCTACGCTTCCGGATGTCCTCAACGTAGACGCGGCAGCCTGCCGCGTCCCAGCGATGCAGCCATTCAGCCTGAA
>CAZFOG010000219.1:6113-10759 GCA_964520685.1 uncultured Nitrospiraceae bacterium | reverse complement strand
TGTTTTTATACCTCCTAAAGAATGGATAAAAAAGAAAGATGAATTTCAAAAAACAGCGAATAAACTTTCTCCAGTAGAGTTTAAAAAAGAAGCAGAAACTTTAACAAAAGAATTAATCAAATATATTGAAGATTCTGGGTTTCGCATTGAAAATATTTTATCTTCAGGAGCAAAAGGAAATCCAATATCAGATTGGGGAGCTTTATTAGTAGCGAAAGGTTATGTTATTGATGTTGAAGGAAATCTTTTAGGCCCCATCATGAATAGTTTAAATGATGGATATGAAAAAATTGATTATTATCATGCTGGGTCAGAAGCCCGAAAGAATTTTTATATGAGATCAGCATTAACTGCACATCCGGGATATTTGACGACCAAGATGACCAAAGCCAACGCAGGATTGCAGATTGATGGGGAACTCAATGATTGTGGAACTAATAAAACATTTGAATTGCTTATTACAAAAGATCTTGTTAATTTAGTATTACAAAGAAATTATGTGAATCAAGTCGGTAACATTAAACAAATAGAAAACCAAGAACAAGTTTTAGATAAAAAAATCAAATTAAGATCACCATTATATTGCAAATCTGAAAATGGTATATGCCCAACTTGCTACGGAAATTTATATAAAACATTAAATACCCACAATGTTGGAATACTTGCAGCAGGAGCAATCAACACAGTTGGAATCAATGCTATGATGAAAATGAGACATAAATCATCTTCAATTGATACAAAAGAAGTTAATTTTATAGATATGGCTAAAAAAGCTGGAGTAGATATTAATTCTTTTAAAGACATTTTGATTGTTGAAAAGGATTCTATTACGGCTAAAATCCCATGTTCAATAATTATTGATTCTTCAGATTATACTGATATAACTTTAATTGATTGCGGTGATAAATATCAAGTTAATGGTGTTCTTAATATTCAATATGGAGATACTGCAGAAGATATTGGATTTATTACTTTGCCATATGCAATTATGGTAGATTGTTTTAAACCGGCGGATATATCAATTGATGGTCATATAATTACCATGAATTATGAGTCAGGCGAATTGATGATTAAACAGAATTATTATGATGACACATTTAATGAAAGAACTGTAGATCGACTCTTCGAGGGCGGCGCGAAATACATTACTAACCCAGAAACATTAGTCATGACGATTCAAGATAAGATCACAGGTATTGATTTAGTACATATTGAAACAATTGTTAGTAACATGTTCAGAGATAGTGAAGATTTGACTATGCCTGCTCGATTAACCGACTATAAACATGTTGAAATAATTGGTCAGAAAAAACTCCCATACATTATATCTTGGTTATCCGGATTAACATTTGAAAATATTAATAGAGCTGTTAAAGTTGGATTATTAGATGGTAAAGAAGCTGTCATGGATCCAATTGAAAAAACGGTTATGGAAAGATACAACGAATTAGAATAATTTTTAATATAGAAATATTATTATCATCTGGGGCTAGTGCACTCGGCATTGCCGCGGCGATAGGTGCCCAATACTCTTTCGCCAGAGAGTAAAGCTCCAGATATTTTAACTCCTTTTAGGAGTTATTTCTTTTTTATTTAATTATGGAGGCGAGATGTTTAAAAGTTTAGGGGAGAATGCAACTATCTACTCTCTAGCACAGATACTTTACCCAGAGAACATATCGATAGGAACAGAATCCGTTGTAGATGATTTTGTTTTTATGTACGGAGCTGGAAAAGGAATTCAAATTGGTAATTTTTGTCATATTACAGCTAGATGTATTCTTGAATCTGGTGGTTTATTACAAATTGGAGATTTTTCAACCATCGCATATAATGGAATAGTTCTAGCAAGTACTGATGATTATAAAGGAAATGGATTAACTGGACTAGGAAAATTTGGTGAAAAATATAGAAGTTTAATTAATAAAGATACAAAAATTGGACGGCATGTTCTTATAGGAGCTGGATCAATTATTTTACCAGGAGTAACAATAGGGGACGGGTGTTCTATTGGAGCAGGATCATTAGTTACAAAAGACTTACCAGAATGGTCATTGTGTTATGGATCACCATGTAGAGTAATTGAACAGAAGAAATCAAAAGAAATCCGTTTACAAATAGAAAAAGATTTTCTTCAAGAATATAAAAAAGGACAAAAAAATGATTAAAGTCTTTGCAAGTAAAACCGGTCAAGAAGAGATAGATGAAGTAACATCAACTTTAAAATCACAATGGCTTGGTCTTGGACCAAAAGTTGATCAATTTGAAAAAGAATTAGCAAAAAGAAATAGATTTAAATCAGTAGTGATGACGGATAGTTGTTCAAATAGTTTGTATTCAGCAATTAAATTATTTAATTTTCCAGCAGGATCAGAGATTATTTTGCCATCATTAACATTTGTATCATGTGCACATGCAATTGTTTTAAACAACTGTGTTCCAGTGTTTTGTGATGTAGATTATGATACTATGAATTGTAATATAAATACAATTGCTTCTTTAGTAACAAATAAAACTGCGGCAATAATGATCGTGCACTATGGTGGACTGCCAGTTAATGTGAAACCAATCATCGAATTAGGAATACCAATTATTGAAGACGCAGCATGTGCTATAGATTCAAAAATTAATGATGATTATTGTGGTTCTTTTGGTGATGTTGGATGTTTTAGTTTTGACAGTATGAAAAATTTAAGTGCTGGAGAAGGTGGAGCAGTTGTTGCAGCAAGTCCAACGTTTCTTGAAAAAATGAAACGTTTAAGATATTGTGGAATTGCAAAATCTGGAATAGATGCTGCTAAAGAAAATAAAGGTAGATGGTGGGAAACTGAAGTTGCTTTCGCATCTATTCGTCAAATGCCCAATGATATTATAGCATCAATTGCTTTGTCTCAATTGAGAAAATTAGATATTCTTCAAGCAAGAAGAAAATACATCTGGGAAACATATCAAAAAGAATTTGAAAATATTAATTGGCTTACTCGACCAGTTGATGCCGCATCAAATGAACAACATTCGTTTTTTACATACGCAATAAAAATTGACAACGCGAAAATTCATAGAGATAAATTAGCGAAACATTTATATAATAAAGGAATATACACCACATTGAGATATTTTCCGATTCACATGATGAAATTTTATAAAACCAATAAAACATTAAAAAATTCAGAAATAATTAATGAAGTAGCACTTAATTTACCAATTCATCCAGATTTATCAGACAATGATTTAGACCATATTATATCGTCTATAAAGGAACTTTCAGTATGAGGGAAATAGTATTATTGGGAGCTCATGCCGATACTCCTCAAAAGGAAATAACACTTACTGAAACTATATTGGATTGGAAAAAATATAATATTCCAATTGCTCTATGTAGTCATTACCCAGTGAGTGAAAAAATTCAAAATTTAATTGATTATTATGTTTTTGATAAAAATCAACATTTAGATAAATCTCTTACGAACATGCAATATTATTCAACGAACATTGTTTATATAATTGCACCATATGATAAACCTTATCATGCTGCTGCCGCTATAATATCATATGCAAACGCCATCAGATTAATTCATGATAAATATGATTTATTATATATGCAAGATTATGATGTAGATCTCAATAAACCAAAATTATTAGAAACTATGAATGAATTATACTCAACTAATTATGAAATGTTCTTCTTTAAATGGCCGAGTATACCAAATTCATATGCTACTAATATTGAAATTTTAAAACCAAATGGATTTCAAAATTTATGGGGAGATATGCAATCTGTTCAAGATTATCTCTCCTTAGTTCAAATGACCGGAACGCAATTTATAGAACCATTATCTAAAAAAATTATCGAGTATAAAAATCTTCAAAACATTACATATGAATTTAATGACAATGAATCAAGTGAATTGATAAAAAATTTAAGTAAATGTTCTGGAGATGTGGGTGTAATACCAAGAATTTATTTATCAAGCACAAATGATAATAGAGCAGTTTTATTTATTGTTAATCCCACACCAGATCCAATAGAATTTGAAATTATTGATCAGTCATTACATGGTACAAAAACTTCTAAAAAGGTTATGCTTCATGGTGGTGTAAATGTTTATTGGGCATTATTTGATATGGGTCGACGATTAACAATCAAATGGTGGAACTCGTCAAAAGAATATTTTCTTTTTACCGGCGAGAGCTACACTGAATGTAAATTTAAATTTACAAGTCCGAATATGATTAGATGCAAATGGGAGATTTAAATGCGAGAAGCAGTTTTAATAGGAGCATATACAAACACAATTGAAAAAGAATTAACTTTGATAGAAACAATATTAGACTGGAAGAAATACAATCTTCCAGTTATTCTTTCTACACATTATCCAGTAAATAACAATATTCAAAATTTAGTTGATTATTATATTTTTGATAAAGAACAATATTTAGATCCAGCAATAATGAATCAACATATATATTCTTGTTCATCGTTTGAAATTGTTGCGAACTTTGACAGACCGTATCATGCACCAGCTGCTCTAATAGCATATCAAAATGCAATTAGATTATTGGATAATAAATATGATTTTATTTATCTACAAGATTATGATGTAATGTTAAATAAAAATAAAATATTTGAATATACAAGATCATCT
>CAZFOG010000219.1:0-6013 GCA_964520685.1 uncultured Nitrospiraceae bacterium | reverse complement strand
CATTAAAAAGAGAACCAACTTCAGGAGCATTTAAATATAATTATTGCGGTGATATTTTCCCGATGAAACAAATTGATTGGTCTCATTTTCCGTTTCTAATTGAAACAAAAACAGGATATGAACAACACACCCCGACACTTTGGCAATATAATAAAGTAGTTGAATGGTTTATTAAGGCGACCAATGAGGGGAAACAACATAATCAACATATAATTTTATTAATATGTCAATTTAAAAATAAACCAACATTATTATTTACGAACTATCAAATATCAACAGAATTTATTTTACCAGTATCTGTTATCCCAATTCAAACAAATGGAGATATTAACTGGACAAATGTTTATTTATTTAAAGAATTATTGAAATTAAATTTTTATGATATTTTTGGAAGTGAAATAACTTACAGGTAGGAGAATACCATGCTCAAAGAATCAAATAATAAATCCTCTCATACGACAACGGATGATCAAGAACCAACTCCGAATGTTCTAGAACACAACAAGTTACAAACAACAGAAGATTGCAGAGACTGTGATAATGTTTCTTGCAAATGTCAACTAATAATGTCAAAAATAGATGATATTATAGAGTTATCAACTCAAATAGAACATTTTGAATTGTTTAATATCATGTTGACAATATCAAGTGCTCTGAAAACTCTTCATGACGATGAAACGGGTCTAGATAAAATTTTATCAGCATGTGAAGAAACATACGGAAATATTAATCCAAAAGAAATGCATAAAATTCTTAATTAAAATTTAATACAAGAGAGGGCATTTTAAATTATGAACTACAGCGCGATTCACCCATCGAGTATAATTAAACAGAAAATATTTATCGATAAAAAAACAATTTTTATAGTTTTGCCGGATACTAATATTGATATATCTAAAGAAATATATAATATTGGATTTCTCCTTTCAAATTGTAGAGGGTTAATTGTTCCAAATAAAATTATTACAATTGGTAGAAGGAAATTTAACGGCAAAGCGCATTTTTTTGATATTAAAAAGAAAATGATGACGCCAGAAAATGAAAAAATTAGCAGGAAATTAAGAGTGTTAAATAGTTTAGTAATTGAAACTCCTGGAAAAGAAGTAGTAACAGCCTCTCAAAAAACATCTCATTATTATTTTTATGATACAACAATATGGAGTCAAGCTCTTGAATACATGAGTGAGCATTTGTCTGAAAGATTTGCTGTTCGACAAATATTTGAGGAGTTAGCAACATTATATCAATCAATCAAATCAAATAATGCAACTTATAATGTTGAATTTTTATTTCTTGTTAAAGATCAGTCCGGTAAAATGTATAATGTACTCAAATCTTTACGGGCAATGATCAAAAAGAATGAATTAAAAGATATCAAGTTTTTTGATGATTACGCAGTTGTTGCAGATTGTCAAAATGTGTTAATTCCAATATTCAATAGAGAAGATGGATATACAAATTTTCTAATTCAGAATATTTTTAAGTTGGAAAAATTTGTTGAAGTAAATAATTCTGTCACAGATATTAATAAAGAGAAAGAGTCCGCAATTAGTAGTACTCCAGAGGACAGTTCTATTGAATCTTTTAATATGAACAAAACCCCAGCAGACTCTGAAAAAGTCGAAAAATCCGAAGAAGAAAATACTTTGGGCAATCAATCAAAACAACTATCATCAATAGATCCAATCATAGGAGAAATTAAACAAAAATCAACTGGATTTATTACTAATTTGGTTCAATCTCTACAAACTTCTAAATTGGTAGCAGATATAGATAAAAAATCAGATGAACCAAAGGTAGAAATTAAAATTAATCAAGATGAATTACGAAAAGCTCTTAAAAATAATAAAATTACAGATCCTGATATAATTGCAAATGTCCAAATTGCATTGAATAAATATCTTAAATCTTCTACTAAACCCACTCAAGAAAAAGCAGAAGATTTAGTTTTAAGGGCTATCAATTATACAATTTCAGGTTCAGATGTTGTTCCAGATGAATATTTACACAAACCTTCATTGTTATTTAATAAATTAAAACAAATTGACACTTACAAAGTTCCATTAGCAATTTCCGAAACTGGAAATATAATTGAACCAAAAGATATTATTGATTTAAAATATACTACTGGTCAGCACCGGCAAAGATTCGAATTTGAAACAGCAATTCATGAAAATATTCAAAAACTATTTGGATCTTTAGAATCTATAGGCACAGAATATCCTATTAAAGTTAAGAAAATTGAATCTGAAGTGAAAGATAATAATTCAGACAGGTTTATTAATTATAAGGTTACATTACAAAATCTAAATGGGGGAAGAAAAGAACCATATATGGTTGAACTAAACGTTCCTTCTCCAGTTAATGATAAGTATTTTAAATTACACAGCAATTCATATATTATGAGTAATCAACAATTTCTTCGTCCGGTAACTAAAACCGATAAGAATGAAGTACGTATGATCTCTAATTATGGAATCGTTAGAGTTGGATTAGCTAATATAAAATTCAATCCAACAGATCTTGCCGAAATTTTAAAATATATTGAAATTAGATATCCAAAACTGATCAAAGAAAAAACAGAAGATGAATGTACATTTGCAGATGGAAGTGTTATATATTTGACTGGTGATAAAATATATTCTTCGCAAAATGAAAATATTTCAATAGATAATGAAACTGGTAGATTAAGAGATAATAAATCTAAAGAAATTTTAAAACAAAGCAAATATGAATTTTTATATGATACAATTTTAAATAAAATTCATACTGCAAATCCTTCTGATAATCTTTCTAAAACTAAAAAAGCTCTTCCATATACATGGATATATCTTGGAGCTTTAAAAATGCCACTGATTCTTTATTTATGGAGTCAGAAGGGATTATTAGCAACTCTTAATGAATATGGAGTTGATTACGAAATCGTAGATAAAGATCTTCCTGAGGATGGAGTGTTTTATATTGCAACAAAGGATAATAAATTTTTAAAGATTACGCCCAAAGATTTAAAAGAAAAAATGATAGTAAATGGATTATCAAATATTAAACTAAAAGAATCAATTGCCGACCTAACAAATCCAGAAAACATTTATAATTATATTACTCAAACATATGGAACAAGATCAATTATTCTGATTAGATTGATTAGTGAAAATTTTGTTGATCCGATTACAAAAGAATTATTGCAATTTGAAAACCATCCAACAAACTTAGTTGATTTATCATCTAAAGTTGCAGTTAATCAACTACTGAATTCACAAATAGATTCTTTGTCAGATCTTAAAATTTACAGAGCGAGATTAAGTGAAATAATTCTTAATCAAGTTTATAAACAGATTAAATTGTCTCACAATTATTATCGCAAACAGGTTATGGAAGGAATGTCAGATGCTAAAATTTTTACTGATCCTGATTATGTTATTAATAACTTACTTACAGAAGCTGGTATTCTTCAACAAACAGAACCTGTTAATCCTGTAACTGAAATTATGACAAGTAGTAGAGTTACTAAAGGTGGAAAAGGTGGTGTACCCTCAAAGAGAAGTTTTAAGAAAGAACACCGCAACTTACACAAATCACAGTATGGTAACATTGGGGCGGTGTCAACCCCAGAGTATGTTGATGTAGGTATAACAGTTCATCATACCCTTAGTCCAGTGATCATAAACAAATATGGATCATATGGCGCTAAAGATATCACACAATTATCTGGCTGGCAAACACTTGCTTTAGACGAAGCTTTAACTCCCTTTCAAAATCAAGTTGACAGCGATCGTCTAACGCTTGCAAGAACTCATCAAAATCAGACAACCCCAATCTCTAATGCAGAAATGCCACTAGTGTGTACAGGAGCAGAATTTATAGTTCCACAATTAGCTTCTCCAAGATTCGTTCAAAAAGCTAAAAAAGATGGAGTAATTATTGAAGTTAGTAAAAATAAGACTTTAACAGTTAAATATAAAGATGGAACACTTGATATTTTTGATATCGTTCCCAGATTGAGCCGCACCAAACGAGGTTCATATATATCATTAGAAATGAATACTCTTGATGAAGGAGAATCTTTTAAAGCAAACCAACCAGTTGCTTTTACTAAAAACTTTAGTAAATCAGGTGTTTATTGTAGTGGAAAAAATATTACCATTGCTATAATGAATTATCTTGGAGCAGGACATGAAGATTCATATGTTATTACTAAAGATCTTGCAGATGAAACAATAACAGATACGGTTGAAGCAATTTCTGTAGAAATTCCTCCAAATACTAAAATTATTAATTTAGAAACAGAAAAAAATAAATATGTTAATGCTGGAGATATTCTCGTTGAATTTTCATATGAAAATGGATTAGATGAATATTTAGACATGACACAAATTGATGATGAAGATTCAGAAAATGAATCTGAAAGTGGAATTTTTACAGCTGGGGCAAGTAGTATTAAGAAATTATCTCCGGAAGGAGAAATTATTGATATTAAAGTATTTATCAATAATAAAATCAGTACTGATAAATCAATTCTACAGTTCCATTCAAATTTAGTTAAAGAGCAACAAAAAATTATCGGAAAATTAGCATCTGTAGTTAAAGACAAAAATAAACAATTATCAGTAACTGATAATATGGATTTAAGCTTTATGAATATTGGTGGTCATAAATATAAAGGCAATCTCTTCCTTGGTACAAGAATTGTTTATTATATTAAAAGACCAAAGAAAGTTAATCTGGCAGATAAAATGTCAAATAAATTTGGGGCAAAAGGTGTAATCAGCAAGATATTAGATGAATCTCCAAAAGGTGAATTTACAAAGAAAATCGATTGCTTCATTTCTCCTATCTCAATTTTAGGACGTAAAAATATAGCCATGATTAAAGAGCTATTTTTAGGAAAAATATTCTTTCACGCGAATGAAATAATCGATAAAATGGCAGACGACCCAAAAATTACAAATGATAAATTAGCAAAGTTTATTACTGATTTATATGAAATTACTGGTCCAAAAAAGATAGCTAAACAAGTTGCTGATAATATTAATTCTTACTCTGGAAATAAACTAAGACAAGCTATTAAAGATGATAAAATTAACTTATTTTGTTTAGTAGAGCCTTTTGAAGATATTAGTTTTGAAGCTATTCGTTCAGCTGCAAAATTTATTAATGTTCCATTAGAAGAGAAGGTTTATATCCCCGAACTTGATAAATGGACAGATGTACCAGTTCCTGTTGGCATTTCATATTATATGTTCTTAGAACATTATTCTGATGTGTATGCTAATATTAGAGGATCTGAAAGATATGTTGGTTTGACTCGTCAGCCGACGAAAAGAAAAGCTCAAGGCGGTGGTCAAAGTATTGCCGCTCTCGATATTTATACATTCCTTACATATGATGCTAATAATATTATGTCTGAATTGCTTGGTCCGCGCAGTGATGAACATCGATCAAAACGAGAAATGTATAATAATATTATTGAGACCGGCATGATGCCATCTGTTCCAGAAGTTACAAAAAGTGGTGGAACTAGAGATGTCTTTAATCTCTACATAACTGGAATGGGATTAAATATTGTATAAAAAATATTTTCTAGTATTATCAATTTTTATATAGAAATAATATTTATAGGTTGGTGTAAGTGGTGGCTCACGTAACTTTTTGTTATTATCAGTTCAATGCTGATATTACACCAATCGAATAAATATTGTTATATAATTATTTTATTATTTAAAGATTTTATATAGAAATAATTATATTGGATCAAATTTGTTTGAGTGATAAAGAACCCAAACTCCCACAACATAGGGAAAACAACGCTTTAAGCAAACTGGGTGGAGCCAATAGTCATATCGACGCAAACTTAAAGTGAGCTCTCTTAAGAAATGCAAATTTCTTAACAATCATAGCTCTTAAACTCACATGTTGAAACAAATTTGGTCCTTCATTTTTTTTAAAATTCAAGATTTTTATATAGAAATAATATGATTAGAAAAAGTTCTCGTCGGGAGAGCTTTTATTTAAC
>CAZFOG010000218.1:9552-10878 GCA_964520685.1 uncultured Nitrospiraceae bacterium | reverse complement strand
CCCATGAGGGGGCGGCGGCCTTTGGCGCGGCCGTGGCAATCCGAGCCGCCGCTGACGAGGAGGTTGTTGGATTTGGCGAGCTGGATGAATTCGTCGACACGGCCGGGTTTGTGCTGGGGGTGGTAGGCTTCGATGCCGTCGAAGGGCAGCGTGAGGAGACGGGGGAGTTCCTTCCGGATACCGCCCAGTCCCGGATGGGCAACGAAGGCCAGTCCTTCGGCAGCGTGAATCGCCTCGATGGCCTCGTGAGACGGTACGCGCGCGCTGGCAACAAAGGCGGGTTTGCCACGGCCGATGTACCGGTCGAAGGCTTCCTGGACCGTGCGCACATGCCCTGCGTCGTGCAATTCCTGGGCGATGTGCATGCGCCCGACGGCATCGGCGGTGCGGGCAGTGATATTTTCGTGTGGGACGGCGATGCCGAGCGACTCAAGTTTGTCGAGAATGGCGCCGAGGCGTTCCGCGCGGCCCTTGGCAAGGGTGTCGAGGAGTTGCCGCAGATGGGGCGACTCGGGTGCGATGCCCAGGCCTACGACGTGGACCTCGAGCCTTTCGAATCCGCACGTGAGCTCAACTCCTTTCAGGAAAGCAATGCCACGGGCGCGCGCTGATTTGCCCGCTTCTGGAAGTCCCGACACGGAATCGTGATCGGTGATGGCAAGCGCGGCAATGCCCGCTTCCGCCGCGCGCTGCACCACCGCGTCCGGAGAATCCGCTCCGTCGGAGCAATTGGTGTGGATGTGCAGGTCTGCGAACGGCGTTTCCGAAGCTCACTCCTCCTTGAGGCGGTCCAGCACGCCATTGATGAAGCGCGGGGCCTCGTCGTTTCCAAAGCGTTTGGCGATCTCGATAGCTTCGTTAATGGCCACTTTTGCAGGGACATCCTCGGCGTACCGCAATTCGAACAGCGCCACGCGGAGGATGTTATGCTCGACCCGGCCCACCCGTTCGGGCCGCCAGTTGGCGAATGCGCCGGTGATTTCCGCATCGAGGGCCTCACGATGTTGCATGATACCCTCGATCAGGTATTCCGCGTACGCTTTCGCAGTGGGGCGCGCCGAGGCCGATGCCCAAAAGTCGTCAATAGCCGTGGTCCAGTCGTATTCCGTGAAATCAAGGCCGTACAAAAACTGCACCGCGCATTCGCGGCCGGTTCGGCGCGCTCTGGGGCTGAGGGTTTTCACAGCTGTTCCATCAGGTTGACCATCTCGATGGCGGCGCATGCCGCGTCAAACCCCTTGTTGCCGGCCTTGGTGCCCGCCCGTTCGACGGCCTGCTCGATGGTGTCGGTGGTAAGCACGCCAAAAGATACGGGAACCTGGGTCT
>CAZFOG010000218.1:0-9542 GCA_964520685.1 uncultured Nitrospiraceae bacterium | reverse complement strand
GCGACGCCTTTGGACACCTCGGCGGCCACATAGTCGAAATGGGGCGTGCTGCCGCGAATGACCGCGCCCAGAGCGATCACGGCGTCGTACTTTCCCGAAACAGCCATCTTTTTGGCCACCACGGGAATCTCAAACGACCCGGGCGCCCATGCGACCGTGATCTCGCCGTCCTGCACGCCATGGCGTTGCAGCGCGTCCAGAGCGCCTGCCAGCAATTTCCCCGAGATGAACTCGTTGAAACGCGACACGACAATGCCGTACTTCTTGCCCGAGGATACGAGTTTGCCTTCGATGATCGTGGGCATCAAACCACTCCTTTCATGACAGCAAATGGCCGAGTTTGTCCTTCTTTGTTTGAAGATACCGCGCGTTGATTGCGTTCGGCGGAATCTGAATCGGGACCAAATCAATCACCTCGAGGCCGTAGCCTTCGAGCCCTGCGCGCTTGACGGGGTTATTGGTCAGCAGCCGCATGCGGCGGACACCCAGGTCGGTCAAAATCTGCGCGCCGATTCCGTACTCGCGCGGATCGGGATCGAATCCGAGATGCACATTGGCCTCGACCGTGTCCATCCCGTTGTCCTGCAACTCATAGGCGCGGACCTTGTTGATGAGCCCGATGCCGCGGCCTTCCTGGCGCATGTATACCACAACGCCGCGCCCTTCCTTCTCGATCATCCGCATGGCCTGGTGCAATTGCGAGCCGCAATCACAGCGCATCGAGCCAAAGACGTCACCGGTAAGGCATTCCGAGTGTACGCGCACCAGCACCGGCTCATCGGTGGTCACGTCGCCTTTCACCAGCGCAACGTGTTCCCGCGAATCGACGTCGTTATCATAAGCGATCAGCTCGAATACCCCGTGCTCGGTGTGAAGGGGGGTCCGGGCGGCGCGGTGCACAAGCTGTTCGTTGCGCCGGCGCCATTGGATGATGCTCTCGACCGAGCACATCTTGAGGCCAAATTTCTGCGCAATCTCGGCAAGCTGGGGCACTCGGGCCATGGTTCCGTCGGGATTGATGACTTCGCAGATGACCGCCGCCAGGTTCATGCCTGCCATGCGGGCAAGATCTACCGAGCCTTCGGTCTGGCCGGCCCGCACCAGCACCCCGCCCGTGCGTGCGCGCAAGGGAAAGATATGGCCCGGTTGAACCAGATCGCGCGGTTTGGTCGTGGGATCGATGGCTACCTGCACCGTCCGGGCGCGGTCATGGGCGCTGATCCCCGTGCTCACGCCCTCCGCCGCCTCGATCGACACATGAAATGCAGTGCCGAAGCGCGAACGGTTCTGGGTCGTCATCGGGGGAATGCCCAACTCATTGAGCCGGTCGCCGGTCATGGCCAGGCACACGAGCCCCCGGCCGTGGGTAATCATGAAGTTGATGGCCTCAGGGGTCACTTTTTCGGCCGCAATCACAAAGTCCCCTTCGTTTTCGCGGTCTTCATCGTCTACCAGGATGATAATCTTCCCGGCTCGCAGGTCATCGAGTATTTCAGGTATCGAGGCAAACATATCGAACTCCTGCCGGCATTACGCAAATCCGTGGCGCGCAAGAAAATCCTGCGTGAGACCGCCGCTGCCGGCCTTTACATAGTGGTAAATGTGCTTGCCGATCACATCGGCTTCGAGATTCACGGGGTCGCCGGGCCGTTTGGCGCCCAGGATGGTGCGGCTGACGGTCTCGGGGATGATCGCTACGCCGAAGGTATCTCCGGCGGGCTCCACAATGGTCAGGCTGATGCCGTCCACCGCAATGGACCCTTTGGGCACCAGATACCGCGCGACTTCGTCCGGCGCACGGAACCGCCAGAGCGCGAAATCACCCTGGTTCTGCACCGAGTACACCCGTCCAACGCCATCGACATGCCCTTGCACGAAATGGCCGCCGAACCGGTCGCCCATGGCCATGGCGCGTTCCAGGTTAACCGCATCGCCGACCCGCGCCGCGCCCAGAGTCGTGCGTTCGGCGGTCTCGGGCGAGACCTGCGCAGTGAAACCGTTGTCGTCAAAAGCGGAGACGGTCAGACATGCGCCATTCACGGCGATGCTGTCGCCGACCTGTATTCCCTCGAGGACCACCTCGGCGAGGATCGACAAATCCGCGCCTGAGCGCCTCGCAATTGCGCCAACTTCTTCGACAATGCCCGTAAACATCTGGTTAACCTGCTCTTACGTACGCTTCAACAAGCAAATCGTCACCCACCCGCTCGGCAGTCATACGCTCGAGAAGCACCGCCTCGTCCATGGTGGCGACACCCTCGCCCTCGACTGCGGTCACCGCTTCGCGGCCCCCGATAATCTTGGGCGCGATAAAAAACATGACCTTGTCGACGATGCCGGCTTCGAACGCCGAGGCATGGGTGGTGCCTCCGCCTTCGATCAGCACCGACGTGATCTCGCGCTCGCCCAGGACGGTCATGAGGTGGCGCATATCGAATCCGTCGTCGCCGCGGCGGATATGCAATACTTCGTCGGCCCGCTTGCAACCGCGTTCCTCGGGCAGGACCACCCACGTGGGGGCGCTGCTCTCGACCTCGAACACCCGGCGCTTTTCGTCGAGGTAGTCATCCGCATCCAGAATGATACGGACGGGGTCGCGTTTCTCCCGGGCATCCAGGCGCGTGGTGAGGCTGGGATCGTCCAGCATGACGGTCCGGCTGCCTACGAGAATGGCATCCACCTCGTTGCGCAATTGGTGCACCCGGCGGCGCGACTCCTCGCACGTCACCCACCGCGAATGGCCGGTGTGGGTCGCGATTTTCCCGTCCAGCGTCATGGCCGCCTTGCAGATGACGAAGGGCATGCCGGTGGTGATGTATTTGATAAACACCTCGTTGAGCGTGCGCGCCTCATCTTCGCGGACACCCACATCGACGTCGATCCCGGCCTCGCGGAGGCGATAAATGCCTTCGCCCGAAACCTTCGGGTTCGGATCGCTCATGGCCACCACGACACGGGCGGGGCGTTTCTCGAGGAGGAGCTCGACGCAAGGTGGCGTGCGCCCTACGTGAGTGCAGGGCTCTAGGGTGACGTAGACGGTTGCACCTTGGATGGCGCCGCCGGCCGCCTCGACGGCCAGCACCTCGGCGTGGGGCTCTCCCGCGCGCCTGTGGTAGTCTTCCGCAATGATCTTACCGTCGCGGACGATTACACACCCCACCATGGGGTTGGGCGACGTGCGGCCGTTGCCCCTGGCCGCAAGCTCCAAGGCGCGTTGCATGTACTGGCTGTCCACTGAATCGGTCATATCCCGCCGTTCCTGCACAAAAAAATCCCGAAGGCTCAACACCTTCGGGACGGTTTGGTTGCTGTGAGCCTTACCTTCTCCTATCCGGACTATACCGTCGGCACCGGAATTCCACCGGTTCCTGCGCATATCGCGCTCGCGGGCTGTCACCGCCGGTCGGGAATCGCACCCTGCCCCGAAGGCAAGTATTTGTGAATTCTATCACGTAAAGTGTAGCAGGCTCCCCGCTTGGTGTCAATCTCGCCACCCCGGGCCCGAACCCCACTCCAACAGTTGCTCCTAGGCATTTTCGGCTTCGATGAGGGCGAAATCCTCGGGGAGGTAGCGGTCTTTGAGGGCGCCGGTCTGGCGGCCGATTTCGGCGCAGGCCTCCATGATGAGTTTGTCGCCCGCGCCCACGCCTACATAGGTGGCGGCAAGCCCCCCGTATCCTCCCGCGGCGGCATCCCGGATCGTCGGAAAATACGCGTGGAAATCATTGGCATATCCGCAGAGCAGGGTATTGCGCAGGGGCGACATGTTCTTCAGCTCCACCTGATACTGCACGAACAGCTCGCCGGGCATGAACGCGAACGCAATCTCGTCGTTCACGGTCAACACCCCCAACGGCACCGCAAGGTCCGGCGTCATGAATTGCTTGTAGAACTCGATGGCGTCGCCGTATATTCCCCGAAGCACCTCCATCTGCTTCTCGTCGTTCAAGTCGAAGCGGCACCCCACGGTCACCGGCTTCTCGGTATAGACGACCTTAGCAGTATCACCCGTGATGGGCTGGGCTTTCGACAGCGCCCCCAGCATGGCCTCACCACACGCGCGTCCGACGCTCCGCATGGATTCCACGCCGCCTTCGTTAATCGGGGTCTTGTCGAGATAGGGATTGATGTTCCCGCAAGCGCCCTGGAGGAACAGGCATTCCGCGCCGGTCTCTTCCTTTACGACACGCGCCATTTCGCCGCAGTAGTCGGCCGAATACTGCAAATTGGACGGGCCCATGACCACCGGGTGGCACGCGAAATTCACGAGGGTGCCGATGATCTTTCCATCGAGGCCAGCGATGCGGACCACCATCATCTCCTGGTCAACGGGTTCGGTCGGCCGCTTTTCGGCATTGCGCCACATCATGATGCACCGGCCGTCTTCCGTGAGAATGCGGCGGTTGTGGGCCACGTCCACGGTGGTACGTGCGACGGAAAGACGGGCAGGCTTTGCTGCCTCGGCAGCATCGCTTATGGCCTCGGCGACCGCTTTCTCGATGGCCTGGATATGCGGGGCGTCAGGCGACTCCATGAAGGGTCCGTGATGCGTGTGGGTGGCCACGATTGCGACGTGGTGCACTCCCTTCTCGCGGGCTTGCTGCCGGATGCGCGCTACGACCGGCGGCAATGGCACACGGCCCAGATCGAGCGTCACAACCGCCACCGACGTCTTCTCCGTGCGGAACACAACAGCCTTGGCGAACAAGGGGTCAAGGGTACCCGTTGCGGGACCTCCACGGTCGCTGTATCCCCACATCGGGATGCCCGGCTGCGGGGTGATATCGCGCGCCGCTACACCCACGCGCAACGTTCCTGATTTCGCCGGTTCGGCCGCTTCCGATATGCGGCCCGCTGCGATCGATGCTGCCGCTGCCAGGGTTACAGACGTTCTCATGAAATCGCGCCTCGATACCGTCGCCATCGTACCGCCCTCCTCGTGAACGCATCTGTTGCGCAACGTGTTGGCGCTAGAATAGCAGGAATTGACAGATGGAGAAACCGTTGGCAACGCGTGCGTATGGCGGCCGTCCGGCGGCTCTGGTTGGGTATGGGAATGGCGGGGGAGTAGAATGGGGCGGTTCACCTTGCTGCCAACTCGGGAGATAAACATGCGTCGAATGTTCACCTGCTGGAGCCTTCTCCTTGCGGCTACGGTCGCAATTGCCGATGTACCCGCCAGCCAACTGTTTAGCGCGGAAGGGCATGGTCGCAAGGTTGACGGCTATTTCCCCGACGACGATGTCCGGCGCATCACCGCTCTTCATGACGTTCATACGCCGCACCTATCCTGGGCAACCCCCCTGGCGGGCGGACCCGTGCGCGTCTTGGCCATTGCGGCAAAATCCGATGGACGCTGGCCCGTGGAACTGGCGCAACGGTTCGATTTCGATGTGCGCACCGTGTACGGCCATGATTCGGGGCGGCTCGGGGCCCCGCCGGACAAGGGATTGTTCGTGCAAGGGCAGCGGGATGTCGAGTCGCGCATCTTGAAAGCGCTGGCGGATGACATCGACGTCGTGGTCTGCAACATCGCCTGGGACGCCCTGGGGGAAACGGTGCAGAAGCGTATCGCGTCGTACATGCGCGGCGGCATGGGGTATGTCGGGCCTCAGGAGGGGATTGCTCAGGCCGAGCTGGCGCCTGACGAAAAAACGGCAGCTGCATTGATAGCCGAGACGGTGCCACTTGCTGGACTGGACCTCCTGGGACGGACGTACCCGGCGCCCGAGGCCGCTGCGGCCGATATGCTCGCGGTGTGGACAGGCCAAGACGGGCATCGCGTCGCCGATATCTCCGGGTATCCCCGAGATGGCGGGAAGCCGGACACCGCGCGGCTGCAACACCACTGGCTGCCCCGCGCCGAGCAGGAAGCCTACTACTCGTTGCTGGGCAGGGTTATCCTGTGGGTCGCACGGCGGCCGTTTCATGTGCCTCCGTCCGCGGCTGGCAACAAGACTGCCGTTTTCGCACGCGGCGATTTGCCTTTGGATTTCGGGCCCCCATCAGCAGACGGCAACGCAACGCGGATGCGCATCTGGGATGCCGATATGCGCCCTGTCTTCGAGTCCGTAGAACGTGTGCTCCCCAGGCTCCCGGCGGGACGGTACTTCATCGGAATCGAGGCACTTGGCGACGGGCAGTTCTCAGGATGGCGGTTCGAGTCTATTGCGATCACCGCGCCCTGGGAGATTGCGGAGATCACACTTCAAAACCGCCATGTGTCGCAGGGTGACGCTGTGGAAGCACGGGTGCGTCTTGCGGACTCCCCGCCCGAGGGGAGCCGGTTTGTCTTCGATATTCTGGACAATTACGGTCGAAGCGTATACCGGGAAGAACAGCATGCAATGACAGAAGCCGCGTTCACGGGGCCTGTCAACGAATCCCTTCATTTGTACAACTACGCGAACGTGCAACTGGTGGACGCCCAGGGGGTGCTGTTGTCCGAGATGCGGCAGGGGTTCTACATTGCGCGGCCCAATCCGCCCACAGACGAGCTCAGCATCATGATATGGGAGGCCTGCGCGTCCTACGAGCCCGCGCTTCGCCAGGGCCTCGAACGCTTTGCCCAACTCGGCTCGGATGCGGCACTTGTCGGCGCCTATGACGGCACAACCGACACAACGGCCGCCGAAGCGTGCGCCATGGCCAACATGCATACCGTCCTGTATGTCACCCGCTTATCCGCGCCCCAGGTGGGCGAGGATGGCGTGCGCCGGCCCACCATCACGAGCAGCGACTACAAGGATCCCCTGAAAGCCACATTGGCACGGCAGGCTGAGGCCTTCCGGCCGTTCGCTCCGTTCGCGTATTCTCTTGGTGATGACCAGACCTACGTATCGCCCGGCCAGGACGTGGGGTGGTCCGAGTCGTATCGCGCCATTCTGGCGGATTGGGCTGAGCGGCACTACAGCAACATCGAGGCGTTGAACGAGGCCTGGGGCACCTCCTGCGCCGCCTTCTCCGAGCTCGAGCCTATCCGGCGCGCGGACGCGTTGGAGGCCGCCAAGGCCGAGCCGCCGGATTTTCGAAAACTCTGTCACTGGGTGGATCATCAGCTCTGCCAGGATGAAATGCTGGCGGGCTGGCACCGCGAGATGGCCGACGTCGTCGAGAGCATAGACCCGAACACGGTATCCTGGTATGACTGCACCATCCAGGGATGGCCGCAGCCGGGCACGGCATTCGATTTCTGGGAACTTGGGCGGCAATCGCGTTTTTGTGTGCAGTATCTCAACCCTATCGTGCACGATCTCTGGCGCTCGGTTGTTTCCCGGGATGCATATCACGGTACCTGGTATGGCGGGTACGGCCTCTACAACTACTACCCCCATTTCGATGCCGAATTTCTTCCCTGGTGGAGCGTTTTCCGGGGGATGAATCTGCACGGTCTGTATTATGGCGGCAACTCGCCGAGCTATTTCGAAGAGCGGCTGTTGTGTCCCGATCTTGGCCCCACCATAACCTACGACAGAATCTTGCAGAATCTCGGAGAACTGCGGTCCGGTACGGCAAAGCTCCTGTTCAATGCCGAGAAACTGCACGACGGCATAGCGGTTCTCTACAGCGCGCCGAGTCTGCACCACGTCGCCTTGTTTACCGAGGGCTTGCCGAAGGCGCGCGAATGGGCGGGGCAAGCTTCCGCACCCGATGATTTTCTCTACATGCAGGAGTGGGAGGGGCTCACCTTATTGCTGCGCGACCTCGGCTATGACTATCATGCCGTCTCGTGGAAAGCACTCGAAGACGGCTCATTTCTGGACATGGGTTACCGCGTGCTCGTCCTGCCGTTGACGTTGCGTCTCAGCGAAGCCCAGGCCCAGACCGTTCGGGCATTCGTCGCCGCCGGGGGAGCGCTCGTCGCGGATGCGTTCACAGGTGCGTTTGACGGCCGCGCACACCTTTCCGATGGCGGCATGCTCGCCGACGTGCTGGGGGTGCGCTTTGCGCCGGCCCTGCCCGGAAATCGCATGATGATGGATGCTACCGAGTTGCTGGACGGGCCGCCCCTGGGTGAGATGGTGGTCGACTTGGATGTTCTGCCGAAGACGGCCCAGGCCCGTGCGTTCACCGCAAGCGGCGCGCCTCTTCTCTTCGTCCACGCCTTTGGTGAGGGGCAGGCCGTTTTCCTGAACTTCCTCTGCCGCGACTATCAGATCTGGCGCACCCTGGGCACCGAAATGCCTTTCCGGGATGCGTTCGGAGCGGTTTTGACCGGCTGTACAGGGCTGCAACCGGTCGTGGATGTCCAAGTCACGGTTCGGGGCAAAGATAAGCCCTCGCACCGGCTCCAGGCCTCGGAAATCAACCGGTTCTCGCTGGGGACCGGCGAATACGTGGGCATCCTGCGCCATCCGAAGCTGCGGCCTGACGACTCGATCTGGATGGCCGACCAGCGTCCCAAACCTGCCTGGGTGACCTTTGCACGCGAAGCCCATATATACGATATGCGCCGTGGAATGTACCGGGGGTTCACAAGCCACATCGAGGACGTCTTCTATCCGGGTAGAGCCGAATTGTACGCGCTGCTGCCCTATGAAGTTGCCGGTATCGCGCTGACCGCCGTCCGCGATGCGGGTGCCTTTGTCGTGCGCGGAGGCATCGAAGCACAGGACGGCAACGCCACGCCGACCGCGCACGTCATCCATTTTCGCGTGCGGGACCTCCAGGGACGCGACCATGCCGAACTGGCGCGGAACGTACTCGCGAAGGATGGCCAATTCCAGGAGCGCTTCTTTCTGGGCTACAACGCGTCCGCGGGCTCCTGGACCGTCCACGCGCGCGACGCCGCCACGGGCGTCGAAAGCAGCGTGGTGTTGCCGGTCAGCGCGGAGTAGAGCTGCGAACGGGGAGCCATAGTTCCCTCCGCCGCTTCGTTCTCTCCTGGTGTGCAACCCGCGCACCTAGCGGTCATCCTATAGGACCTATAGGTCCCATAAGTCCCATATCTTCCTCCTTTCGTTCCCGCGCACTTCGCGGGAAGAGCGCAGTGTTGACACAACCACCTCATGCGCATACGCTGGTGAAACACTTGCCCGTGCAGGGTACGGGCACGTCTCTTTGGCAGTATCTCGATTCTGACGGGACATCGGCGGGTGGCGTATCGAAGCATGGCCTTTATCAAAGCAACCACTTCGTCTCAATGGAAGGGAATAGAACCAATGAACCGCAGAGTGACGATGATGGGCTTGTGCCTTCTGGCCCTTTGGCCGGAATGGGCGCACGCGCAAGCGCAAGACGGGAATGATATCGGCGTGGCCATCGTCTACGACTATGCGCCATCGACACGCCTGGGTGACGCCATCTTCGGAACCCTTGTGGCCGATATGGAGCATGACCATCCGGGCAGGTGTTCTCATGGCGGCCCGGTCTGCTTACAGTATGCAAATGGGGGCATTGCCGCGTTCTATGCGAATACCAGCGACCATAACACCGACGGATGGACCGACTACGCTACGAGCGACGACGGCGGGAAGACGTGGAGTAGGTACAACAAACTGCCCTATTCCTACGAAGCCTATCAGAACGACCCCCAATCGCCT
>CAZFOG010000217.1:0-11036 GCA_964520685.1 uncultured Nitrospiraceae bacterium | reverse complement strand
TCGGGCCGGACGGTCCGGACCAGTGGAGCTGGCTCGAGGTCTATCCGCAACACGTATTCCGTAGCAGCGCGGGCGAGGCCGAGCAGATGAGCGTCGGCGTCGCCCAGAACGCCCTGCCCAACACGCCCGGTCCCGCGCCCATGGCCCACAAGGCCGGCGCTATGGGGCGAAGCTGGCACAACGGCGCGAAGAACACACGCGAGGGTGCGGTCAACCTGGGCCTCAACTTCGACGAGCAATGGCGGCGGGCCATGGAGGTGAATCCGCAATTCATCTTCGTCACGGGGTGGAACGAGTGGATCGCGGGCCGCTACACGGAGTGGAGCAAGTACACCGACGCCGACTGCTATTTCCCCGGCGGGCTGTTCGTGGACCAATACACGCAGGAGTACAGCCGCGACTGCGAACCCATGCGCAACGGCCACACCGACAACTACTACTATCAGCTCGCAAGCTGGGTGCGCCGGTTCAAAGGCGTGCGGCCCCTGCCCAAATCACATGGACCGCACACTATTGAGATCGATGGCGAATTCAGAGAGTGGGAATCGGTCGCGCCCGAGTTCCGGGACACCATCGGCGATGTCACGCACCGCGATTTTCCCGGGTACGGCGAGCTGGTGTATCGCAACGATACCGGCCGCAATGATTTCGTAATCTCGAAGGCCGCGCATGACGACGAAAGGCTCTTCTTCTTTGCGCAGACGGTAAAGCCCATCACGCCGCACACCGATCGGCACTGGATGCTGCTGCTCCTCGACACCGACCAGGACGCCGCTACCGGCTGGCTTGGCTACGACTTTGTGGTGAATCTCGAGGTCACGGGCGATACCGAGACCACCGTGAAAGCGTGGCGTACCGGGTCCTGGGAGACGGTCGGCGCCGCCCAATACCGTGTCAACGGCAACGGCATGGAACTCGCCCTGCCCCGTGCCCTCGTAGGCGAAGCCGACGGCGTCCCCGCGCTCGATTTCCACTGGGCCGACAACATCCAGGGCTTCAGCGACGTCTCCGAACTCGGCATCCACGGCGACAGCGCCCCCAACCGAAGGTGGAACTATCGGTACAGCGCGGCCGAGTGAGCGGGAGAACAGGCGCGCCAAAAATTGGAGACCTGTCGGTCGCCCGAGCGGCGCGGTCTGGAGACAGCCAACGCACGGCCTGCGGCCGTTGCTAGGACCGTGCCGCAGCGGGAGGGTTAATGCAAAAACAACTGAAATCCCACTGTCTTTATCCTACTCCCCCATTCCGTTGAGTCCGGCTCGGTGAACCCTATCCAGTCCATAGATGGTCTGGCGGGTCATTTGGGTAAAGGCTTTGCCCATGCCCTGGGGGGTGTCGTCGAAGACGCCCTGCATCATGTCCTTCCAGAATTCGAGGTATTTCGGGTCGCCGGTTTCTTCGTAAGCGAAGGCGATAATCTCGGCGTTGAGGGCGCAGGAAATGCCGCGGCGGCCGGTGTTCTCGTGATTGGGGGCGTTAGTGATGTAGCGGAAACCCTGGCCGGGAATCCAGGACTCGTTCATCAACCAGTCGGCGCCGCGTACGAGCATGTCGCGAACGTCCTGGCAGTCTTCGGGTTCCTGCTCGATGTAGCGCAGGAGGCCGTGACTCAGGATGCCGACGGCGAAGGCTTTGCCACCGAGGACGCGTTCGCCGCCGGTTTCGTCGGTGGGCGGATAGTGGGGCCACCCGCCTTTCTCGGGGTCTTCGCGCTCGAAACACCGTTCGACCATGAGCCGCGCGGCATTCAGGTAGTAGGGGTTGCCGCTGAAGTTGTAGGACGTGACGGCGTTGATGATGGGCCACCCGCCCGAGCGCTCGATGCTGAAATCGAAAGACGGTGTCAAGGCGCGGGCCTGGGTGTCGGCGATGTGTTCAGCCACGTACCGGTGGAAGGGATCGCCGGTCAGCGCGGCATACAACCATGCCCCCTGGTCGTAAACGTGCCCCTGGGGATCCATGACGCCGCCCAGCATGCGGCCGAAGCTTTCGAGATACCGCTTCATATCCGGTTCATCCTCGGGCACGCGCAACTCTTCAAACGGCAGAGAGGTACCGACATGGTTTAAGGAGTGCTCCCAGACGACGCAGCGCTCGTTCTTCGTGAACGGCCCATGCCGCGTATCGACGGTGCCGTAGTGGCGGGCCATCTGAAGCCCGCGCTCGTAGAGGTCGCGGCGGCCCGTGCGCGCCCACTGAAGCCCGAGGGCCCAGGCCATGTCGTACTCGCTGTTGCCGTAGTTGCAGATGCGTTCCCCGTACCAGTCGCCGAAATGCATCCATCCGTAGCTGCGTTCGCGGTCGCGATTTGCGAGGCTGGCCTCGAAGCTTGCGTCAAACACACTCTCGTACTCGTTCCACACCCCCGGCATACGCGGGAAGAGGGGGCGTCCGAAAATCCCCGACTTGCAGAGGTACTCGGCCGGAGGCGTGACGAGCAGTGGCTGTGCGCACCACGCCAGGCGGGTCTGGGACTCGGCATCCGCTGCATCGGCCGGAGCCATCCGCAACACCACATCGTGCCGCGTCATTTGCCCCGCGCGGAACACGTACCTCCCGTTGTCGCACCACGCGAAAAGCTTGTAGAAGACGGGCTTATATTCTTCGCCGAAATAGACGTCCCCGGGCAACTCGGGCAGCAGATGAACCCGGAGCGCATCCGGCTCGACGGAAATCGCCTTCGGATAGGTCTGCCAGAAATCGGGCACAAACACGTCGAGAGCGGCCGTTTCGGTTTTCGCTGATGCAAAGCCGCGCGCATGCTCACCCGTCTCTTCCTCTGTACCGTCGGTGAGCGCGAATCTGCGCTCGTGCAATTGCTGCAATACCGCGCCGCTGTCGGGTACCGCAGCCACAGGCGCGCCGTCAAACCCCGCCTGCACGAATGGGCCGCCGTGTACCGCCGTCACAAGCTGGATCGAGGTGAGTGCCCGGTAATCCGGTTGCGCCGATGCGTTGTAGACGGCGACACTCAGTGGGACAGCGCGGCTCTTCGCCGCAAGCCGGGCCTGCATAATGTAACGCCAGCCGCTGTCCGCACCATCTCCGGTTACCAGGGGCCCGGTCCATTGCAGGAGGGCGCAAACCGGCCCCGCCACCTGTGCTGAGGGACCCTCTGCATCCGGCAATCCACACCGCAACAAGCCGTCCTCCGGCGTCATCACTTCCAGCCGGATACTCGAGACGGCCGCATCCCCCTCGCTGGCGCCAATCGCGCCATCGCCATCCACATCGACTGCGAGACGGATCGCGTCCGCCGGCCCCGTCTTTCGCACCGCCAGCTCGGTCAGTCCGTTGCTGAGGGTCCATGCGTCAGCGGTTTCGGCAAGCGTGACCGGCTCGATGGCCGGTGCCGGCTTATCCCACGAAGCACTCGCTTTAAGTTGGTATTCGACGGGTTCGGAACCGGCCCGGGTGGTAGCGAGAAACGACAGCGTGGCCCACTTGAGGCTGCCGTCGGGCCACCGCGAGAACACATCGGCCTGCAGGGCGACCGGCGCGCCGTCCGGCGCAAACAGACGCAGCTCGTCCGTTGCAGTGACCGCTCCCTCTGGAAACGGCACGCCCGCCAGGACGGGCCAATGCGACCGGGCGGTGGCCGTCGGTTCCGCAATTCGCAACGGCACGGTGAGGCCTTTAGGGGCGGGAGGCACGGGCGGTGCGGGCCGGAAGCGGACCGTATCCGAGAAAATCGGTTTGCCCAGATGTTCGGTGCGGATGCGCGCCAAGTATTGTTTCGCGGGGTCAAGTCCCGCGAGCTTCACGCGGTGATTGCGCCCGGCATATTCCACCGGCTCGGTGGCGGCGGTGATATCAGTCTCCCCATACTCGACGACGCCTGTCTTCACGATGGTGGTCGTGGTCCAGCACAGCTCGGTAGTGCCGGGCGCGGGCGACCACGCGGCGATGTGCTGGAAACCTGGCGGCGGCGGCTCGATGGGCTGCCGCGAAAAATAGAGACCGTACACGCGGTAATACCCCACGGGAGTGCTGGCCGTGAACGTCAGCTTGTCGCCCTCGCTCAATGCGACCGGTTCCTTCGAGCTTGCTACGAACCGCGCGTACGGCCCCGCGCCTACAACACATCCGATCTCCTCGCCGTTGAGGGTGATCACAAGCTGCTCGATGCCGTCCTCGTCGTCGTTCATGTGCAATGCGATGTAATATGCGCCCTCGCGGTCCACGGTATAGCTGAACGACTGGCCGGCTTTGTCGCCGCCGCGGAGTTCCGCGCCGGATACCTCGAACCCCTGAAGTTCGGTAAGCTCGTTAATCGGAACCACAAATCCATTGCCTTCCCGCGATACCTGGTTGTCCATGCTGCGCCAGAATTCGCAACGCGTGAAATTCGCGGCCGATGCCGTCACGGGCACGAAACGCACATAGTCGAAATAAGCGGGACCGGGATTGCTGGCGGGGTGGGCGAAACGGTCGTCCACCCAGAATTCGAACCGGCCGTCCTCGAGTGCCCATGCGCCCAGACTGAGCTCGCTGCCCTGGTACTTGACCCACTCGCCGCCATCGAGGGAATAGGCCAGTGGACGTCCCCCGGGATTGCTAACGTAAACGAGATATGTGCCGGGCTCGAGGTCGTCAACAACGCAATGCAACGGCGGCGCGCCTTCCTCCGGCGTAGCACGGTCTTTCGCAACAATGGGGCTCGCCAGCACCGCGCTCCCCGAACGCTTCTTCTCGATGTCCTCCTCTTTCGTCCACAGCATCCACCTATCCGGCGCGCGTTCGTCCAATGTCCACGCAGAATCGGGCACAGCGATAGCCTCAGCTTCATAGACCAAGCCCCCGGGTTGAAGACCGTGGGCGGATAGGCACGGCGCACACGCTGTGAGAAGCACCCACACGGAAGACCATAGCACGCGCGTTGAAATCATCCTGCTGTCCTTTCGATGAATGAGGCATACCTCCGCCAACCTCAGCATAGCGGGATAGCCCGCCGGCATCAATGCTTCGGCAATCTGCTTCCAACGGGCTGCCGAACATGGTACCCTTCACGGACCTTATGGTCATGTTCCCACAGGAGGAATCGAACGTGTATCGAAGTGTCCTATTCGCGATGGCCCTTGTCTGTACTGCTGCCGCTGCCCCTGCGGAGACGACAGCGGGCGAGCCCGCGGCTCGGGCCGAAACCTTCACGCTGTGGCAATTGCCCAATCAGACGCACACCCAGATGATGTCGTATGTGATTCAGACGCCGGATGGCTCCCTGCTGGTCATTGACGGCGGAAACAAGGGCGATGCGCCCTACCTGCGCGAGTTCATCGAGGCGCGCGGCGGCAAGGTCGCCGCATGGATCATCACCCACGTGCATTCCGACCACATAGATGCCTTGGGCGAAATCCTTAAAGAGCCCGGCGCGGTTGCCATTGGCACGCTGTACGGTTCTGTCCCGGAACGGGAATGGGTGGCCGCCCACTGCGCAGAAGCGGAATTGGCGACGTACGATGCCTTCATGGCCGCTCTGGCTCAGGCCGGTCGCGAGGTTTCGGAGCTGTCCCTTGGCCAGGAATTGAAATTCGGTTCGATAACTATCCGGGTGCTCGGGATCAAGAATCCCGAGATCACGGTCAATCCCATCAACAACTCGAGCATCGCTTTCCGGCTGTGGGACGCCCACAAATCCGTGCTGTTCACGGCAGATCTTGGCCCGCAAGGCGGCCAGAAGCTGCTCGAAAGCGAATACGCCCAGTTCCTGCCTTCGGACTACGTGCAGATGGCCCATCATGGCCAGCGGGGCGTGACGGAGGCCTTTTACCAAGCGGTGAACCCTTCCTATTGCCTTTGGCCGGCGCCCTTGTGGCTCTGGGACAACGACAAGGGCGAAGGCAAGGGCTCAGGTTCGTGGCAGACCCTGGAAGTGCGCGCCTGGATGGAGAAGCTGCCCATCAAGCGGCACTACTGCATGCACGAAGGACTCCAGGAAATTCGGTAGCACGCCTCGGGCGGTCCCGCCTGCTGCGTGGTAAAATGAAGCAGGTTCGTGCGGCGGCAGCAACGTGCTCACCGGCAGTCTGGATGCGCTACGAAAGGAACTCCCCGTGGTCTTCAAATTGATCGCGTGCGATGTCCTGACGCGTGAGACGTGTTATTGCATCGCCCGCTGTTCTCATACCGTCAATCCCGTGTTTCTACCGAAGGGCGAGCACAATGAACCGGACAGTCTACGGGCCAAACTCCAGGGCATCATCGATGGGCTGTGCAACGAGGACGAGAAGTACGACGCGGTGGTGCTCGGCTACGGGCTTTGCGGCAACGCCACCATGGGTTTGCAGGCCCGCGAGGTGCCCCTGATCGTTCCGCGCGCCCACGATTGCACCACCCTCTTCCTTGGCTCGAAGGGGGCTTTTTGCGAGCACTTTGGGGCCTGTCCAAGCCAGACATGGGCCTCGGTGGGTTATTCCGAACGGGGCGACACCGTCATCGCTGACGAACGCACCCGCGACTATCTCGCCGGTGGCGGCTACGATGCCCTGGTTGCGCAATACGGCGAGGAGAATGCCCAATACATGACCGATATGCTGCGCGGCAGCCACAAACCCGAAGAGGTCATCCTCATCGACGTGGCCGAGACGCGCGTCGAATCGGTCATCGATGGCATTCGCGCCGAAGCTGCCGCCAACAGCCTCCCCATACGGGAGGTTCCCGGGAGCCTGCGCCTTCTCGAGATGCTGGTATCCGGCAACTGGCCAGACGACGATTTTCTCACGGTCCCTCCAGGCCACCGTATCAAAGCCCTCTACGACATGGACCGTGTGATCGTCGCCGAACCCGTCGAGGGCTAGACCTCGAGCCCCTCGAGCCGCAGCAGCTCGCGTTTCCAGGCAAGGCCCGCGCCAAAGCCGCCAAGGCCGTTACTCCCGAGAATGCGGTGGCAGGGCACGACGATGGGCAACGGATTGCGGCCGACCGCCTGGCCCACAGCGCGCGATGCGCGCACACCGTACCCCAGGGCCCTCGACATATCGCCATACGTGGCGCTGTGCCCCCACGGGATCTTGCGAAGCGCCTCCCAGACGCTTCGCTGGAAGTCCGTGCACTCGCCAAAATCCAGGGGGAGCGCGCCGAAATCTTCCGGCTGCCCCGAGAAGTACCGTCCGAGAGCGGTGCTGAGAGCACGCACGCGCCCGTCATTCACCGGTGAGTGCAGCGCCCTGACGTGGCGCGCCGAATCCGATTCGCGCGGCAACACCAGCGAGCACAGCCCTTCGGTCGAAAACCATCCGTAAATCGGGCCAAAGGGATGGTCGAAGCGAAAGTCCGCGGTCTGCCGCATGGGTTCCTGAATGGTCATGGATTTCTCCCGCACAGGAGACGTTCCTGATGGATACTGCGCCGTTTTGCTCGATTATAGGAGTTTTGGAGAATCGATGCACGCCGCAAAGCGGCGCGGAAACCTCACGATTCCGGCTCGATGGTCACCGTAGTAACGCCCTCGGTGAGCCCGACGGCTATCTCGACCGGCCACTCGGAAACGATGCCCGTAAGGACATCACGAACCACCACCTTGTAGAATCCCGGCGTTTCGTTCAGCGCCAGCGGGATATACGTCTCGCCTCGGCCCGCGTCACAGACAACTGCCTTATCGTAGTATGGGATGGGTGCGCCGCCGAGGGGCCGAAGCCGGACGTGCGCCAGGTGTGTCCCCGGCAGCCGGTCCTGCGTGTGCACATCCACGATGACATTCAGTCTGTTGCCCGGCCGGACCTTCCCGGGCACCACCGCCTGAACGGCCGTCACACGGTAGGGCAAAGCCGAGAACAACGCGGCGCTGCCCGGCTCTGCCCGCCAGCCTATGCGGCCGGGCCGGCGGACCTCGAGACCCGTCTGCATGTCGTAAACGTGATCTGTCTCAGGGAGCCCAATCTGATATTTCACGCGTCCCGCCTGGTCCGGCGCCGCGAGGGCGGCATAGATGCGCGCCGAGCCATAATGAAACCTGAAACGCTGGCCCGCAAACGGTTGTTTCGAATCCACCGTCATCACGTCCGCGCATCCCGCGCGACGCAGCACGCCCTCGAGCAGGCTGCGCGCTTCGTCTGCAAAACCCTCGCCAAATGACTGGTTCATCACATGCGCTCTGGGTTCCTCGCGGAGCGCCGTATCGCCATCAGCCACAGCCTCGGCTTCCGGGGGCGCCATAGGGACAAACAGTTCACTCAGGGGCGGGTTTTCGCGCAAACGGCCCATTTCGTCGTATCGCCCCGGCATGGTATCGGCGATTACCACGCCGCCTCCCCGCACAAACGCGCGCATCCGCTCGATTTCGCGTCCGCTTAACACGTCGACTCCCGGCAGGATAAGGCACTTGTATCCGTCGAGGGCTTCGTGAGGCGCATCGGCGGACGAAACGAGAACGCTCCCGCAACCCAGGCGTTCCAGCATCTCGAGAACGGCGTCAAGCGGCCGTGGCTGGCTGGAATTGACGCCGCGCAACAGCTCGCTCGGCCGGCTGTCGTACACCGCGACCAGCGCCTCGGCGGGTTCGGCTTTCAGAAACAGGTCCGCGAATCCGGCCCGGACAGCGTTGCTTTGCGCAATCGCTTGGGCGAACACCGGGTTAATGGTTGCGTCTCCCTGAAGCACGTTTTCCGGGCCATCGCCAAGATTCCACCAAAGCCCCGCGTTTTGGTTCAAAACCGCATACCAGGGCCACCAGCGCGCCTCCTCGGAAGATACGGCGCCCGGTATATGAAGCATGGTCATCGCGTCGGCGGAGCGATAGGCCGCCGCCCGCGCCATAGATATCCGATCAGGCGGGACAGCCACAAGTTCGACAACAGCCGCCGTGCCGTGCCACAAAGGGCTTATGCCGTCTCTATGACCCGCCATGCTGAATCCCACGGGCGCAACGGGCTCGACGGCGCGAACGGCCTCGCGCGCCAGGCCATAAAGCCGTAGCAACACCGCGTCGACGTGCTGGTGGTAGCGCATCCAGGGCTCGAAGAAGCCCTCATCGGCCCCCTTCTGGATGGCCTCGAACGTCAAGTCGTCCCACGTCTTGAAGCGCGTTGCCCACTGCGTTCCCAAGGCGCTGGGTTCGTTATATTCCGCCCAGAGACGGTCGCGGAACTCCTGCTGAACCGAGGCGGATGCGCGGACCGCGTCATACGTATCCTCGAATCCAGCCGCGCCCCCCAGGATAAAACCGTCAGCCGCCCCAATCCGCACCTGGCGCACATCGCGAACCAGCTCTTCGAGAGTCGCTGGAAGTGGCGCGCCCTCGGGGATTTCCCCTTCCCCGGCAAGGGCATCGATGTCGCGGGGCGTCCAGTGGCGCGAGAGTCTGAAAACGGGGTTCTGCCCGGAATCGGGCACAAACCGCGCGGCATCTTCAGAGGCCGGGACCACAAGAGTGGTAACGCCCGCTTTCGCCAGTATCTCGTTCAGTGCCCGAAGGGTGTATTCCTGACTCGTATGGTTCGCAATGGCCATACCGAAGGGGTTTCGCGGGCCCTGTAACCGTACGCCCAGGGGAACCTTTGTCCCACCGGCGCTGACCAGGCGAATCTCCTCGATATCCGCCCGAGTCGGCGATTTGCTGAGCACCAGGCACTCGACGGTGAGCCGGCTGCTGATAAGATCGGCCACATCCAGGCGGGCCGTGAAGGTCCTGCGCGCACCGGGCGCGTCTTCCGTGCGGTAGCCCACCTTCCTGCCGTACGCGTCGGTGGCGCGGAGCGCCATCACACACCGTCTCACGCCCTCTTCGGTGCGCTGCGACGGCAACAGGTCGAAAACGAGCTGAACCGTGTCGTTGGGAAGCACCACGTCGCGCACCGGATGCAGATTATCGAAATACGGCCGCGCATCGATCGTCGCCGGAATCGAGTGCCAGTCTACGGTTTTGCCCCGGTGTTTCACCCACGCATCCAGATAGAAGACGCCGGGAACGGCAGGCACCGCCAACAGATGACTCTCGTCTCCGGAATCAAACGCCCCCTCCGCCTGCAGAAACTGGATGCGCCATTGACGGCCCGGCTGACGCAGTTGCGCCGCCACCTCGTACGTGGATTCCGCGGGACCATTGAGATACACCCGGTACGAGTGGAGAATGCGCGAATCAACCGATGCCAGATACTCCCGCATCTCCTCCTCGGTCATTCCCGGCGGCAATTCCTCGAATCCGCCTTCCCGGACGGCTTCTTCCTGAATACGGTCGATCCATTGCGACGGTTCCCGTTGCGCCGCCCACAGCGCCGCTTTTGCGACCAGCGACCAGTACGTCTCGTAATGGCCCCATTCCGCCCGCTCGGGTTGTGTTAGTTCCGGAAGCAACGCGTGATAGACCGGGCCGCGCCCGGGATAGTTCAGTTGCACTATCCGTCCGGCGCCAAGCGTTCCCGCCTGCACGAAATCCAGCCCGCCCTCCCATTCGGGCGTGAGCGAGGCCGGGACACCCCGCGTAATGGGCAAGGCCGACTCGACCGGAGCCAGTTCGCTCAGGAATTCCTGGAACCAATCCGGCATGTCGCGGCGGTGATTGGCCAGCAGCAGCCCCGTGCCTTTATGGATTTCCTCACGCATGCGGTCGAACACAGCCGCGGGAAACGACGCAAGACTCACGTTCGCAAGGACTACGAGGTCGAAGCGGCGCTCGAGGGCCCGCTCCAACCGCTCAAGGCGCTCTCCTTCGTCTGCGTTCTGGGCGCCTGGCGTAAACGGAACAAATTCGTAGTCCATATCCAGCCGGAACGCCAGCTCCTGGGCGTCCCGGGCTGCAGACACCGGCAAAATCATGAGGACGCGCGGCGGCCTGGCTCGCAACGGACTCGCCCAGCGCACCGTAGTGGAACGCTCGAGACCCGGGAGCGGGGTCACGTCCCCCAGGGGCCGGAACGACGGCGCAGTTGCGCACGCTCCTGCCAGTAAGGCAAGGGCACCGGCACAGACGAGAGTTGATGTGATGCGTGTTCCCGGACTCATTGCCGCAACAGTGTACCAGACCCCGGCCAGCCCCGAGAACATTGCGAATCGCGCCATCTAAGATCTTACCGGGAATGGTATCGTCTTGCCATTTGCGA
>CAZFOG010000216.1:0-11121 GCA_964520685.1 uncultured Nitrospiraceae bacterium | reverse complement strand
CCTTCGGGAGGGCATCCCCTTCCTGCTGGCGTACTACATGGGCCGGGCCCACGGGTTCATCGGCGAATAATTCCCCTGGCAGCACTCGAAGCGCCGCTTGGGGCCGGGCGATAGTTGGGTCCTTTATTCCGCCGCGAGCCCGGGCATGAGCCGCTGGGCGTTTTTGTAGTAGAACTTTTCGAGAACCTCGCGGGGCAGGTTAAGGCATTCGATTTCCCTTCCGCCGAAGGTTGCCTTGCCGGAGCCTGCGTAGTACCGGTAGTCGGAGCGATACGCCTTTTCCATCGATTGGGCAAAGGCGATACGCTCTTCCTCTGTCGGTTGCCCCATGGGGGTGAATTTGCTGGCGTCGGTTCCGTAGAGGACGCGGTCCTGGTACTTGATGAAGAATTCCCGGACTTCCTCCAAAGGTTTTCCGTGCAGCGCGGGGGTTCGGGCCGAGACGTCGACGTGGAAATTCGGGAAGCGGTCCATGCGCTCGGCCACGGCCGCAAGATCATGGGTCATGCTGCCGAAATGGGCCCCGACCACGGCAAGGTCAGGGTGCTTTGCCAAGACGTTGTCGCGAGCGGTCATAATCGCCTCATGGCTTGGAAAACCCTCGCGATTGTAGACGTACCATTCCGGGTTGTCGCGGTAGTATGCGTAGTGGAGGCTGTTCGGGTTGAGGGGTCTCCAGGCCTCGATGGGGTCCGCGACATGCATCATGAGCACCTTGTTGCGCTTTGCGATATGGCTGTATACCGGGTCAAAAATGGGATCATCGGGCATGATGAACGCGCCGTCCGCGTTCGTGATCTGCATTCCCACTTCCTTCCAGAGCTTGACCATAAGCGCACCACCCTGGAATGTCCGGTCAAGCCATGCGGTAACGGTCTCGGCGTAGTCGGGTTCGGCGCGGCGAGTGAGGTCGAACGTGGACGCGAAATAGAAATGGGGCGGATACGTAGCCTGAAGGTATTCCGCGCGCAGTTCGCCGGGCTCGAGCAGCTCGGGTTTAGTGCCGTAGAGACAGATGTTGACGACGCGGATATTGTTGCGCTTCATCATCTCGGCGAGCTCAGGAATATCGTCGAAGAAGTGAACATGGACATCAATCTTGAGCATCTCTTCGAACGGGGGCGCCTGAGCGGATTCCGTCGCCGAACCGCCCGCGGATGCCATCAGAATGAAGCTTCCAGCCAGTGCGAGTTGAAACATCATAACCTTGTGCCTTTCCTCTTGTCACCTGCATGCGTAAGAAACACCGGAACTCTCCGTTCAAATGGCGGCTCGATGACCCGGTTCTATTGTGCCGGGCCGAAGCAGCCAAATCCACCTATTGTGCGGTCTGGTTTGAGACCGGCGGAGCCACTGGTTTGGGAACCTCGCCGAACAGCTCCTTAATAAACGCCAGGGCTTTGGCGGTTGCTTCCGTTACCTGCTCGGGGTTCAGGCCGTGGACGCCATTTTCGACGACGTGTAACTGATTGCGGATGCCGGCTTTATCCAGAGCCTGGTGGAAGCGTTTGGCCTGTTCGACATTGACGATGGTATCCGCATCGCCATGAAACGTGATGATTGGCGCGTCCCCCGTGTTGACATAGTGAATGGGAGACGCCTGGGCCATGACGGAAGCGGTTCGGTCGGCGGTGCCCAGGAGGTCTTCGAGAATGCCGCCGGAATCTCTTCCATGATAACTCTCGAATTCGGCCTCGGCTTCGGGTGCGATGCGCCAGATACGGAGGTCTGTTGGCCCTGCAAAGTTGATGACAGCCTGCACGCCGCTGGGTTGGTCCGGGTTGCCGCCGGCGCCTTCGAGCTTGTCCTTGGGCTGCATCACACCCAGCAGGAGCGCGAGATGCCCACCGGCGGAATCGCCGAGTGCGGCGAGCTTCGAGGGGTCAATGCCGAGTTCGGCGGCGTGGGCGCGCAGATACCGCACCGCACATTTGACATCCTCGATTTGGGCCGGCCACTTGTGGCCGGGGGCGAGCCGGTAATCGACGGCTGCGGCGACATACCCAAGAGAAGCCAGGAGACGCAGGTGGATTTCGTAGTCGTTCTTGCTGCCGAGCTGCCAGGCGCCGCCGTGGATACAGACAATGGCCGGGACAGGCTGGCTCATGCCGTCGGGTTTCGCGATATCCATTTTCAGGTCGATTCCGCCGGCTTGACCGTAGGTGACGTCCTTCTCGAGCGTGACGGGCCACTGGGCGAATGCCCGGGAACTGCACATGGCGGCAGCTATAACGAATACAGTAAACAACCAGAAGATTCTCATGTTGCAGTCTCCTTCACATCCACATTTCATACCCATTGACCTACAAACGACGTTACACCGCGATGGCGGTTGCCTGAAACATCTCCTCGATTTCCTGGGCCGTTACTTCCTGTTTCGGTTCGTGCTCACAACGTTCTGCCGCATCCTTTTTGCGCGCCCACGGACGGCCCTGCACGCTCGTCCGCCCCCCGGTGCAGGGCCGACCGAGCGCGTTCCCCCTACGGATACGCAAGTTCTTCGGACACTTTTCTGAAGTACTCGGCGCACTGCGCCACTTCAAGAAACGGATCTTCGCCATCCGGCGCCTCATACTCGATCGAAAACACCGGCTGGATGTTCTGACGGTGAACCTCTGCGAGGAGAGCTTTGACGTCCCCCACTCCGGTACCCCAGGGCACATCCGCCGCATCGGGAGCGTAGCGATCGACATCTTTGACGTGAAGGCTGATGATGCGGCCCTCGAGTTTTTTCAGCGCTTCGAGAGGGTTCTTGCCGGAGCGTATCCAGTGTCCGGTGTCGGCGCACGCTCCGATGCAGACGCTGCGTCCCTCACAGGCCTTCACGACCGTATCCGGGTTCCAGTAGAGCGAGGGGGCCGGATGATTGTGAATGGCGAGATTGACGCCGTACTTGGCACAGAGATTCTCGACGATATCCAGGGTATCGAGGGGAGGTTCTGCGACGATGGTCTCGATGCCCATTTCTTTTGCGAACTCGAAGACGTGGTGACGTTCCTCTTCGTCGGGCAGTGCGACGACTCCGTAGTTCACGAGGGCGGTACCGGTCTCATCGAGCTTCGCTTTCACGGCGTCCAGCAGCTCCTTTGGGAGGAGGTGATTGAACTTTGTAGTGGGATACTCGGGGCTGAGCATCTGGCCCGGATAGGCCTCGATGCAGTTCAATCCGAGAGAGGCGTTTTTGTCGATGGTCTCAAACAGTGTGAACTTCCTGAACGTATAGGTCTGGCACCCGAGGCGCCAACGAGGTTTGCCATTCATATCCTTGCTCCTTATGCGCGCATATCCGTTCATGCGCGTCCGCAGCCTGCGCCACAACCCTACCGGGGATTGATCCGGAAACAGTCCCACCCCGCATGAAATCCCGTGGAAGCCTCATTTTTCCCGACGATTCGCAACTCGATGTTGTTGCCTTCGGGCAGCAGGGTGATGGTCCCGGGAGCATCGAGCTTCTTGCGGACGACCTTTCCGGGGCTGAATCCATCCCAGTCGCAGACCTTCTTGCCGTTGAGCCAGAGTTCGCCAATGCCGTAATCTGGGCCGGCGGTGTACCAGAACTCGAGGCCGTATTGGCCCGCATCGCTGGGGGAGATGGGCAGCGGAGCCGTGTAGGTCGCCGGACCCTCCGCACGGAAGAGCAAATGCTCGCCGTAGCTCCAGAAGTTGCCATGTTCGAGGGTGGATTCGGCGACCACGTCCTCGTTTTGGAACAAGGGCGCCATCAATTCCGACTCTCTGACCCACGGCTCGGTGAAGACGGTCGCCTCGGTATGGAATCGCTCCTCGGGTTTGGGCAGGGGCGGGAAGGGCACGTGGGGCTCGGTCTGGTACCAGTAGGCCACGGAGGAGAAATCGTCATTGCGATCATTGGCGTGGCCGTGCTCGATGGTGGCCCTGATAGACTCCGTGAACGGGATGGGATCCTCGATGTGATACCGGTAGACGTTCCAGAGGGCGTTCTGAGCGTGCTTGCCCTCGATCAGGGGCGCGCCGAAATAGAGATTGCTGAACGGGTCGCCGTAGCCCCAGGCTCCGCAAAAATAGTCTTCGGAGCCGGTGCCGTGGAGTTGGGGCTTCTCGGCGCCGTCGATGTAGAACATGTCGTCGCCTTCGCCCCACCAACCGCTTGCGCGGTTGTGAATCGAGAGGTTGCATCCGACGAAATGGCCGCGTCCTTTCGCCTCGACGAAGACGTAGTTCTGACCGGGTGTGCAGGGGAACTCCTGGCGGTACTGGGCGTGAAAGCGGCCGGCGTCAGAAGGCACGCTATCGAGTTTCTGGTAGTTGATGTAGTAGTAGAACGCTTCGCCCTCGATGGGTCCTTCGTTGGTTACCGTGACCCGGGCCCCGTTGCTGAAAGGCATCCGCCAGAAACAGTTGAGTCCCCTGTCGGTTCCGATCTGAATGGGCAGGGAGCTGTACTGGTAGTACTTTGCGTGGCCGAGGCCGAAGAAATCGCCGATGGGGGATTCGACGGAGGGATGCTCCTCACCGTCCCAGTACATGCGCAGCACCATGTGTTTCAAGTGCTTTTCATCGTTGCTGGCGATGGTGATCCAGATGTGGGTAATGGCGCCTGCGCCTTCGATGTCAGCCATGACGCGGGTTTCGCCGGGCTGGAGCGGCCAGTCGTGGCGTCCGTCGGCATTGCCGCCGGTGGGGTCATAGCTGGACTCACGCGCAACCGAATAATCCTTGAACACGGGCAGGTTGGCGAGGAGTCCTGCCCTGAAGGCCCCGGTTTCCGCGGCATGGGCAATACCACCCAGGCCGCAGACCAACACAAACAGTAGAACGCATTTCCCGAATCTCCGCATGACTCTCTCCTCAGGGGTTGCACAGGGTCTTTTGTGTTTATGGGACCAGCCGGCCCGGACGGGGCAGGCGGATTTCCTTGATACGCGATGGGTTTGGGGCACACTCATGAATTTGAAGCCTCGACGGAGTTGTCGTCATATCCAAAGGCGCGGCGCGTGGCGATTTCCCGCGCGATGTCCCGTTCGAGCCCTTCGAGGGCGTGCTCGGGAGTCAAAGAACCGCGCTGCACGGCGTCACTGGCCCAGGTGATGCGATCCCAGAGATAAATCTGAAACGGCACCGGGGGCGTGGGCTGGAGGTTTTCACTGGGCAGGATGTCGAGAAACGTCTGGAACTGGGGGTTCTTCTTGATGTACGCGCGGTATTTGGGCGCCTCCGCAATGGCGGGCGACATGGGCAGCCATCCCCCCCATGCATAGAATTCGGCGGCCCGCTCGGGATTGTCGATGCCTGACCAGAACTTGATGAACTCCCAGGCGCCCTCAACCTGGCGGGCGCCCGCCGGGATGACCATGAAGTTGCCGTTTGCCCATCCCGCGTGTTTACGGCCGCCCTCGGGAGGAGGGATGGGAAAGGTGATGTAGTCGAGTTCCGGGGCGAATCTGGCGAGCTGCTCGACGCGCCACTGTCCGTCCATCGCGATGGAATAGGCGCCGCTGATAAAGGGCCACTGAACGCTCCCCTGCCCGACATTGAGCCCCGACTCGAAGCGGATGACGTTTGCGAAACCGAGCTTCCTGCGCTGGTCCGCGAGGAACGAGAGGGCGCGGAGGTTATCGGGTGTATTGAGGGTCAGGACGTCCCTCTCGGTATCATAGAAACCCGAACCGAACGACGGTGCATACATGGCGAATCCCGTGGGGAGGAAACCGATGCGGCTCAACTCGCCGTCCGGCGTCTGTTTCTGGAGCATTTCGCCCCAACGCACCAATTCCTCGAGGGTTTGCGGGGGCTGCGCGGGGTCCAGCCCGGCTTCGCGCACGTGGTCCACGCGGCAATAGCAGGCATAGAGGTCAAGCCCGATAGTGACCGCGTAGAGCCTGCCTTTGTAGATGCCGATTTTCTGTGCGGCGGGATAGGTTGTCTCCTGAAATTCTTTCCATTCCCCGGGGGACATAAGACTGTCGAGGGGAATCAGGAGAGCGCTTTCGGCCCATTTGGGGATGACTTGATTCCACTGGGCCATGACGTCGGGCGGGTCGCCGCCGGCAACGGAGAGCAGAAACTTCGAGTCCGCCGCGGTTCCGGGCACGGAAAGGGGGATCACTTCGTAGCGGTCCTGGCTTTCATTGAAACGGTCGACAATCTCCTCGACGACAGACTTCCAGTCAGAAGTCCACATATGCCAGAAGCGCACGGGGATACGGTCGGGGTATTTGCGCGTTTGCTGGCCGGGCAACGCAAAGAGGAGTGTAAGTGCCATGGTGAGAGCCAGCACGGCCCCGGCAATGGCCGATGACTTGAGGAATGCTCTATGTAGCGATTCGCTCATTCCCGGACGCTCCCGCCCGTCGTATGCGCCGCCGGATTCGGGGCGTTGGCTTCATGATGCCGTCTGCCTCCCATCACGGGCCGATGAGTGACGGACATACACGGCTGTCAGCACGCGTATTGTTACAATACCAAAAGGCGCCGCGGCCATGGCAGCATGCATCACTGGCGCCACAACAGAGCGTACCGCATGCGGCACGCGCCGTTATTTCCTTTGAACGGTTACCTGCCTTGCCGTCCGGCGCGTATGGCTTTGCGATTCTGAATTTCCTGTATTCATCGATTCTGCCGTTGAGCGAAGTACCATGACCTGATATGGGGCAATCTCGATTTGGCCCGAGCAGGTCTTCTTGCTGAGAAGGTCCATAGCCGGACCGGGCAGGCTGAGCGAGCCGGTTTCGTTGTGGAGTTCCACCACGATTATTCCTTCGCCAGCCTTTCCCTTGCGGGGAACGGCCAGGACGTTCGGTGTCGCATCGGCGGCCGGGAATACGCCGCACTGGGAAGCCAGCCGCAACATGAGGCGCTTGAGGTCGGGCGCGAGCGGAAGGGTTCCGAGGAGGATAATGCGGCCTTTGCCGACGTGGGTTTCGGTAGCGGCGGCCAGTCCTTTGAGCGGACCTTCGGTATACGTGGCGGCGACTTCCGCCTTCTTCGGTTCGAAGCCTGAATACCAGAGCGAGCCGTGGGATTCCGCGCCATCGGCCCAGCGCAGGGGAATGTCGCGGGGTTCTCCGGGGAGTTCGAATTTGCAGTGAACGCCGGCCCAGTCCTCGAGGACGCCGAAGGGAGCGTGGCGGGGTTTTGCGCCGTGTACGTCGCGGATATCGGAAATGGGTCCGACGACCCAGGTGCCGCCGTTCTCGAGCCAGAGTCGTATGCGGTCGCGAAGGCCGGACTCCTCGAGGACCGGCAGGAACGGCGAAAAGACGAGCCGGTAGGGGTCTAGACTGGCTGCGGGGTCAATAATGTCGGCCCGCAGATGGACATCCATGAAGTTGCGATAGATGCGGTTCTTCATGAATGCGAGATAGTCAAACTCATTCACGAGGGGCTGGAACCGGAATTGCGCCCAGGCCAGGGTAGATACGTGCAGGGCGAGGCCCGATTGCACAGGGCTCGTGCCGTTGAGGAATTCTGCCGTCTCTCGGAATCCCTGGGCGGTCTCCCGCACCTCGTCGAACATGTAGAGCGGGCGGCCCGCGGAAGTCACCACCGAGCCGTGCATGAGTTCCTGTCCGCTCCGGTGGGCTCGCCACAGCCAATAGAGATTTGCCTCGCCGCCCAGGGCAATGGGCAGCCAGGAATTGGCGCGGCAGAAGCCTGGGTCTTTGAAGCCGTTGGCCGTAACGCCGCCGTTCCAGCAGGTGGCCGTTTCGGTGTTCCAGAAGGGGGCCTTCTTAAAAGGACGGACGTAGTCCATCCAGAAGACTTGCCGCCACAGGTTGTCCATGGTGTCGTAGTGGTTGTACTGGACGATGTCCAGAGTGCGGTGCATTTGTTCGTAGCTTAGCCCGAGGAAAGGCATCATATCCGTGCCGACGGGCTGTGTGACGTGTTCGTGAAGCACGGCGGCCTGATGGGCGACGTAGTCCACCATGCTTTCGTTCTGAAAGAGAATCCAGGCGGTTTGCAGAGACGGGTGATGGGCCGGACCGGGCACGGGTGCGGGTATCTGGGAGAAGGCCTGATAGGTCTGGCTCCAGATATTGGTTCCCCAGGCATCGTTCAGGGCCTCGATCGAGCCGAATTGCCGGCGCAGCGTCTCGCGAAAGAGTCCGACGCAAAGCGGGCAGTAGCAGCCCCAGTCTTTCCAGAGGTAGACCTCGTTGTCGATCTGCCAGCCGATAACGCGGTCGTCTCGCCCGAAGGTTTCGGCGAGCTTGCGGGCGATGGTGGCACAGAGATGCCGGTAGACGGGGTTGTTCGGGCAGACATGCCTGCGGTAGCCGTGCTGTTCCTGTTTACCGGTGTAGTCGACGACGAGCACTTCAGGATACTTCTGGGTCAGCCATGCGGGAGGCGTACAGGAGGGGGTGCACATGATGGTGGCGATGCCGGCATTGCCCAGCTTGTCGACGACGGTTCGAAGCCAGTCGAATTTGAAGCGGCCTTCTTCGGGTTCGAGGCTGCTCCAGGCGAACTCGGCGACCCGCATGACGTTCATGCCCGCATCGAGCATGAGGCGGATGTCTTCATCTACCTGCCCAGGCGGCCAGGCCTCGGGATAGTAGGCGGCCCCAAGAAATGGCGGGCTGAAACGGCTCATCAAGACACACCTTTCCTGACACACACATGGTGAGTGCTAATCATGGCCCGTTCCTGAGGCCGCAGTGCGCTGGTGCATGACGCGCGCTCTTGCCGGGCTGAAAGTGAATCCGCGGAACACGCGGTTTTCACGTGTGGCGCCCGCCCGCACGGAGGCCGGGCGCCACAGTCACGAACAGATGCGCGAACCTGCACAGACAGTCCGCGCTGAAACGCTAGAAGTCGGTCGCGATGGAGCCGACGGTTACCGCAAACGGGCCGTTAATCGGGGCGGGGCCGGTCTCGCTGTAACGCAAGAACTCGACGTGGCCATCCATGTAGAGCACGTTTCCGCCACCGGGAACGTGACTGAACGAAGAAGCCACGGTCGAAACACCGTCACACATCACCCAGACCGAACTCTGGGCAAGTGCGCTTGACGCGGGATTGTTGATGTCGGTGATGAGGAAGCGCTCGATACCTTCACGAAGCCGGTAGAGGGTCGAGCCCCCGGCGTTACCGGCTCCTGCCGAGACTGTGAGATCCGCATCCGCGATCGGGCAGAGGGCCTCTCCGCCGCTGGCCAGGATGTCCTGGAGTTGGGTCTCCCCTTCGCCACCTTCGGCAGCGACTTGCATGTACCATTCCTGGCCCTGGATGGTGATCCCGGGAATCATGCCGGGATCGTCGTCGGCCTCCATACCATCGACAACCCATCCCATATACAAGTAGCTGGCGTCAATACCGCGCATGCAGGCGGAGCCGCTCCAGTGCATATAGCCGGTACACGAAACGCCGTCGACCTCCTGCATGTCGATATACCGGGGAGTCGAGGCGTCGGACGGACAGAACATGATGTTGCCATCGGTCAGGTATTCGGGATAGATGGCCCGCATACACGGCCCGAAACTGAGCTCGCCGATGTCAGTGCCATCGTCAAGGTTCGTCGCATACGCGCCGGTGATGTCGTACCACGCACCTAACTGTATGGGGGGCCACTTTTCGCCCTTGGACTCGTTGGCGTACATTTTGTAGACGAGTCCCCACTGTTTGAGATTGTTCGCGCAGGATGCGCGCCGCGCTGCTTCGCGCGCCCGAGCCAGCGCGGGCAGTAGAATGGCTGCCAGAATACCGATGATCGCGATCACGACAAGCAGCTCGATTAAGGTAAAGCCTTGCCTCTTCATGAGAACCTCTCCTCACTCCGTTTGCCCTACTTCGCTCCACTCGTTCCCGTATGATCCGCTTCGGGCGCCTGTAACCCGGGATGGTGCCTGTGGCCCCGGGAGCGGGCGAACCGAAACGGTGTGCGGAGTTCACGTTCCCCAGCAGACGCTTGAAGAACCGCGGCAATCTTCCAGGCGGGAGAAGCAACACGCTTTTGAAAAAACCGCGCGTCGTATTGGCCGCATACGAAACCGCACAACGCCCGCCTTTTAAACTTGTGACGCCCGCCCGAGAGGACGGGCGTCACTTCCGGAACAGATGAGCAAACCTGCATACCAGCCGCAGACCGAACAGGACGCATTATGGGGCCGGGGTCTGGACAAAGCCGACGGTTACCGCAAACGGGCCGTTAATCGGGGCGGGGCCGGTCTCGCTGTAACGCAAGAACTCGACGTGGCCATCCATGTAGAGCACGTTTCCGCCACCGGGAACGTGACTGAACGAAGAAGCCACGGTCGAAACACCGTCACACATCACCCAGACCGAACTCTGGGCAAGTGCGCTTGACGCGGGATTGTTGATGTCGGTGATGAGGAAGCGCTCGATACCTTCACGAAGCCGGTAGAGGGTCGAGCCCCCGGCGTTACCGGCTCCTGCCGAGACTGTGAGATCCGCATCCGCGATCGGGCAGAGGGCCTCTCCGCCGCTGGCCAGGATGTCCTGGAGTTGGGTCTCCCCTTCGCCACCTTCGGCAGCGACTTGCATGTACCATTCCTGGCCCTGGATGGTGATCCCGGGAATCATGCCGGGATCGTCGTCGGCCTCCATACCATCGACAACCCATCCCATATACAAGTAGCTGGCGTCAATACCGCGCATGCAGGCGGAGCCGCTCCAGTGCATATAGCCGGTACACGAAACGCCGTCGACCTCCTGCATGTCGATATACCGGGGAGTCGAGGCGTCGGACGGACAGAACATGATGTTGCCATCGGTCAGGTATTCGGGATAGATGGCCCGCATACACGGCCCGAAACTGAGCTCGCCGATGTCAGTGCCATCGTCAAGGTTCGTCGCATACGCGCCGGTGATGTCGTACCACGCACCTAACTGTATGGGGGGCCACTTTTCGCCCTTGGACTCGTTGGCGTACATTTTGTAGACGAGTCCCCACTGTTTGAGATTGTTCGCGCAGGATGCGCGCCGCGCTGCTTCGCGCGCCCGAGCCAGCGCGGGCAGTAGAATGGCTGCCAGAATACCGATGATCGCGATCACGACAAGCAGCTCGATTAAGGTAAAGCCTTGCCTCTTCATGAGATTCTCTCCTCTCTCCGTTTGCCCTCTTCAATCAATTTGATTCCCATGTCATCCGCACTGACGGGCACCTTGCCAAGGCGG
>CAZFOG010000215.1:0-11181 GCA_964520685.1 uncultured Nitrospiraceae bacterium | reverse complement strand
CCAACGGCCGCCGCGCCGGCCAGATGTGCAGCGTAGAGATGTGCCCATGCCGCACATTCTTCTCATGCACCGAATCCAGCGACGCCTGCTTCAGCGGAAACGCCTTCTCAATCAACCTGGGTCTGTCTTCCATATTCAATCCTCTTGCCGTCCGAGTTCTTCGCGCGCCTTTTCTTTGGGGTAAACGTAGGCCCGGGCCTCCCAGTGCTCAGGCGGGTTTCCGCCCACTAGAAGCAGAATGGGTTCCGGACATTTCGTCTTCTCGTCTTCACTGGTTCTTTTCATCTGGTTGTCGTCTGTCTGGCTTGGCATGGCCGCGCCACCGGGATGGTAGTGCCACTCGCCGAGGTAGTAATGTCGCTTCTCGCGCCACATGCGGCGAATCCACACCTGTAATCCGCGGACGCCTCTATAGAAGTTCGCCCGGGACCGGGTCGAGTCTTCGGGCGGTCCGGTAACGTCCGTCACGACCGCGCAGTCGTGTTGAGGCGTGTAGTACCCCATCAAGATACCACCTGTTTCCTTGCCATCTCCTTTGACACACTCGTGGACGACCCTTTCGATCAACTCTCCCGTGACCAGCAACCCAAATCGTCTGTCTCTGGACCAGAACTCGTGTGCGTCCATCAGGCTGCCTCTTCGACTCTACGTATCTGCGGCAAGCCCATCTGGTCACGCGACTGCTCGTAGACGTATAGAACCGGTTCTGCAGGCGGGTTCAAACACGCCTGCTCGATGAGCTTGACGGCCACACTGGCCCAGAGCCACATGTCGTCACACCGAGCCGGAAACACTGGGTGATAACACCCAATCCCCTGGCGCGGAAATTCCTCACCCTTGAACTCCTCTTGTTCTTTTTCCAGCCAAGGGGCGATTTGGTCGCGCACCTCATCGACGGGGAACTGATTCGCCTGGGCCGCGGAAACGAAGAGTCGCTTAGCCCTAAAACCGATTGAACATGAAACGAACAGAGCGGGCTCAGAGAACTGGACTTGCTGTAATACCTGCAGAAGCTCGTCGCTACCTGTGCAGTCGATAATCACTCGGCAATCCAAAAGGCCCTTCGTTCTCTTGTCTTCTCCCGATGCGATTTTTGCTGGGACACCTTCTACCTCAGCATGGGGAGAAAGCGCGTTAAGCCGCTCCGCGAGTTGTGTTGCCTTGACCCTCCCAACATCTTGGATGGACAGCGTGTGACGCGCAAGGTTGCCAACACCAACCGCGTCCGAGTCGAACAGAAGAAGGTGATTCGCACCGCCACGAACCAGCATTTCCGCAACCGGTGCCCCCAGTGCCCCACAGCCAACAACGGCTATCTTCTTTGAGGTCAATTCGTTGTCCATGCGGCCACGAGTGGAGATCTGCTCCTGGTCCCAGTTTTCCGTTTCCACGTAGCTCAAGAACTCCTTGTCGGCAAGTATGGTCCTCTTGTCCTGCATCCAATAGCCCTGTTCATTCGCACGGAATCCGGGTGGGTGTTCATCGCCTTGCGAGAGTACGGGCAGTCGGACAGCGAACCAGTGCGTGAGGCACGGGGCCTCGCCCACGCGATCGGGAATGGGATAGCCCAGGATTAGGAAATGCCCCTTGCCATCTCTGAATTTCTTCAAAGATGTCTTCAGGAGGCCGTCGAGGTCCATGCCCTGCGCCTTGAGCGCAGACCGTAGTTCACCCCACGTCTTTGGAAGTTGCCAGTGCTTCAGCACGGGCACTGCCTGTAAACGTATCCATAGCCCATTCCAGAACTCGCCTCGACACTGTCTCAACCGTGCACCCCAGCGGCTCGGCAAGAGGACACCCTGGTCAAGCCGATGGAACGCCTCGATAGCAAAAATGCCTGAAGAATCCTTTACCTCGTGCGCGGCGACATCCCCAGCGATGTCCTCCTCCCTGGACCATCTATCGAAAGATTCCCGATCCTCGCGATACACGATCGTGTCGCTATTCGCACATGGAATATGAGGCACTTCAAACGGTTCTCCAGGCAGTACCAGTGAGTCTGTGTAGGCGGCCTTCAGCCAGTCAATAGCTCTAAGGCAATGCCATCGCAGTCTTTCATCCGGCTCATAGGGCTCGATATCGTACCCATGCCTACCGAGTACTCGAACCGCAGTGTTCAGGCAGAGCTTGCCCCTACGCCAGGGAAGGTCCGGGTCGCCCTCATGGTTGTAGCTTTGGTGCTGGTAGGTATCCGTCAGACCGTTCTGCTTGGCGGGCATGAAGTCAATTTCGCCGAAGGGGTAAGCCTCCGAGACCAGCACGTACCAGTCAGTTGGATCGGAAAACGGCTCCCCGGCGTCGTTGCGCGCCGTTAGACGGCATTTCACGGTCCATCGCTGGGCCTTCTCGTTCCAACGCCATGTTTCAAGGAACTCGAAGCCCTGCACCGATTCGAGCGGCAGCAGCGCAGTTCGCAGCGACTCTGGGAGTTTTCGATCATCAACCATCAGGCAAACCGCCCTCCGCCAATGACACTGACCTCTTTGCGCGGCGTATACCCGCCCTTGCGCTCCTTGTTTGGACACTCTGGAAACTCGTCTCCGAAGAGTTCTCGCCAAAGATCTGCGCTCTCGCAGATATCCGTTTCGTCAAGGGCTTGACGTGCCTTCTTGGCCGCGTTGCCCACCCGTTCGTGGAATTCCTTGAAGTCCTCGACCGAAAGGCGCCCGAGCACGTTATGTTCCGGAACGCCGTGATCCGGCACGACAGGAACCCGTTTCAAGAGAACGTCCATTTCATACCGCTGGGCGATGTCTTCAAGTGCGAGCGTCACTCCCTCGGCCACGGTAGAGGTCCCGTTTGGACACGAGATCCAGAGGAGATGCTCGACAGGATATCCCTTCGGGTAATCCATGTCCGAGTTCTTCGTGACATGCCACCATTTCACCGCCTTCACGACGTTGACAAAATGGCGATTAGTGGTGCGACTCTTGGCCCACGTTGCGGCGATCTGAGCAAGCGGGTGCGTCTTGTCCCACAGGTTAGCCTCTCGATCAGGAATATCAAGCGGCTCAAGCCTCCACTCGCCACTCTTCGCCCGCAGATGGGCCTCGTGGAGCACCAGCTGTTCCGGGAGCGAATTGGATACCGTCCATGACGTACCCGGCAGCCAGGATGTCTCACCGACAACATCACTATCCGAAGCCTTTGCTAGGTCACGGAATGCTTCTTTGTAGGTTTCCGAGGGTGCCGCCGTGACAACGAGGTCAAGTTCCACATAGCTCAACTCAATACCAAAGGAGCGGCCTTTCCTTTTCCACTTGCCCTTGTAGTGCTTGTCGAGGAATGGTTCGAACAGCTTCATTGCCTGTCTCGGCGTCACCTTGTTTTTGTCTATGGTCGTCACCGTGATCACGTCGACATCTGACCGCGTATCGCCAACAGGGCGAACAGCCGTCGCCCGGCGATAGCTTCCTTGCAAGAAGGTGTCTACGATGATTGGTTTAAGATCCTGATCTGCCAGCAGCCGCTTTCGAAGAGTTTCGTGCCCTGTCTTGCAGTCGTTGCGCTGATTCTCCGTGGGCCTGATATCGCGAAGAAACGCGTCAAAGTACGAAGGTAAGGTCGCCATAGTCTTAGTCCTCCTTAAGGACGATGTCTCGCGCCAATTTGTCCCGGCTTACTGTTTCGGGTGGCGGAAACTCAATCGAACGTGTATATGCACCAAGTGCTCTTGTATCAAAATCGTATTCGTGCAGCACCCAACGGCGGATCGGTTGGGCGAGCCTCCCCAGGAAGAACATGAAGCCGTTAGGTGCTGCTGCAAAAATCTGGATTGGCCCTTCAAATGAGGCGGATCCCCTCATCGAGTCAATCTTGCTCACCAACGACTGCGCGAGACAGTAAGCATGGGCTCCGCTCAGTACCGACAGGCTGGAGGTGCCACCACGAGGTGATACAAAGAGGAGACGACCCACGCCAGGAAGCGATTGGCGAACATAGTCCAAGACGTCAGGCCTGACATCGTGGGTAAGCGAGACGCCGAGAGCAAGGCCCTTAGCCGAGGCCGAGAGCGATTCTTCTTGCCATTCCCAGTCTTCATCGCTAGTTGCCGTGGTCTTGGGGCATTCCCACGCTTCGGGGTTACCTGCCATTGTCTTCTGCACAACAGCTATGTCGGCGTTCACTTTGCTGGGCAACAAGTAGCCAGCCAAGAACGCGATGCTTGAGTGGACATCAAGGTGGAGCAGATACCTTCCCCCAGGCTGAACCGTTCTGGCAAGGAAGTCGGAAAGCCTTGGAAATATGTCCGTATGCCAGAGAGTTGCCGACCTGATCGAGCGTCCTTCGAAAACGTCAGCGAAGCAGACAAAATGCTCGGTGCGGTTCTGCAAGTCCTCCGCCCAGCGTCGGAAGCTACGTATACCTACTGAAACGCGAGATGTATCAACTCTCGGACCACCGTCCCACAGCCCCTCTGAACGACAAATCCTCTCGATCTCGGTTGCCGTCATCGTCGTCGCGCCGTTTACCAGGAGCTTCCGAATCAACTCATCGTAAGGGCTGGACAGGGTGTGTTCAGGAACCTGCTTCAGGCCAGCGGCTCGTAGCCGGCAATTCAGCTGCCGCCCCAATTCTTCCAGCGCTGGACCTGTGTGGAATCGCACGCGATCGGTAACGCGCCGCAGTTCCTCATCACTAGAGAGTTCAAGGTGGTCCTTCCAAAGTTCCCGCATCTTACCTGTAGCTGAGTTTGGTCCACCCTTGGCGAGTCTGTCCCATAAAATCTCCCCGTCGTGATTGGACAGGACCGATGCGAGCACGTCATCATGTTTTACGTGCCACGGCGTGTAAAGGAAGAAACGCACACCCTCGGGGTTCTGTAGGCCTGTGAAGGCATTGCGGATGCGCTGGAGGAGTGAGACCTTCGTCGCGTTTATGAATCTCGGCTCAGTCAGGTCCTTAGCCGTGAGCGATCCTTCTGCAGTCACATGGAATTTGACCTGGTAGTAATCGGCGCATAGCTGATTGCCTAGAGAATCTTGGAAACCCTCACGGTAGTAAACCACAACGTCATCAAGCGACTTAACATTCTGGTCTTCATAGACTACTTTCTCAACCTTGGTCTGCGGCTCAAGCAGGTCGCATGCTTTCAGCCAGAACCACCTCGCCTGGTAGTCATCTCCCTGCATTCTTGCGGCTACGGCCTTGGCCATTGCTCAGTCCCCCTCCGCCGCGGCGTAGACTTCGCTCGCGTTGATGATCACGCCGCCATGCACCTTTGCCAGCAGCTTACCAAAGGGGTTCTGCACCCGGACCAGACGCGGATTGGCGGTGGCACAGTCGTAAACGACGTAGAGCCAATACTTGTCGCTCAAGGTGCATGCCTTGGCCCACTCGTTTTCGCTGAGCTCAATCTCTCCCGTACGGGCCCGGCCCTTGACCTCAATGGCGAGCGTGGTGCCGTCCTTGCGCTTGGAACGCAGGTCAAACCCGCACCAATCATCCAGACCGACAGCGCGGGAGAATTGAGGTTTTGACACATCCCGCACGTCCGCCCCGAGATCCTCCTCGAACCCCATGGCTACGCGCATCGCAATGGCCTCGACCTCGTCATCGTATCGACGCTTTTCCTCGGGATCGGACGACGGAACCACGAGGGCATGCGCCAGGAAGGTGACCTCTCCGGGGGCAACCAGTTCGGGTTCACGGACGAGAACCGTAAGCGCATCCTCTTTGCGCGACTGCAATTCGCGTTGTTGCTGTTTGACCCCTTCCAGGAGCCTCTTGGCGTTGCGGTCGCCCGAGCGCGCGCGCTGAGACAACCCGGCGCGTTGGGCGGCCAATTCGGCCTCTTGGTAGTCGAATCCCCGTCGGATAAAGTCGCTCCGTTGAGCGATGTCAGAACGGAGGGTGGCTTGCCGACCTTCAGCGAGCGGTTCCGCAACTTCCTTGGCGGCATAGGTCTTTGTCAGTTCGACCAAGTGCGGCGCCTTGGCGACAAGGGGACGCGCCTGGACGGGAATACCTTTGTTCCCTTTGAGCAGGAGCAGGTGTTCCACGGGGCATTCGGACAACTCGCCGCTTGGCTCCTGGCGCAGCCCCACCAACCGGCAGTCGAGGGTCTCCTCCTGCGCCAATGCTGGAAACCTGGGGTCGGCCTTGCGAACCACGGACACAACCGCAAGATGGAATATGTAGGGTGCGGTGGCAGATGGATCTACGAACACGGCCCCGCGCAGTGCGTCCGCGCGAAACCGGTCGCAGGCCTTCTGACGAAACGTGTCGAAGAACGTGTCGCCGGGATGCAGCCAGATTCGGTCGCCCGCGTCGGCGCGTTCCGGCTTGTAGAAGCTTAGCTGATCCCGTTGTTCCGGGGCGTACATATCGAGCACCGGCCAGAATGGGTCCATGGCCGCTGTCCTGGTCGCACGGAGGGCAAAACAATCATCGGGATTTCCGTCCAGGGCCAGCCCCATGGGCCCTACGGCCTTTTCGACGAAGCGGCGGACGTATCCGGGCAGGAGATGGCGCAGTTCTTCGCTCTCCATGACCTCTCGAACCGCCGGAAGGGCCTTCTTGACGTCACCGCCGTCGCCATAGAGCCGCCGTTCCTTCTCCTCGAGCGCTTTTACTTGGTCCTCGGTGAGGTAGCCTTCAAGTTCGCGTGCGACCGCATCGGAGTCCGGGTCATCCAGCAACCGCTCCATGTACTCGCGCACGGAAACCCCTTCGTAGAGGCGTCCAATGACGTCGAACACCTTGTCGGACCCGAGTTGTTTACGGATCTTCTCGAGTTTGTCCAGCAGGGCCTTGAGAACCCGGCCCTCGCGGGTCTTTCCGGCAACCAGGTTCAGGATGACGACGGGGTCGTGAGTCTGGCCATATCGGTGGATGCGGCCCATGCGCTGTTCGAGACGCGCCGGGTTCCAGGGAATATCAAAGTTGACCATAATCCAGCAGAATTGGAGGTTGATGCCTTCGCCGGCGGCGTCCGTGGCGACGAGGAATTGGGCGCCCCCTTCCTCGATGGAGCGGCGGAAGAACTCGCGCTGTTCCTCCCGCTCCTGATAGGACATGGCGCCGTGAATCGTGGCGATGTGGCCTGCGTGGCCAATGCCCTCGAGTCGGCTGACCAGGTAGTTGAGGGTGTCCCGGTGCTCTGTGAAGACGATGATTTTCTGGTCCCGGTACTCGGAATGCTCAAAGATGGTTTGGAGCGTTTGGAACTTGGATTCTTCGCCCTTGTCGTAAACGTGCTGGGCGAGATTGACCAGTTCGCTGACCCGCTGACGCTCCGCCTCGAGTTCAGCCAGATTCAGGGCCAGAACGCCCCCCAGGGCGTTGTCCTGGATGGCCTCGTTGCCCTCGAGTCCTTCCTGAGATTCCTCTTCATCAGCCGTCTGCTCATCGAAGGCGTCATAGTCGAATTCGTCGAGCATCTGCTGCAGCCGGAGGATTTGTTGTTCCTGAAGTTTGCCTGACCGGATATCGTCGATGAGGGTCCGGAGCTTCAGCTCGCGGCGTTTGATGGAGCACAGAATGGCGTACGTGGAACTCGCCAGCCGGCGCTGGAACACGCTCATGGCAAAGCGGGCCGCGGAGCGGTTCAGGAGCTTGGCCTTGTTGTAGTAGCTGCGAATGTAGCTCGTGACCTCATCGTACAGTCGCTGTTCGCTGAGGGTACCGCTTGTGAGATCGTATGAAAGCGTATCCGAGATTCGCTTCGGGTAAATGGGCGCACCCTCCAGTCCAACCATCTCCTCCTTAGTGCGCCGAATGAAATGGCGTGTTCGCTCCTCAGCAGGATACGCGTCGAAGGCGTCCTGCGTACTGAGAACATCCGGTTCCAGCAGCTTCCACAGACAGTAATAAGGAAAGTCCTTGCCCATGTGCGGGGTAGCACTCAGCAGGACAACGTGATTGCATTTCCATCCCAATTTCCATCGTTCATCGGCGCCGGCAACGCCGGTCAATGCTTCGGCAAGGCGGTAGCGGGTCGTCTTCCGGATGCTGAAATCGGGTTCTTGCCGGGCCGCCAGCTTGTGGCATTCATCGAAGACGACAAGATCGTAAGGAACCACGGCGGGATCCTGGAGTCGTGCGAACATGCGGTCGCCTCGCAAGGTGTCCACACTGACGATCAGATGGTCGCTTCCCGGTCCGATGAAGGGATTGGTGCGGCGTGCATCAGCGCCAATGATAATCCGAAACGATAGGCCGAAGAGCGTCCGAAGCTCGCGCTCCCAGTTACCCAGGAGGCCTGCGGGCGGGACAATCAACACGCGACGAATAAGACGACGGGACAGCATCTCCCGAACGTAGAGCCCGGTCATGATGGTCTTCCCGGCGCCTGCGTCGTCACCAAGCAAGAACCGAAGCCGAGGTTGGGTCAGCATGTGGTCGTAGACGGCTATGCGCTGATGGGGAAGGGGATCGATGAGGGAAGTCTCGGTAGCGAACGCGGGATTGAAGAGGTGGCCGTGGGTCAGACGCTCGCCTTCAGCCACGATCCAGAGACGGTCAGCGCTGCCTTGGAAGTCGACGACCCCCGGGCCCGCCGCGTATTCCGCATGTGGATCACGAACCTCGGGTGGGGTCTCAGATTTCGCGCCGCCACTTTTCGTGCCGGACTGCTCGACCTTGAGAATTTGTCGCCAAGCCATCTCCGAAGGCATGGTCTGTTCATTCTCCCAGCGATTCACGGTGGCGAAAGACACCCCCAGAAGTTCGGCGAAGCGGGTCTGGGTAAGGTCGAGCCTCTCCCGCAGCTTCTTAACCCGTCGGCCGTAGTCCGGTGGAACTGATGACCTCGCCTTCCGCTTCATTCGGCCCTCTAACTGTTATAATGCCAACCGTCTTGCACGTGAACATTATACAACAGACGCCTGCTCAAGTCAAAGAATATAACAAGTGCTATATCTCGGCGCGGTTTGGCCTTTATTCTTAGGGGCATTGTGCACCACGATCCCAAACGTGGCAAATGTCGGGAGCGAGTGTCGGGCGGGGGCACCTCGGGCGGGATTACCGGCTAGCAGAAGCGACCATGCGCGCACGCGGCGGAAAAGGCCTGAGAATACAGGCTGCATAGTGTCGGCTACTCTTCGAACCCCGAGCGGGGGCTTTTCATGTCGCGTCCGTAGGCCTGGGGAATACCATCCGTACGTCTTGAGCGATCTGCGGCAAGTAGTGCAGTACGACGCAGAGAATATGCACTTCATGTGAGGACTTGCTCCTCAAGGAGGGATAGCACCAACAAATCGAGTTTTCGCAATTAGAACGATTCTAATAATCTGCGGGTATTCGCCTCGGTTTGTTTATTACCCAGTGATTCACGCAATTATCAACAGCTTATCCTCCTGTATGTGATTCTCATTCTTAATCTTGGCCGATCCCCCGCGTGTCGGCTCCCGGTTTTGTTCTCTCTCCTGGCGTATGTGTTTTCCTCAGCTGACGCCTTAAATGGGCGGGAAGACGTGCTCTGGACGTGAACTGCGCTTCCCGGCTCCTTCGTCTTGAGTCTCGTCGTCCCTGATTGGCGTTCGTGCCGGTATGCGCGGCACCGCCTTCCGTGGGCGGGACTTCCGGCCCCGCGACGCTTCTCCGGCCCCGTGCACCCGTACATTTTCCTTTGTCACGACCTAAATACTTGTGGGTGAGGTTGCTTTCGAGCAGCGGGTCTCTTCGGCCTCTTGCCGAGAGGTTGGCTGCTCGGGCGCGGGCCTCGAACAGATAAGGGAGCGTGCGTATGGAAGAAGCGAACGAAACGTTGGCCGTCAAGGAGAGGGCGCCGTGGTGGGCGCGCCGGTTCGCATCCGGTCCGGCGGGAGCCGCGGCACAGGCATGTCCTGAACATGAAACTGTCTTTCCCCTGAAGGTTGGGGAAATGGCCATGGACCAGGAGGCTTTCGAGCGCCTTTGCGGCGAGTTCCAGAAACGTCTCGCCCCGGGGCTTGCCGAGTCGGTGCGCGAAGCAGCCGCCAAAGCGGTCGAACAGGCGCTTGCCGCAACCGCGCAAGACGACCACGCCACCGACGGCCGCGCCGACGCGGAGATTCAAAGCCTGATCAGGCAATGCGACTCCCTCGGTCTCATTCGCGACCAGCTGGAATCGCGAGCGGGAGGGCGCCGGCGTCAACGGCGACAGTGGCGCGCCGTAATCAACACCGTCACAAACCTCATCCAGGCAAACACGGACCGTCTGCAACAACTAGGGGTGACCCCCATGCCGCGCCCGGAGCGCCTGGACTACACCCTGCACAACCCCGTCCGCGTCCACGAGACGAGCGACCCGTCCCAAGAAGGACGAATCGTCGAAGTCTACCGAACCGGCTTCATGCGCGACGGCCGCGCGTGGCGGCCAATGCTGGTGGCCGTCACGGCTTACCGGCCCGCGCCCACGGAAAAACCGCAAACAGGAAAGGAAAGCTAAACCATGGGTACAGAGCTCAACACCAATACCCCCGCCGGCATGCCGACAAAACGAGGCCCCGGACGCCCGCGCAAGACCCTCCCTCCCCCTCCGGACCCGAGCCCCTCACCCACCATCTCGGACCCTAAAACGATAAACCCTCCTCCCGGCGTGATCGATCCTGACGCGCCGGACGCCAAAGGCTGCGTCGTCACCGTCGACCTGGGCAACGGCACGACCTCGGTAGCCTACCGGAACGCGCAGGGCCAAATCGTAGCCATCCCGGACAAGGACGGCCAGCTCTGCACGGCCACCGCCGTGGGCTTCGAACAAGGCGACCCCGCAAGGCCCGTTTTCGGCCGGGCCGCCATGAGCATGCGCCGCGTCCATCCCGAATGGGGCTGCACCTTCGCCAAACGCGCCCGCGGCAAAGGAGACGTTCCCGCCATCGTGGACAAGGACGGACGGGTCTGGACCACCGGAGAAATGGAAGCCCTCTTTCTGCGCTGGCGCCTGGACTACGCCCAGGAATTCACCGGCGAACGGATAGCCGGCGTCCTAATTACCGTGCCCGCCAACTTCGACGATGCCCAACGCCGGGCCAGCATCGCCGTGGTCGAACAGGCGGGCTACATGTCCATCGGGACCATCAACGAGCCCACCGCGGCACTCCTCCGGTACGCCCAAGGCAAGAACGGCACGTTCCTTGTCACGGACGTGGGCAAAGGCACTTCGGACATATCGATCATCGCCGCCGACGGCAACACCTTCACGATCCGCGCCGCCGCGGGCCGCTCGGACCTGGGCGGCGCCGAGTTCCAGGCCTGCAT
>CAZFOG010000214.1:2262-11194 GCA_964520685.1 uncultured Nitrospiraceae bacterium | reverse complement strand
CCCGAACTCAGCACAACGCCCGCCATCAGTATGCCAAATACAGTCCAACTCGCCTGCATATCTTCAAGAGATGCAAAACGATTTCGAAATACTACAGGAAAGACCCCCGCCACGAGAAGCGCGGCCACGGTCATGATTGGATAAAACGTCCGTTTCACGCGCCTGGCGATGCGCAACAACCGCTCGAAATCGTTTTGCGCAAAGCATTCGCCCATGATCGGGTCGATGTTGCGGCGGAACACCAGCACGAGTTGCAGGAGGCCTTCAGCGAGAAAAGCCGCAAACGAGTAGAGACCCACCCGGTCCTCGGTGAGGAAGAAGCCCAGGATGAGGACGTTTATCCGCGTGTTGATTTGGAACAACAGGCCGCTTATTGCGCTTCTCACGCCGAACGAAAAATGCCTGCGCATCCAATGCCACATACCCGGTACGTGCCAAAGCGGGAAGAGGCGGATATTCACGTCGAGAAGCAGCACAACCAACAGCACTATCTCCGTAAGGGAAAGTGCGGCTGGTATATACGTTGCCGCAAAACCCAGTCTTATGAGAATCAGAACGAAGACGATAATGAGGACGTAACGAGCGGAGTTATAGATTGAGAACGCCCGCATGCTTCGCCAGCCGTTCAGCACGTAAAGCAGAATACGGTTGAGCCCGAAGAAGAATATGCCGGGAATGGCCAGGGCGAGTCCCGAGGACACGTCCGCGTTATCCATCAGTCTTCCGGCAACTCCCCGAAGGAGATACGCAAGAGTACACACCGGAAAGCCGAGAAACACGCCGACCAATAGCGCCGATGCCGTGATCGCCGCGCAGACCGGTGCGTTGTCCCTGTTCCGCGAGACGTAGGCCAGCGCAGAGAAATTCAAGCCGCCGGCGGCCACCTGGGAGAGGATGACGTAGAAAGCATAGACCAGGTTGAATATACCGAGGGCTTCGTTTCCCAGTTTGTCTATGATGACGACATTGAGAATGACGCCGCATATCGCAAGCGTGCCGAAACTCCCGGCCAACCAGACCGCGTCCCGGTTGAAGCGGTTTTCCAGGAAACCCCTCAGGTTCATCGAGCGCCCCTGACGCAATTCTCGGAATGCATTCGTATTTTGAAGGGCCTTGCCATGGTCGTTAGGCCTCAGACTCCCGATTCGAATCGAGCAGTGCGGCCACGTCCGAACGTGACAGTACTCCGTCATGAGCGGAACGCGAATCAATCAGCCGTTTGACCCACTCCACGTTCTCGCGGGCCTTCCGGCGGGTTTCGGGAAGGTGGCGCCTGATATCCTCTGCTATCCGTTTCCTGTCTTCCCAGGCGCAACGGATAAGTGCCATCAAGGCCTTTGAATCGATGTTACCCTCGATGCATTGCGCGACAAGTGCCTCCTGCCCGACGTGCGCGGCAAAACCGCGGTGTTTGGGTCCGTAGGCAATCATAACGGTCGGCACGGCTTGGGAAAGCCCGGCGACGCCGGCATGGAGGCGGCCCGAAATAAACAGGTCCAAACGGCCGATCACGCCCTTCACAATCTCGACATTGTACATGCTTTCGAAAAGCATCAACCGGTCGCCATAGCGCCGGCCGTCCGGGTCCAGAAGCCGCTTGAACTGCTCCAGAATCTTTGTATCCGGACCCTTGATGTATTCGCCTTGTTCGTTGGTCCTGTAGACATGGGGGATGAGGACAACATTGGCGTTCAAGTCGTCCAGCAGGAAGCGCGCTACGTCAAGCATCGGTGCAAGCTCATCCTCCGGCCAGTGGTCCCGGTATTTCGCTTGCCCCGACATACTTCGTACCAGATTGAAGCCGGTGAAGTTCAGGCCAATGAGGGGAGATTCAAACCGCCTGAACTGTTCCGCGTCTATGGCCGCATCGACTTCCTGCGGCGAAGCAGGCGCCAGCAAAAACGCGGTACAGGCGGTCCGGACAAGAGGGAATTCCTGCCCCATGAATTCGCGAACGCATGCATAGGCTTGCTCTTCGCGCGCGGCCACGAGGCTTACACGCTCGAACACCCTTCTTGCAAGGAAACGCCTGTATGCATTCGGAAACGGACCCGGGGACTGCGCAATCATGTAAATGGGCGTGCCCAGATTGTACACCGTCATCAGGTCAAATGTGTGCTTGAGCATATGTCGGGGATCCGCCATGAACCCGAACGTATCTCCACTGAAATCCAGAAAGACGGCGGCCTCACGGAGAACATTCATTTTCCCGCCTGCAACCAGAAAATCAGCCCGTACACCGAACCGCTTCAGAAACCGCCACAGGGCCGACCTGACCCAGTCCCAAACAGCTACAATGCCCGACCTGAGCGTCGGCTCATAAAGCTCGGGTATTTTGACGGATTCAACTCCATAGCGCCGGCACCAGGCATCCGAAAGTTGCAGGCTTGTGCGAATTCTGGCATCCGGCAAACGTTCCTGAAGCAACGTTATCATGGGGTTCAAAATGGCCATGTTGCCGAGCTGACGCTCCATGGTTCCCATGGGCAGGCTACACATGCCCCCAATGAAGACAACTGGTCCGGCGGATGTGTTCATACGCTCCAACCTGGTTTCTCCCGCACATCGCCGATCTTGCGTGCGGGGTTCCCCACAACAATGGCGTAGTCTTCCACGTTTCTGGTAACGATTGCCCCGGCGCCAACGACCGCAAATTGCCCCACCGTAACGTTTGGAAGGATGATAGCTCCCGCACCAATCCAGGCATCGTCTTGAACAACAACCTGTCCCCGGATATGGAAAGACTCGATAACTCCGAGCCTGGAATCGTTGGGATCGGAATCGGCAATAAACATGGCCCCGGGAGCGATGGCTACCCGGTCACCCAACTGGATGGCGCTGCCGCGGTAATTGTCGACGAAACGAACCCCCATATTAACGAAAGTCTTCACGCCTATATTGATGCCTGAGAGGCGCAGCAGGGCCATGCGCAATCCGGGCGCAACGCACACCGCGGCACAAGCGCGGAGAACCAATCGCAGCAACCGCGACACCATAATCTGTTGAGACCTCCTCTGTAGCTACCCGCTCTTGTGCCGGGAAGTTCTGGCCACAAGTTTTTCCCGGGCCGTCAGCGCAGCGTTTAGCAACGCAGCCCGCGTTTTCGACAGCACCAGGCGGTGGCGTCCAAAATTCACAAGTGGTCCACCGAACCGGGCTTTGAATTCCCGGGGCCCGTAAGGCTTATTCGGCTTGCCCGCCCCCCCAAAGTCAAACCAGCGATACCCCTCCGCCTGTCCGCGCTTCAACACGTGCCAAACGAGAGACTCGTTGGCGTGAAAATCGTGCTCTCCGTCCGACGAGCCCGCGTACCAATCATACAGGGTCCGTCCGAAATTGAGTACAACACGGGATGCAATGACAGAGTTATCGCACTCCGCAAGCAGGAACCACCCCAGTTTCTGTTTCAGGACATCCTCGAACACCGGCGCGGGAATAAGAGGGACTTTCACTCTGGAATACGTTTCCGCCAGCCGGTCATAGAAGCGCCCAAAATCCTCCGGGGTTTCGACGGGCCGAATCACGATGCGCTCAAAATTCTTGCGGATGTATTGCCGCCTCCGCTTGGATATGTTGCCCCAAAGGGAGTCCTCGGATTGCGCCAGATCGATATGGAAATTCAGGTGTTCGGAGAATGAAAAGCCCAGTTCCCGGTATGCTTCGAGATAGGGGAGCACACTGCGATTATGCCAAACCTCAAGATAAACGCCGCCCAGATTGGGATGCTGCGAAGCATCCGCGAGCAATTCCCGGTAGAGCTCCGGGTCTTCTGATGCCAGGAGCGGTCCTCCATTCAGAATCGCGCGTGTTCCAATGAGTGCGGCTGGTCCTTTCACTTCCCGAATGACATGAAAGACGTATCCTCCGATGACCCGATTGCTGCCCGCCTCACGGAAAAGCCTTCCTGCGGGGACGTATTCCCGGTTTTTCCCCAACGCCAGGAGCAACGCGGCGCTCTGGAAGGCATTCGCATAGGGTAGTGCGGCGGCGAAAGCATCCCACTCCGCCGAATTCTCGACGCCTATCGGTTCTTTTTTGAGAGTCAAAATACTACTTCCTGAACAATTTAAGCACGTTAACACCCGCATCCAAGATCCCGTGAAATCGTGCCGCGACGGCTCCATCCGGCCATCGCTCGGGATGGGTGTTGAGGAGCACCAGCGGCTCTCGTTCCGGATTCAGCCATTGGCCGAGCTGCCTGGGAGACATCGGGATACGCAGGTTTTTGCCCGTCGACCAGTCCCGTCTGTTATGGCGGCTTCCGAAGATACCCCCGCTGTCCGTGATGTACACGACCCGAGAAAAATCAAAGTCCGTCTGCGGCTCTCCCAGTATATCCAAGGATGCCAGGTCCAGCGTATTGGCATACGCGATATTGGAAAGCCGCGAGAGGGGACTTCCGTGGGCTGCGACTGTCTTGACTTCGGCAAGCCTTCGCAGCGCTTCGAGATCGCGCTTGAAACTCTCGACGGCTTCCGTCGAGTGCGCTCCGTGCCGGGTCACCACTTCGTAGTGGTACCCCACCTCGTGGCCCAGTCCGGATACCGCGCGCACGGCGGCTTCAGGGAAGAGAGCGTGTGAATTGGACCTGAAATAGTACGTCGAGATGATGCCGAGCGCGCCCTCCCCGCGGGCCATACGGAGGGCTCTGGAAGGGAGCCTGTCCACGTCGTGTCGCAAGAATACGGCAGGCTCCGAATAGCCTTCAAAATAGGAGCGCACGGGGCCCAGAGAATAGCCGCTTTCCCTCAAGCGGCCGAGCAGCTCGAGATAGTGGGTGAGGGGGAAGGCCACGGTCAGTCCCCCTTCAAGTCTTTGTTGGCCTCCATATCAAAAAGCATGGCAAACAACAATGTTTGCAGCCCTGTTATGGTAAAGAACACTATAGCCATCGCCGTGATCTGCGGTACGTTACCCGTACTGATCCACATGTAAAAAAAGCGAATCAGGAACGGAATGTCCACAAGCAAGAGAAACAGACCGAAACCATAGAACAGAACCAGGGGGTGAAAGTCCCGGATCACGTACTTCTGCACCATGCGGTACAGGAATAGCCGGGCCAGAAGCGTCGGAATGGTGAACAGGACCTTTCTGATCTTGATTCCGGACTTCTCGCCGACGTTGTACACGGGTTTCACGTGAATGTCTTTGACGCGGAAACTATATACATTGAGCTTGACCAGCATGTCATTGGGCATGCCGTAGCGCTTGTATATCTTGTCAAGGTCGAGGGTCTGGAGCACCTCGAGCGATGCCACCGTGTATCCGGTCTGGGAATCGGCGACGTGCCAATATCCAGAGGCGATCTTCGTCAGGAGGGACAGGCCGGAATTGCCAAGGTAGCGCACTTTCGGAATCATGTGCCAGGCGTCACCGTAAAACAGGCGGTTGCCTTTCGTGTAGTCAGCTTGCCCTTCGACCACGGGGTCAAGGAGTTTGGGAAGGTCAGCGGGGTCCATCTGGGCATCGCCCGCCATTACCGCGGTGCAATCTATCTCGTTGTCACGCGCGCACTTATAGCCTTCCGCGATAGCCCCTCCGACGCCCTGATTCTCCTCGAGATCGACTAAGACCACGCGGTCGGGGTCCTTTTCGGCGTATTCTCGCACCACGTTTGCCGTGTTATCCGTGCTCTTGTCGTTTACGATGATGATCTTGTCAACAAAGGCGGGCATGGTCTCAATCACAGTGCGGATTAAGACCTCCTCATTATACGCCGGCACAACAACTCCCACGGTCTTCTCGCGATACATCTAAGTATTATCCCCCAAAATGTTTAGACCGGCCAATGCCCGGCTTTGCGATGGCGTATTTCGCATTGTGCGATTATGCGTGGCGCTGAAAACCTTGTCAAGACGCGCGCTCAATTCAGACTTTGCTGTAGCATCGCTTCTCATCGTTTTCTTGCCATCAGGATGGTCCAGGGATTGGGCCCGCCAATAGCCGACATCACGAAATGTTCCTCCACGAGTCTTCGAAAACCCCCACGTGACCAGTGCTGGATATGGGTCGGGGTGTTTCCGATAGCGCTCAAGTACTTGCCTCGCAATATGTTAAGAAGCCGCCACAGGGGCTCGCGGGGGACACTGAGAATCACGAACTGGCGCGTCACGCGATGCAATTCGTACAAGGCATCAGCCGGGTGCTCAAGATGTTCCAAAACCTCGGTGCATAGGACGAGGTCAAACTGACCATCGGCAAAGGGCATGTGGTATACGGATGCCCTGTGAATGTGCGCCTCAGGCACAACATCGTCGGAAACTTCGATACAGTGCTTGCCGGTGTCGATCCCGTAAAGGAGATAGCCCCGCCGCATGTCAGCGATATGCCGCAGTGTGACACCCCGCCCCGAGCCAGCGTCAAGGATTGTGCTGCCCTCAGGAAGCCGGGAAACCAACTCAAGGACCCTCCGGAGATAGCTCTCAGTGAGGTATCGCGAAACTGGATTGCGCTCCTTATACTTATGCTGACCTTTGATCTTGGCTCGCCAGTCTGTTTGCTGCATATTCTTCCCGCTCAATACAGAGCTCCACATGGCAGGCCTGCCGGATACTTACCAGCGGTCCGGCACATTGCCATGCCTGTTTCGGCTCTTCTCGAAACGGCGGCCCGGACGCTCACGCCGGCTCGGAGGTCATGACCACGACTTCGGCCCCTTCGCTCTTGTATTCCCTGCCGCACGCAGCGCAACGGGCGTCGTCGCCGCCGCCAAAACTGAGCCGTTCACCGCACCAACACACCCAGCCTTTCAGGCGCGCGGGGTTGCCAAAGACCAACGCGAAGGGAGGCACGTCTTTGGTGACAACCGACCCGGCCCCCACAAAGGCATACTTGCCAATGCGGATGCCGCACACGATGGTCGCATTGGCCCCGATCGAGGCTCCGCGCTCGACGACCGTCTCTCTGAACTCGTCACGGCGGTTTACATGGCTCCTGGGGTTGACGACATTGGTGAAAACCATGGACGGGCCGCAGAAGACGTCGTCCTCGAGGCGCACTCCTTTATACACGCTCACATTGTTCTGGATTTTGCAGTTGTTGCCAATGCTCACGTCGGGACCAATCATGACGTTCTGGCCTATGTTGCAGTCGTCTCCGATGCGGCTGTTCTTGAGAACGTGGCAGAAATGCCAGATCTTGGTCCCCCCACCGATAGCGCAATTCTCGTCGATAATGGAGGTCGGATGCACATAATACTCGCTCATACTGCTCCTGTCCTACCCCCGGGAACCGGCACCGTGACCGCATCCCCGTTGTTAGCCAGGGAATCCTGGCAGGCCTGCAATACACGAAGGACGCGCAGCGCGCTGTTCCCGTCGGTGCGCGGACGGCGCTCCTGTTCGATGCACTCGAGAAAATGGCGGCACTCGGCGCGCAGGGGTGGCTCGCCGGGCGTTTCCACGTCCTCTCCCTGAAGGGGTTGCGCAACCGGAAGAGAATTCTCCCAGCGTATATTCGTGTCGAACAGCCTCAACTTCGTGCCAACGGCCAAATCGTCGAACACCGCCATACGCTTGCTTCCGATGACGACGAACTTACGCTCGGGCACGGGGTTCAGCCAGTTGGTGAAGACATGGGCGCGCAGCCCGCCGGCATATTCGAAGCGGGCCAGGGCGAAATCGGCGACCCCTTCGGTAAGACACGAACGTGCGAATGCATCCACGCGGTTGGGTGCCTGCCCGAGGACGGCGTTCATTATGGAGATGTCGTGCGGGGCAAAACTCCACAGCACATTCTCCTCCGCGCGAAAACGGCCGAATTTCAGGCGATTCGAGTAGGCATACCAAAGGTCCCCCAAGGTGCCCTGAGCTGCCATAGCCTGCAATGCCTCGACCGCGGGGTGATACTCGAGGAGGTGGCCCACCATCAGGACCCGGCCGGTTTTCTCAGCGAGTTCGCAGAGCATCTGCCCTTCCGATACGCAAAGGGCCAGCGGTTTCTCGCAAAAGACGTGTTTTCGCGCCTCGAGCGCCCGTTTCGCCAGCTCATAATGAAGGCCGGCCGGCGCGGCAATGACAAGTGCGTCTATCCGGTCGTCCTCGAGTGCCTGCTCGATGCGGGGAAAAAGCCGCGCCTCGGGATAAGGTTCCTCGCAGGCCCGCAGCGTGGCAGGATTGACGTCGCACACGCCATAGAGGGCTCTCAGCTCGTGGAACGTCCTGACGAGGTTCTTCCCCCAATATCCTGCCCCTGCGACGCAAACATTCACCAATGTCTTTCCCCTCGCCTGTGCTTAAGAAGGCACGTTATGGTACCGGTTTCCGCAAAGAGGGCGCAAACCGACCGTAGCGCCAGGGACTTACCGGAGCAGGCTGTCCACGATTCCCCGGAATTTCGCGCCGAGTGATGCGGGAGATAGGGCTTCGCGTTCCCGGAGAATGTTGGCGCACTGCCGCCGATAGCGTTCTTCGGGAAACTCGCGGCAGAGGTGCAGAATCAAGTCCCGCAGCTCTTCATACGAATCAGCCAGGTAGCCAATATCGCCCATACGTTCGAAATAGTGTTCGATGTAAGGGTTCCGAAGATAGATGCCGGGCTTAGCGAAATACAGCGAATCCAGAAAGGAAGCGCTGGCCACCAGCCGGTAATACTCGGGGTCCCCCGTCCACACGGTGTAGGTCAAAGACGATGCTCTCTCGGCGAACTCCTGAGGCTCGAGAGGCACGGTCCCCACTCCCCGCACGACGTCGCAATGGGCGGCGTTTTCCCCACCCTGTGTGGCGAATCCCGCGAGAACGAATTCAGCATCCGCCGCTTCCTGCCGGACCTCAAAGGCCAGGCGGCAAAACCAGTCAAAGCGTTTTACGGCCGCTGTGGTGCCTAGAAATCCGAACCGCAGGGGAGGTGGAGAGGGCGGCGGCAGGACTATGTTCTTCGTCCAGAGCCCGGGAATGTCGAGCACGCTGAAGTGTTTTGCGAGTGCCGGGCGCTT
>CAZFOG010000214.1:0-2162 GCA_964520685.1 uncultured Nitrospiraceae bacterium | reverse complement strand
TCCAGAGCCCGGGAATGTCGAGCACGCTGAAGTGTTTTGCGAGTGCCGGGCGCTTCGCTCTCAAAGTTCCCAGGATAGATTCTGAAAGGGCGATGTAGCGAAGCCTGGCCGGGTGAGGGAGCAGCATGACGCGCTTGAGGTGAAGCACCCAGTACCACGGCTTCCAGGGCGCCGGCCGTTCAAGCGAATCCAGGATGCCGTGCAAGACGGCGACTACGGGCTTGGAAAAACCTGTTGCCTTCATCAGCGGCTTCAGGAAGAGCAAGCCCGTGTTGGTCACTGAGCAGAGCAGAACAAGGCTGACGTCCGGCTCGCGGGCTTCCCGGAGAATACGCCGGCACCAGGCCCATTCGACGGCCAGAATCCGAAAGCCGTTCGTGCCGCGCACCGGCACTTCGATGGGAATCCACGAGACACGGCCCTCGACACTGATATCGTGTGCTTCCAAATGGTCCCTGACGAGAGCCATATGCTCCCGTTCCCCGAAAAAGGAGATGGCAGATTCCGGGTAGGCCTCCAGAACCGTTGCCAGCAATGCCGCGTTGTACGGGACATGCACGAATCCCGCGCACTGCGGCTCACACACGATTATCCGTTGCGTCACCCTGAACTCCCCGTTACAGAACCTGCAAGGTTCAGCATGCGTCATGCCTCGCTCAGGATTCAATACTGACAGGATTCAATACTGACGCGCTCGGATGGGGTGTGCTACCATTGCGGCGAGAGGCGCGAAGCGGGAACGCCACATGAACGTTTTTGCGGTTTGCTCCGGCGGTTGGTAAAAAGAGGTCTATGTGACTGCGGAAGAATTCTTTGACCACCTGGTGGCGGAACTTGAACAAGACGACACCGTCATGAGCCGCCACTACTACAAGTTCTGGCAGAGCAGCGGCGACGGGCGCCACTACTTTCGCAAGAACTACTTCATGCGGCGGCTGGAGTTTGTGCGCGACCACGTGGGTTCCAAAACGAACACTGTTTGGGACGTCGGGTGCGGATTCGGAACCACAGACATCTTTCTGGCGCTTAATGGGTACCGAGTCCACGGCATCACGATCGAAAGCCAGTTCAGCGACCGCCTGGCGCCGCGCCTCGCGTACTGGTCGCGTTTTGGGGACATAAGCGGATTCACTTGGGCGCACGAGAATCTGCTTGAGAGCGACATCGGGCAGGCAACCGTGGACCGCATCATCGTCCAGGATACCCTGCATCACCTCGAACCCATCGGCGCAGCTCTGGCGAAACTCAAGCATGCCCTGAAACCTGGGGGAAGCGTGATCGCCATCGAGGAAAACGGCAACAACATCGTGCAGCGGCTCCTGCTGCTCAAGCGCAGGGGAACAAGACGCGTTGTTGAGATTCACGACGAGACTCTGGGCAAGACAATCCTGATGGGGAATGAGAACATCCGCAGCCTCAACACATGGCGTGGTCTGTGTGTTGAAAGCGGCTTGTCCATCGCTGAGTGGGAGTATATCCGCCTTCTTCCGGGCCTTCTCTGGTCTTCAGGCAACTATGAAAGGCTGCAGCAGCATGAGAAAGAACTGTACAAACGCAATGAATACTTGCGAGAATACTGCTATTTCGGCATAAACTTCACCATTGTGCATGCGGGTACGGCTGACGGCCGGGGGGAGAATCAGTTGGCGACTTCCGAGCAGAACACGCCCGTTTCCCTCATCGGGGAACGGAAATGACAAAGCGCAAGATGAAGACCATCGTGCTCATGCTGTATCTGGCTTTTCTAAATCACATCGTCAGCCACATCCCGTTTAACAGCGTGCGAGGGCTTTTCTACCGCTACCTTTACCGAATCAAGATGGGCCGCGGTTCGGTTATTCACATGGGCGCGTTCGTGGAAAAGCCGCGCTGGATTTCGATCGGCGACCACACGCTCATCAATCCCAACTGCATCCTGGACGGGCGCAGCCGCCTGACCATAGGCAACAACGTCGACATCGCGATGCAGGTCGCGATCTTTACCTTGGGCCACGATATCCGCGCCAACGATTATGCGCCGAAGGGCGCCCCCGTGGTCATAGAGGATCGGGTGGCCATCTTCTCGCGAGCGACAATACTGCCGGGCGTACACATCGGCGAAGGGGCTGTTATAGGAGCCGGAAGCGTTGTCACGCGGGATGTCGAGGCCTACACCGTCGTGG
>CAZFOG010000213.1:0-11218 GCA_964520685.1 uncultured Nitrospiraceae bacterium | reverse complement strand
CGGGCGTGTCCGCCCGCGGTGATCTATGGACGGGTTGGAAAACCCGTCCTCCGTTTCCCGAGTCAATCATGCGCAAGATGCGCAGGCCACCTCAACGCCGCGCATCTCCCTCTCTCGGAGGGGGTAGAATGCCGGAAGGCGTTCCAGGGGAAGATTCCCCGTTCTGCAGCCCCTGTTTTCAGCCCATATTCTGTTCGGCGAAATCCCAGTTCAGGAGTTTCTCGATGACCGCTTCGACATACTTGGGCCGGGCATTGCGGTAATCGACGTAATAGGCGTGCTCCCAAACGTCAATGGTCAACAACGCGGTCTGGTTGTGTTTCATGGGCAGGTCCGCATTTGAGGTCTGGACAATTTTCAGCTTGCCGCCATCGAGGACCAGCCATGCCCAACCCGAGCCGAACAGTTTGCCCGCCGCCGTGCTGTACTGTTCCTTGAACGCATCAAACGACCCAAAATCCCGGTCGATGGCCTTGGCCAGCTTGCCGGAAGGCTTGCCGCCCCCGCCCGGTTTCAGGCAGTTCCAGTAGAACGTGTGGTTCCACACCTGTGCCGCGTTGTTGAACACGCCCCCCTCGGCCTTCATGATGATGTCCTCGAGGGCCATGTCCGCCTCGGGTTTGCCTTCCACAAGCCCGTTCAGGTTGTTTACGTACGCCTGATGGTGCTTGCCGTGATGGAATTCGAGGGTTTCCGCACTAATGATCGGCTCGAGCGCGGTCTTGTCGAAGGGAAGTGAAGGAAGAGAAAACGCCATGGCTGCCTCCTTGTACACCGGGCCCCGCCCGGAAGTTACTGCGTACCGCTACACACACGCCGCGCACCCGGCCCTACGAATTCCGGAACCTGTGCGCCCCAGCCCAGACAAGTGTTTGCCCATTGACAGTAGAGCATCCCGAAAACCGGGTCAAGGGGCGTGTCTACTCGGCTTGGAGAAGCCTGGACTGCACACCGACCGGCGGGGGCGCTGGTCCCACAAAGATAAGGGATAGAATTCCTCGAGAACTGGCTGGAAGCCTGCGCCGCACGAAGCGCTGCGAGCAGAAATATCCCCTGCGCGTTGCTTGGCGGGCATTGCGGCTCCTCGGTGGGTCCGGGCCGTCTCCTTGCCCCAATACATCCCAGGCGTCCCACCCTGTCCACCGGGTCCACCGGGTCCACCAGGTCCACACCAAAACGCCTATCGGCCAAGCAAGCTTGCCTTGTCGACCCCTCCCCACTATGATCGGAGGACCAACGCGCACAACAAAGGAGGTCCGGGTGAAAACACGAGCAGTAATCACAGTATTCTCGTTGGCTTGCATGCTCGCCTGCGCGGCGTTCGGGGCCGCAGGGTGGCCGCCCGAGGGAGACCTCGAGTGGGACGGGATTTACGAGGCCAGGGTTACTCCCATGGCGTCCGTCCCGAGTTGGCGCGAAAACATCGGCGGCAACACGGACTACAAACTCGAGGACGACGGCCTCCGCATAATCGACAGCGGCACTGATAGCGGCAACCTCCATTTCTACGCCATCTCGTGGCGGGCGCGGCCCGAAGACGGCGCAGTCGTGGAAGGCCGCATCAAGCTTATCAACAACACCAGCCGCTCCGGCGCATTTCTCCATGCCTCCGACGGGGTCCACGAAACCTCCATCACCCTCTTCCCCGATTACCTCTCCATCAACCTCGAAAACGAGGAAGAATTCCGCCACGAAATGAACACCACCGATGCCTTCCACACCTACCGTCTCGCAGTCCGCAACACCGATTGCTGCGTGTGGGTCGACGGCACGCTGGTCTTCGACGGAACCGGCAAGTTCACCACGCCCGCCTATTCCGGCCGCAACCGCGTCATGTTCGGTTCGTGCAGCAGCGCCGCGGAGTCGGAAGCCCTCTATGCGGACGTACGCTATGCGACCCTTGGCGAGCCGGTCCCCGTGCCCCCGCGCTATGAACAGGCCGAGGACGTAATTATCTACAAAGAGCCGGGCGTTTATGCCTGTTTTCCGAGTCTTATGCGAATAGACGAACAGACATTTGTCTCGTCGTTCGGTACGCGCAAGCGGCGCTCGCACATCGACAACACCGGTGGTTCGGCGCGGTACGTCTCGCGTGACCAGGGCTACACCTGGGAACCCTACGACGGCGAGTGGCCTGTTGACGCAGCCATGCGCAACCCGGACGGTTCGCTCGTGGATGCCAGCGCCTACGGTTGGCGGCAGGTACCCGCCGAGCGGCGCGAAGAGTTCGAGGAGCAGGACATCACCGTGCGGGACGTCCGCCCCGGCGTCGTGGCCTACCTCCAGGGCGCCTACGCGCGGCGCAGCGACGACGGCGGCAAAACCTGGGAGACGCGCGAACTCGAACTCCCCGCACACCGCTCTTTGATGACCTTCAACGCCTCGTCCCGCGTGCGCCTGTCCAGTGGCGTCCTTTTGCACGCCATCTACGGCGAACTCAAAGAAGGCACGGCCACCCGCACTTTCGTGTTGCGGTCGGCGGACAACGGCGAGACGTGGTGGTTCCTGCCGCTCGCGGCCGATCCAGCCGGCGAGGTGCGGTTCAACGAGACCGCCCTATGCGAAAATGCCGACGGCGAGGTTATCGCCATGATCCGCTCGGAACCCCCCGCGGGCGGATTTTTGAGGCTGTCCATCAGCAAGGACAACGGCATCACGTGGTCGCCGGCGATTGAAACCGGCATGTGGGGGTATCCCGCCAACCTCATCATGCTGGCCGACGGGCGCATGCTGTGCACCTACGGCTACCGCGAGGAGCCCATGGGCATTCGGGCCGCGTTGAGCAGCGATGGCGGCCATACCTGGGACACCGACAACATTCTCGTCTTGCGCAACGACGCCGCGCCCTTCGGCTCGGATCTCGGCTACCCGATCAGCGTCGAGAAATTCCCCGGCGAAATATTCACGATCTACTACTATACGCTGGATGACGGCATCACCCATGTTGCGGGAACGCATTGGACGCTGCCGCCAGCGAAACCCAAGGAGTAGGCCACACCGCTATGCCGGTCTTCGACCTCAACGTCACCCTCGGCCGCACGGCCCTGCCCGTGGGGGATCCGTTCGATTCACCCGAGGAGCTTTGCGCGGAGATGCGGCGCCTTCGCATCGACGAAGCATTGGTTTGCCACGCCATCGCCCTCGAGGCTGATACCGAGTACGGCAACGCATTGCTGCTCGAGCAGCTCCGCGGCTATCAGAATCTCTATCCATGCTGGGTCATGGCCCCGCCCGCCTTCGGCGATCTGCCCGGTCCCGAGTCCTGGGTCGAGCGCGCTCGCGCCTCGGGAGTGCGGGCGATTCGCCTCGTTCCTGCCCACAGCCACTACAGCGTCGCGGCATGGTGCACCGGCCCGCTCTTGAACCAGCTCGAACAGGCCAACATGCCCGTTTTGCTCGATTTCGGCCATCATCACTGGAGCCAGTCCCCGATTCCCTGGAATGACGTGGTGGATGTGTGCCATCGCTACCCCGCGCTGGATGTCGTCGTGCTCGGGGTCACGGTGGGCGACACGCGCAACCTCCACGCGGCGCTTCGGGCCGCACCCAACCTGCACCTCGAGTGCCACGCCTTCGCCCTGCCCGGCATGTATCAGCTCATGGCGCGCGAAGGGTTGGCCGAACGCGTCCTGTTCGGCACGGGCATGCCCGCTCAGGCCGGGGATAACCGCGTGTTTCACCTGTGGCGCGGGGGACTGAATCAGAGCCAGTATGCGGACGCGAGCTGGCGCAACGCCCACCGGTTGCTGCGCATCGACACGGAACCTGCCACGGACCTGCTGCGCCGCAACCCCGCGCCATGGCCCACGGGCGCGGTGATCGACATACACGCCCACTACGGCTCCTGGGAAGTCACCTCGTCGCCGGTCAACCGGCCCGAGGATATCGTCGAATCGATGCACCGGTGCGCCATTCATAAACTCATCGGCAGCAGTTTTACCGCCATCCACGGAGAAACGCGCCTGGGAAACGAACAGACGGCCCACATCATTCGGAAGTACCCCGACTATCTTTACGGCTATTGCGTCATCAATCCCAACTATCCGGATGAGGTTTCCGGCGAACTCGCGCGGTGCTTCGAGCGAGCCGAGAATTTCGTGGGGTTGAAATTCCACTGCACCCTGCATGGAAAGCCGCTGCATGATGCCGGCTACACCGCCGCCCTCGAATATGCCAACGAGCACGCTTTGCCCGTGCTGGTGCATGCCCACGGCGAGGACGACTGGAGCGGTGTAACGCGGCGTTATCCGAATGTCCCATTCATCGCGGCTCATGCGTGCGGATGGAACACGTGGACGCCCGCACCGCCCGAGATTGCCGTCGCCGCGGAGGTCGAGAATCTCTATCTCGACGTGGCCGGCAGCGCGGCTTGGCGCAAGGCTCTCCGGCGGCTGGTCGACACGGTGGGACTGCGCAAGGTGCTGTTCGGCTCCGACTACCCGATGTTCGATCTCGCATGGGAGGTTGGCCGCATCGCTCTGGCCGAGTTGTCGGACGTGGAAAAGCTCACCCTCTGCGGAGGCAACGCGGCACGGCTGTTTCGACGGCTGATGTGATGGCCCGATTAAACAGCGCGCCATAAGCCGTGCGGTTCACCCGTCGACGATGAAAATGGGGGCGTGAAGCTAGAAACCCGGGGAACCGGAGTCAGCCCCCCCGAACACATGGACCCACACGGACAAACACGGACCAACACGGACGGGGATGCACGGGCTAAACCTTCGAGGCCGCAAACCATGTACCGAGGGGCTCACCCGTTGACCATGAAAACAGAAATGACCGGCGAGGGCGCCGGTCACACATCCCGGAGGAGAGGTGAATTCTCGGGACAGCGCACCATGAGCCGTTCGGCTCACCCGTTGACGATGAAAATCGGGACTGTCATGTTCAAAAGCCCCGGCCAGAGCCACAATCATGCGCAGGATGCGCATGCCACCTCAACGCCGCCGCGCATCTCTCCCTTCGGAGGGGGTGGAACGCCGGAAGGCGTTCTGGGGGAGGATTCTTAGCGTGCAGAAACCGAATTTTCGAGGCACACCTCAGTTGCGACGGGCCGTCACGGCGTCCAGTGTCTTGCGAATGAGACCGCCAAGCTCCCGCGACGAGAACGGTTTCATGACGAACTCGCGGATCCCAAGGTCGCGGGCCTGTTCCGGCGTGATTCCCTCGCTGTAACCCGTCAACAGGAACACCGGGAATCCTGGACGCGTCTGCAGCATCCGTTTGGCCAGTTCCACGCCCATCAGATGCGGCATAATCTGATCCACGATGGCGAGATCGAAGCCGTCGGGGTCCGCGGAGAACGCTTCAAATGCCGCCAGGCTGTTGGTAAAGGTCTCGACCTTGTATCCGAGCTGGTGCAGCATCATGCTGGCCATTTGGGTCAGATCGGGGTCGTCATCCACAAAGAGTATGCGTTCGGAACCCGACCCCGGATACTCTTCCAGGAAGACCTCGCCGTGCGCCTCCGCCGCAAGCCGGGGCAGGAATACTTCAAACACTGTCCCTTGGCCCACCGTGCTGCGAACCCGCACCGCCCCGCCGTAACTCGTGACAATCCCGTGCACGGTGGACAGGCCGAGCCCGGTCCCCTGGCTGGGTTTCTTGGTCGAGTAAAACGGCTCGAATATGCGGCCGACAATGGCCGCGTCCATGCCAACGCCCGTATCGGACACGGTGACCCGCACGTATGTGCCCGGTTGGGGGCTACCCACATCCGCCTGAAACTCCGGGCCAAGCTCGACTTCGTCCAGGGTCAATCCGAGAATGCCCCCCTCCGTGCCCATTGCCTGATAGGCGTTTGTGCAGAGGTTCATAATGACCTGATAGATTTGGATCGGGTCTGCCATCACAGCGCCCATGTCTTCTTCGATACGCTGCTGAATCTCGACGGTGGCCGGTAATGAGGCTGCCAGGAACCGCAGGGCCTCCTTCAGAATCGTCCCAACATTGCAGGGCTCGCACCGCCGCTCGACCTGACGGCTGAACGTGAGAATGTGCTTCACCAGTTCGGCGCCGCGATTGCCCGCTTTCGTGATCTGCCGCACGCTCAAGCGCGCTACCTCGTCGTCCGGAAGCACCTCGAGAAGGAGTTCGCTATGGCCGAGTATGAGCGAGAGTATGTTGTTGAAATCATGGGCGATTCCGCCCGCCAGCGTGCCCACCGCCTCCATTTTCTGCGCTTGCCGCAACTGCCGCTCGAGGCTTACTTCGAGCGAGACGTCGTGCATCAACCAGACATAGTTGATGATGAGGCCCGCCTCGTTGTGCACCGGCGATATCGTGGTGTCCGACTCGAACAGGCTTCCGTTCTTGCGGCGGCTCACAAGCCTCCCCGACCAGACAGCGCCCCGTGAAATGGTCTCCTCGATGGTTCTGTAGAAGACTTCATCGTGCTCCGTGGAGCGCAAGAATCGCGTACTCTGACCGATGACGTCGTCCCGTGCGTACCCCGTGTTGCGCTCGAAGCCGGGGTTTACATACTGCACCGTACTGTCAACCCCCGTAATAATCACCGAGTCCGGCGCCTGCTCGATGGCCGTGGCAAGCCGGATGCGCTCTTCCGCTCCCCGTTGCGCATCGGTGATATCACGCGAAAAAAACGCCAGCCTCGTGACCTCTCCGTTTTCATCCCCTACGGGGAAAAAAGAGTGCTCGAAATGATGCCCATTGAGTTCGTCACTGAAGCGAAGCGGGCGGCCGGTGCGGAATACGGCTTGCGTATTCTCCCAGCGCTTCTCGCCGACTTCGCCAGGCACCAGGTCGCGCACATTTACACCCGCCAACTCCGGCGGTGTCTTGCCATAACGGCTGGCCAGATGCTCGTTCAATACCAGGAGACGGCCATCCCGATCGATGAGACCCACCAGGTCGCTTGTCGCATTCAGGAGTGCCCGGGTGGTCACCTCACTCTCGCGAAGCGCTTCCTCGGCGAGTTTCTGCTCGGTTACATCCCGCGCCGAGGCCTCCACTCCCCCGAGCTGGCCATTCGCTTCGTACCACGGATAAACAAGATGCGAAAACCATCGCCAATGGCCTGTCTCATCCAGAACGCGAATTTCGGCAATCCGGCGCTCGCCGCCGGCAAGAACGGCCCGGCAATGACCGACAATCAGGGAAAGATCTTCGGGATGCACGATATCTTTGATGATTTCGGGATCATTTCCGATCACTGCTTCGCGGGTAAGCCTTACGGTATCGAGATAGGCCTGATTGACAAAGACATACTTCAGTTCGCGGTTAACCCGGGCTATCACCACTGGGCTGTTTTCGACGAACGCCCGGTATTTCTCTTCGCTCACAGCAAGGGCTTCCCGGGACCGCACATGCGCGGTGATATCGCGCGTTATCCCTTGGATTTCATTCATCTCCCCGTCCGAATTATAAATGGGCGCGCTCAACGCCTCGAAAATTCGCTCCTCGCCGTCGGGGCGCTGATACTGAAACTGAAACCGTTGCGTTCGCGCCCCGGAATTCCCTTCCATAGCCTGGGCCGCACTGGCACGAGCCCTTTCGGCGATACCGGCGGGCAGGACATCCGTCAGCTTCTTGCCCACAACCGCATCGGGAGTCAGACCAAACACCGTTTTCACGGAGGGACTGACGCAGGTGAACACGCCTTCCCTGTTGAGCCGCCACACTACGTCGGGCGTCTTGTCAACCAGGTCACGGTAGCGTGCTTCACTTGCCCGCAGTTCGCGTTCGACCTCGCTGCGTTGTGCGACCTCATGCCGCAATGCCCGATTCTGAAGCCCGAGGTCATAGCGCGCCTTGCTGGCCTCAAGAGCCGAACGGATGAACCCCACCAGGATCATCACAAGCGCTATGGTGTAGCTGTAGTCCTCGAGAACATCGTGCCCAAACCCATCGCGCCCAAACACCGGAATGCCGCGCAGCCAGGGGTATTCAACGGTGCAGGCGAGAATCTTCGAGAACACAAACAGGCATCCCGCTACGACTATGATTCCGCGAGAAGCACCATCCCGGGCAAGGCGGCGCACTATGATAAGGGTCGCCACAACCATGAAAATACCGGAGAGCAGACTCAGGAAATTACCGAGATGATTAGGCGACGGCAAAACGTCATCGGCATAGATTGAGCCGAATTCGAACAGCGTACCCAGAACGACGAACAGTACCACAAACCAGCCAATACGCGGGCGCTGCCATGACTCTTCGGAATCCTTCAAAATGTCCATGTTCACCGATTCTCTTGGCATTGCATTTCACACACAGTCAGGAGGCGCCCCGAAATGCGCTCCGGGCTAGACATCCGCCCGACTTCGGATACCCTGGCGCTCCCCCGCCCCTCTGCACCAATTGAGTATCCGCGTTAGTATAAGTCGGTACTCTAATAGTAACCAATAATCCCGCCGCATGTCATCAACAAAAACCGGGGATGGAAAGGCTCCTTTCCACTACGCAGCAACGATTTACGGCACGGGGCCTGACGCCGTCCACGCGCACCCGAATACCGCACGCCATTCCGGCCTGCCCCGCCTGGCCCGTTAACCAACCCTCGCGCAATGGGTTAGAGCATCATCGGCGCACATCCACGTCCTGCGTTGTATACGCCACATAGAGTATCATACATCTGCAATGTGACCTGTGCCACCGATCCTGCCGAACCACAGCGACTCCAGACAAGAATCAGGGGTGAATCCGTTAAACATCAACCGCCCGATTCACACAGCGTGCGGATCCGCTCCGCCGGGAAGGGGGCCGCGTAAAATGCCACATCGCGGATGCGCCCCTTAAAATGCTCGCCGCCGCTGTATCGCGGGTTGAATCCAATACCCACATGAGTGCTCCGGCTTGCAACACGCTCCGGCACCTCCGCCGTCGCGGCTTCTTCGCCGTTCACGTAAAGCCGCAACACGGACCCGGCCTTGACCGCCGCGAGATGCACCCAGGCCTGGTTGGTCAACGGCACAACCGGCGTTGAATAGGCTTGGCCCGCCTCAATGCCAGCACAGACGCCATTCTCGCGCAGGGTGACGCGGAGAGGGTCGTCCATCCCCTGGCACCATGCCGAGAATACCTGCCGAATGGACGCTACAGGCAGGTCTTCCGGATAAACCCACGCGCAAAATGTGTAATCTACCTCGGGGAAGAACGGAAGCTCATAGCGAAGCTCGGCGTTGCTGCCGTTGAAAAACGCGGCTTCTCCCGCTTTGCCGTCGCGGTCCGGGGCGGGTTGCAGGTTCGCCTCATGATCCAGCCGCCCGAATCCCGGCGCACCATTCCCATTCAAAGGAGCAGACAGCAGCAGACCATCGTCACCTACACTGAAAAACGTGCGGTCCGCTCCGGAATTGACCGTAAAGGACCACGGGCCTTCCTCATTCTCAGCCCGCTTCTCGCCACTCACCGACAGGACTTTCCAGTAATAGGTGCCGGGGGCCCGCACCTCTTCCTTCAGGATGGTGTGGCTCGCCACAATGTCCGGAATCCGCGCCACTACTTCGTCAAACGCGGGGTCTCGTGCCACGACAGCTTCATACCGCACCCCCTGCGCCCCCACCGTTGACCATCGTAGCAACACCGGCCCCGGCTTGCCTGTCTCGCCGTTTTGGGGAAGCTGCAACCGTGCGCGTGCCGGCGGCACGTTGACCGCCGGGAGCCACGAGACGTAATCGGTGCCGTGGGCGCCCGCGCTCGCAAAATCGCACAACACCACGGAGTCTCCGCCCACCGTATTCACGTGCCAGAACCCGAGCGGGGCGTGCCGCACGATAGAATCCGGCGGAAGCGCCGCGCGAGGCTTCAACTCCAGCGCAGCCGCGTCGACCGGTTTCATATCCGCCGGCTCGATATCGTTGTAGAAGGCGTCGAAGGCGAGCAGCAACGGCCCATGATAGACCGCCGCACGGCCGTACCGTGGCCCCTTCCCCGGCCAAACGCGCGTGGCCATGTCAAACTCGATAGTAAGCCGATCGCCGTTCTTCCACGTTGTCTTAAGGCTGAAATACGTCCCCGGGGTGGGCGGCCAGGGGCCGGCATACGGCCGCCCGTGAAAGTCCACATCTATAGGCGGCATGTGCTCGGGCATACGCAGTTTGAGGCCGAATTCAAGCGGCTCCTCGCATTCGAACACCAGGGTGACTTCGCCATCGAGGGGATAATTCGTTTCTTCGGTGATTCTAACGTGCTTTCCATTGGGCAGAGGGATATCGAACGCGCCGGGTCCGTAGAAGTTGATGACCACCCCATCCTCGTCCCGCATGACCGCCCATTCGCTGAGCATGCCGAGACCGCGCGGGGCATTTACCGAGCAGCAATTCAACTCGGGCGTGCCCGGCCGGTATTGGAAGTTGATCTGGTGATAGGACGGCGCGCGGATGCCGTCCATCGGGGTATCGTAGGTCCACCAGTTCCCGGAGGGATGCTGCGCTCCAAGCACCTGGTTCCAGGTGGTCAGTTCGAGTTCGTCCGCCATCTTCGCATCGCCCGTGAGTTTGAGGATGTCGATCGTCAACGCCTCCCAGGCCACCGAGCAGCAGGTCTCGATGGAGCCCCGCTCGTACACGGAACCGAACGCCTGCTCGTTGGCCGAGAACGCGCCCGAGGGGTGCCGGTCAAAGTCGCGGATGCTCGTCCAGAGGTTTACGGCCGCCTGCCTGTACCGTTCCTCCCCCGTGATGCGATAGAGCTCGACAATGCCCTGCACGATATGGAGACTTTCCCACCGCGTGCCCCCGCCGGGGAGTTTGTAGTACGGTGTACCCTTGGCGCCTTCGCGCAGCCAGTCGCCGTCTTTCTCCATGTCCTCGACGAGCATCTGAATCACGTCCCAGTACCGCTGCTCGCCGGTCCGTTGATACAGGAGCGCCATGACGTGCACGACCGAAAGATTGATCATCGGCGTCCCCGCCTCGATGGGACGCCGGCCTCCGGGATGGTACGTTTCGCAGATGCGGTCCGCCGCGCGAATGGCACAGTTCAGGGCCTTCTCGTCACCGGTCTCGTCGTACCACATCAGGAGGCCGAGCATGCAGTGGTAGTGCCCCCATAAGTCCCAGTGGCCCAGGAGACGCTCGTGTTCGCGCCAGGGCCCCAGGTAGCCATCCCCGGCCTGACTCGCCACCAACGCATCCACGAATTCCTGCACGAACGGCTTCACACGCGCGTCGTCCGTCATCCGGACCGCCTGCACCGCGGCAATCAGGTACTTCCCCGCAAACTCTCCGGCCCAAGGGACCGGTTCCGCATAGGGCCA
>CAZFOG010000212.1:0-11254 GCA_964520685.1 uncultured Nitrospiraceae bacterium | reverse complement strand
GAGGTGTTCAGCCACGAAGCCGCCCTGGCCATGTTCACGGATCGGGGCGGCACGTACCGGCAACCCGCCGACGCTCCGCTCGCCTCGCTCGGGGTGAACGAAAGGCGCCCAGGGGGCGCCTCCGTGGTGGAACTCACCCAGCATATCGTGCGCGCCGAACCGGGGGAAGGCGCCTTTGTGGTGCCGGCCGGCGGGTCATTCACATTCCGCACCGGCCTGGCAGTGGCGCCGAACCGGCTGCCCCATCCTCGCTGGCGCGACCTGCGCATGTTCATCTGGATTGGCGACGGCAAACATCCCTACCCCACCGATGACGAAATTCGCGCGGCCGCGCGGCTGGGATTCACGCTGTTCCAGATGCACCGCCTGGGTACGCCGGGCGTGCCGCGGCCGCCCGCGGAAGAAATCGACCGCGTTCTGAAGACCGTGCACGACGCGGGGATGCTGTTTATCTGGACGGCTAACGCGGACCTGATGTACGCCAACGCGCCGGGCGTTCAGGAACGCATCGCCGCGGGGGAATGGCCGCTCTGGCAGGGCTTCAATTACGGCGGAAGCTACAAGGCCGGCATGGACCCCTATTGCGACCTCGTGGCAACGTGCCTTGCCTCACCCAACGGGCTCGCCGATTACCGCATGGCCTCCATCGCCGACATGCTCGAGAAATACCCCGTTGACGGCATGTACATCGACGATAACCTGCCCTACGCGAACTGCTCTCTCTGGGAAGAACACGGCCATCCCGAGCAGGTCTACGATTGCCTGATCGAACTGCACGACGTGAGCTGGCGCCGCCGCCAGGCTCTGCTGGCGAAGGCGCCCCATGCCGTGCTGATCGACCACTCGAGTCACGCGTTCATTCTGCCCGCCATATCCGCGTTCGATTGCCACCTCTTCGGCGAAGGCTATTCCTTTCCGTCGGTCGAGTCGTATTGGGCGCAGTACGGGTCGTACCACAATCAGCCGGCCCAGGGCTGCCTCTGGGCGGGGGACAGCGAAGGGACGCGGTGCGGCGCGGAACTCGCCTATGCCTATGATTTGCTCACGGGGGGCGGGCAATACAGCTATCTCGATTGGCGGCTCTGGCCGGACAAGTTCCCCTATGCAGCAGGCGTCAGCGCTGACGAGGTCCTGTTCGTCGAGACGTTCAACGCCGCCCAGCACTATTTCGGTATGTACGAGTCCGCCCTCTACCTTTTCCCGGCCTGGCGCGACTGCTTTGCCGCAACCGCACCCGGCACCTACGCCACCATCTATCACAACCGCATCTGGGACGATGCCCTCATCGTTGTTGCGAACCCGAACAACGCACCGGCCACAACGGCCGTGGCCTTCACCGAGCTGACGTTGCCGCCATTCGAGGAGGACCGGCCTCTCGCGGTCTATGACGTGCATGAGCGGACGGTGTCGGGTGGGCGGGGACAAGCGGCGCTGGACTGCCTCACGGATATTTCGCTTTTCCCGAACCAGACGCGGCTGTTCTATGTGCGCGAAGCCCCCGGAAACGCCGCGTACCATCAGTGGGGCGGCAAACGCATCTCGGAACAGTGGGAACCCGCGACCGCCACGCTGGAGTTGACGCTGCACGGGCCCGCGACCCTCGAGGATCGGGTCATGATAGCCACGGGCGGCAAGGGCGTCGCGCAGGTCACCGTCAACGATGTTCCCGCCGAGTTCTTTGTGGATATGCAGCGCGGACTGGTTCACGGTAACGTGACTTTCGGCCCTGACCCGGTCAAGGTGACGGTGAAATGCACCCTTGACGGCTTGAACACATTGCCCGCGCAGGCCCTTCCGGCCGACAAACTGAACGCCTATTACGCATCCAGGCACGCAACAACGCCGTAAGACACCACGAGCATCTTGCGTATGATTCATTCTCGCAACGGGGACGGGTTTTCCAACCCGTCCGTTGATCAGCGGCGGATGCAATCCGCCATCCGGATCTCTCTTCTCCGGCAGCTCACCGGGGTGTTCGCACAGGAGGCGTGACGACGACAAAAAGCACGACACAGAAAGAAGACCAGCCATGAGCAAGTCGCGCGTACCACACCGCAGACTGCGTTTCGTTGGAGCTTCCGGCGGAACGGCTGTGTTTCCGCCCCTTAGCCGGCCATTCACGCTTTTTGCACGGCTGAGGGAATCGCGCTACACTTGGCACTCGCGTTGGTGCGATCGTAACCTGGGGGAGGACATGTGATGCGCAGGCTGGGTTTCGGTGTTCTGATGATGGCCGTGGTGTTCGGCGGGTGCGGCGGGCAAGATCAACAACAGGCAGGGGGGGACGCTATCGGCGCCACGATTACCGTGGCCTTTGTGACCAACAACGCGTCGGATTTCTGGAAAATCGCCCAGGCGGGGACCGAGAAGGCGGCGAAGGAACTGGGATGCGGCGTGATTTTCAAGATCCCCCCTCAGGGAACGGCCCAGGAACAGAAGCAGATCGTACAGGACCTGATCACGCGCGGCGTGTCGGGCATTGCCATCAGCCCGAAGGATCCCGAGAATCAGACCGCCATGCTCAACGACGCCGCGTCGCAGGTGAATCTGGTGACGCAGGACTCCGATGCGCCGAACAGCGACCGCATCTGCTATATCGGCACCGACAACTACCAGGCGGGGGTCGCTGCTGGCGAGCTGATCAAAAAGACTCTGCCGGAAGGCGGCGAGATCATGCTTTTCGTCGGCACCCTCGATGCCCAGAACGCCCAGGACCGCAAGAAGGGCATCGAAGATGCGCTCGAGGGCGCCAACATCACCATCCTGGATACGCGGACCGACGAAACCGATCGCATGAAAGCCAAAGCCAACGCGCAAGACGCGCTCACAACGCGCCCCGACCTGGATTGCCTGGTGGGGCTGTGGAGCTACAATGGTCCGGCCATCCTGAGCGGGGTGCGGGCCGCCGGCAAGCTGGGCGAGGCCAAGATCGTCTGCTTTGACGAAGAGGAAGAGACCCTCCAGGGCGTCAAGGACGGGCATATCGCCGGCACCATCGTGCAGCAACCGTTCGAGTTCGGGTACCAGTCGGTAAAACTGCTCGTCGAACTTGCCCAGAGCAACCGTTCGCGCGTCCCCGAAGATCAACGCATCATCGTTCCGGTCAAGACAATCACCCAGGAGAGCGTGGATGAATTCTGGGCGCAACTCAAGGAGCAGACGGGCAAATCGTGAGAAAGGTTTTGGGTCTTGCCGGGCTGCTCGCCGGCCTCATTGCTATTGCGTGCGTCTGGGAGTATCTCCAGAATGGGACCATCCGTTTCCTGACTCCCCAGAACGCGCGCAGTGTACTGCCGCTGATTGGCCTGTTTGGCATATTGAGTCTCGGTCAGGCCTTCGTGATCATCACGGGAGGCATCGATTTGTCGGTGGGGAGCGTTATCGCCCTGATTGCCACGCTCGCCGCCTACCTGCTCGATAAGGGCGAGGGGTGGAGTCCGTGGGTTGTTATGCCGCTGGTCCTGGCCCTGTCGGCACTCATCGGGCTGTGGCACGGCGTACTGGTCACCAAAGCGCGCATCCAGCCGTTTGTAGTGACCCTGTGCGGGCTCTTTTTTTACCGAGGTTTTGCCCGGGTCATCGCCCAGGATGCCACCCAGGGGTTTGGTTCGGCCACAACCCATCCCGCGTGGAACTGGCTGGCCAATGGTTTCGTGCCCACGGCCCACTCGATCCTGCCCGTGCCCTTCCTCATCTTCATCGTGTTTGCCGTCATCACCGCGGCGTTCTTCCATTTCACGCCCTACGGCCGGCACATCTTCGCCTTGGGCGCCAACGAGGAAAGCGCGCGGTTCAGCGGCATCCGCACCCAGCACCTGAAGATCTTCGCGTACACCGTGTGTTCCCTCTTCTGCGGCATCGGCGCCCTGCTCTTCGGGTTTAACATTAACTCGATTGGCCCCGCCAATTTCGGCAATTTCTATGAACTCTATGCCATCGCGGGGGTCGTGCTCGGGGGCTGCAGCCTGCGGGGCGGATCGGGTAACATTCTGGGTGTGGTCATCGGTGCGGCCCTGATTCGCGTGTTGACCAATCTCGTGACAATTCTGGCGATTCCGAGCGAACTGGAGTACGTGGTTATCGGCGGAGCAATCTTGATCGGTGTTTTTGTCGACGAGTTCCTCTCGAGCCGGCGCAATACGCGTATCACCACTGCGTAACGCGTCCGCCGCACGGAAAAGGAGCCCCGTCCATGGTCTACGAATATTCCGGATACTTCACGACAATCCTGGCCGCCCCGGATGAGGGAAAGCGCGACCAGATGGACCACATCGCGTTCGGTCCCGACGAACTGGCTCATTGGACCACCACCGACCTGCCCGCATTCACGGAATGGCTGCGCATTCCGGTTTCCCGCAGCCGCGCGGACCATGCGGTCGAGTTGAAGGGCAAGTTCGAAGACGTGCGCCGGCTCGACCACCTGCCGTCCGACGAACCAACCTACTGGGTGCCGCTGGGAACGCTCGGTACGCGGGATGAACGCCTGCCTGTCGATCTCAACCGGTTCCCAGTGCTCGAGGTCACCTACCGGTGCACGAGCCAGAATGCCCGCCTGGCCTGTACCTGGGCTTATCCGGGCGGCCTGACGTTTGACGCGATGGAGCCCACGCAACAGTGGCGCACCGTTGCCCGGAAAATTCAGCATGGCAGGTTCCCGGCGCAGCTCGATGCGCTGGTATTCCGCCTGTATTCAACGGTCCGCGCGACCGAATCGGCAGAGCTTCGCGAGGTCCGGTTTCGTGCCATGACCCCCGAGGAAACCGAAGCGTGCGAACGCGACGCCGCCCGGCTGGCCGGCTCCACCCCGCCGCCGCGGATGGCGATCCTCGACGATTTCCTACCGCTGGGCGTGTACGTCGATGCGGATATGGCGCAGCGGCTCGCGCAGACCATGGGCATCTCGGTCAGTGAATACTGGCAATTGCTCTTTGAGGACGTGGTGCGCCATCACCAGAACTGCGTTGCCATCGAGAACGCCGAGCGCTTCACCCAGCAGGACTGGAAGGAAATGCACGCGGCGGCCCTCGAGTATGGCGTCAAGTTCGTGCCCATGTACGGGCTGCCCCTGGTTGGCGATCCCAACGTCTTGCGGGACAGCGTGGACGAGTTGGTCCGGCCGAATACAGGGGTGCCGGGACTCCTTGCCTGGGGGCTGAATACCGAGCCGCGGGAACAGGATTTCCAGAAGTTGCTGCATTTGCGCGACCTGATCCATGAGGCGGATCCGCAGCACCCGTTTGTGCTCACCACGCGCAATCCCGGCAAGTTCGCCCTGTTTGCGCCGTATTTTGCGGCAATGGGCGTAAATCACTTCCATTCGCGCAATTCGTGGGGCGTTCAGGAGGTGATGGAAACGCATCTGAAACTCAGCAGCGGACAGCAGTTCTGGGTCGTGGCGCCGGGGTTTGTGTGGGGCAGTAATGCGCCGGAATGGTCCACCTGCCCCGAGCTGCGGTTGATGGTGAATTCGGCCTTCGCCACGGGTGCGCGCGGGTTTTTCACCTACTCGTATCACAATGTGCCCGTCTGGATCGGGGGCTCGTGCCAGCGCACCCTTACCGGGCCATTTCTGACCTTCAGCGACCTGTGGCAGGAACTCGATCAGCGCATGGAACGCATCAACGCCGTCGCGCCGTTGTTGCTGGGTACGCGGCCCGAACCCATTCCCGAGGGCTCGTATACCATGACGTTGCGGTCTGAGGAGAAGGCCCAGTTGCCGGATGGGGTGCCCCTTACCACGGCGTCGCGATTGCTGGGCGATGGATACAGTTTGTTTTTCCTGGTAAGCCATGACATTCGGGGCATGGCGTCGATCAACCTGAGCATCAACAAGGATTTTGTGCAGGAACTCGAGGTGTACGACCTGTCGGATTTCATCCAGGACCGCCGTTGGGACCGGATGCCCCTCGAACGCCATTTCGAGATGTTTCCCGGCCAGGCGCACATCCTCTTGATCGCCACCCCCGAAAAGTGCCTCGAATTCCGCGACATTGTGGCCCACCGGCTCATGGAAGACGACCGCCGGCAACTCGCGATTAACATGCGCCTCGCCCGGCAATACAGCATCGACGTCAGCCCCGTCGAAAAGTATCTCGAGGGGCCTCGCGCAGGCGATACGCTCGAGGAGCTGTCGCACACCGATTGGGCGCGCGACCGCTTGCTGGATCTCATCTACGAGAACCCGGAGATCAGCGACGCACGAAGCCGCATTATCGAAGCCAGCGCCGCGTTATGCGCGTGCGACGGGGCCCTGTGCCGTCTTCACGGCATGGGCAAGGCCGAACGCGCCCGCGAACTTGGCCTCAAAGTCCTCCCCATTGCGCGGGAATTGACGCACATGCGCATCGAGCTGCGCCATGGCCGTGGAAGGCAAGTGCTGGATCAGACGCGCGGCCTGTCGCAGCGGGCGCTCGAGCTGGTCAACGAGATCCGCGCGCAAGCCTGATGTTTCGGGCCGGCGCGGAAGGAAACGCCCCCGGCGCGGCGTTTCCATAGACGGTGTGGGGCGTTCCGTCCCCCACAAGCGCGCGTTCCGAAAGTGAACAATGGGAGCAGGACAGTCGAGGGGAGCGGCATGATGGGCAAGCGCTGGCTGATTTGGATTGCGGTGATCGTCTGCATTGCGGGCTGTACGCGGGAAGCACCTATTAAGGAGGAGGCCCCGGTCCAGGAGACGGTTCTCGAGGAATCCGCGCAACCGCAGGCAACGTTTCGCGTGGGAGTAGCGGCGGCCGCGATTAATCCCGAGAACGGCACATGGCTGGCCGGATACAGCCCGAGCCGTCAATCCACGGGCGTGCACGACAATCTCTATGCGAAAGCGGTCGTATTCGACGACGGCAACACCCCGGTGGCGCTCGTAACGCTCGACAGCATCGGCGCCATGTACGACACCATCCAGCAGATTCGTGCGCGGGCCGCCGGGAAAGTGCAGGGGCTTGACCTGTCCGCGGAACGGATCGTCGTGCAGTCGACTCATACCCACTGCTCGCCGGATGTGATCGGCATATACGGTCCGGACGAGGCCACCTGCGGCCGCGACCCCAAATACATGGCGATGCTGGTCGAGACCGCTTCGGAGCAGGTGGCCAGGGCCGCCGCGTCACTCGAGCCCGCGACCCTGTCCTATGCCAAAACGGAGGGCATGGAGTGGGCTGTCAACGACAGCGAGCCGGGCGTTATTGACCGCACGGCGGTAATTCTTGTCTGCTCCGCGGCCGATGGCAGCCCTGTCGTAACCCTCACGAATTTCGCCTGCCATCCCACGGTGCTTGACGGGGATACGGCCGAGGTAAGTTCCGACTGGGTGGGCGCGTTCTACCGAACGATGCATCAAAACATGAGCGGCGAGCATCTATATCTCCAAGGGGGTGTGGGCGGATGGATTCAGCCCGAGACGCCCGAACGCACCTTTGCACTCGCGGATACTTACGGGATGGACTTGGCGCAACACGTGCTCAGGGCCATCGAGGACGCGAAGCCCATCGAGGGTACCGGGATCCGGTTCGCCCGCAAGGTATTCGGCATGCCCAATGCCAACGACACCTTCAAGCAAATGAGCCAGACCGGGCTGGTGCCCCGGCCGCTCGGCGAATCCATCGAGACCGAAGTGGCATGGTTTGCGGTGGGTAGCGCGCAATTCGCCACGCACCCCGGAGAAACCGCGCCGGCCTTCACCTGGGCCACCCGCGACCTCATGGACACGGAGCCCAAGTTCGTTCTCGGCCTGGGATTCGACCAGCTCGGCTACATCGTCAAGACCGACTACTTCGACAACACCAATCAGTACAAATTCGCGGAGTACCTGACAGCCATGTCCCCGGGACGTGAAGCCGGTCCGGCCATGATGGCAGCCTTGGAATCGATCATTCCGTAGTTTGGTTGATCGCCGCAACCGATTGCACATCAAATGTTTACGGGTGTGCCGGTCGGTTCGCGCAGATTCCCGCCAGGAAGCGGACAGCCCCGAACAGGGGACGAATTCAGTCCGTTTTGGAGGTCATTTCCGGTTACGGAACCCGGATTGCGCCCCTGCCGCAGCAAGGGGACTTTTCCAAAAACGCGAAAAATGGCTTGACAACCGGCGGGAATTGGATTACATTTGTAATCGAAAGCTCTTTAGTGTAGGCAATAGGGAAGCAGGAAACGATGCCAAAAAACACATTATCCAACGTGAAGCGGCTGCCCCCTCCCCGCCTGTCCGAGGCCGAGTGGGAGGTCATCAAACCGCTGTGGACGCACGGCCCCATGGCCGCGCGCGATATCTATGCGGCCCTGCCGGAAGACTGCGGTTGGGCCTACAAGACCGTCAAGACCATGCTGTCCCGGCTGGTCAAAAAGGGCGCCCTGACCTTCGACCAGGTGGGGAATTCGTATCTGTACCGGGCGGCGTATTCCCGGGCGGAGCTGACGCAGGCCGCCACGGGGTCATTCATCGAGCGCGTGTTCGACGGCGCGTTGCGTCCTCTCGTGGCCCACTTTGTCGAGCATGCCTCGAGAGAGGAACTGCAGGCGATTCGGGCCGAGCTGGAACGCGAGATACGTAAACAGGACGAGGAACAAAAGGAGCCGTGACGTGAGCGAAATCGGGGGATTCGTGAGCGCAGCCGCTACGGTGTGGACGCAGTGGATGGCCGGCATGTCTTGGCAGATTGTGCTCGTGGCGGGGCTTGCCGGCATTCTGGCTCTCGCCATGAGGCGGTCTTCGGCCAGCGCCCGGTACGCCGTGTGGCTCCTGGTTTTCGTGAAGCTGATGTTGCCGCCTATGTTTGCAACACCGTGGTCCCTTGGCAGACTGGCCGAGCGGCTGCCCCTTCATCTTCAGATTGTCGGCCCCTCAACGGCAGGCCCAGACGCCGCGCCGGCGGAGTCCCTCGAACCCAATGCCTGCGCCGTGGAGGATGGCGGTCCGTATGCCCTCTCGGTGCCGGGACCGGAAGACGTATTCCATGCAGCCAGCGGCGCAGATGCCGCCACACCGCTCGCTGTAGCGCTGATGCTGGTGTGGCTGGTGGTCGCGGCTCTGCTCTTTCTCGCATTTTTGCATCAATGGCGCAAGTACGCGCGCGATTGAAGCGTGACCGGCTCGAGCCGCCCCCGGCAGTCGTAGAGGCCATTGAATCACTGCGCGTGCGCTTGCATGTTCGATACCCTGTCGCGTCGTGGCTTTCGAATGAAGTGGCGACGCCAACCCTGTTGGGCGTGTGGCGTCCCGCCATCGTTCTGCCGGCGCGCTTCGCTCACCGGATTGAGCCGCGTCAACTGGCCCACGTCATCGCCCACGAACTGGCCCACGTGAAACGCCGGGATCTGCTGCTTGCGTGGTTCACGGCGTTCCTGGCGTGCCTCTATTGGTTCCACCCAGTCGTCTGGCTGGTGCATTTTCACTTGAGGAGGGAACGAGAAATGGCTTGCGACGACATGGTGCTGCGTCTGGAAACGGATGCAACGACGAAAGACTACGCCTCGACGCTGCTGCGCATGGCGGAGTCCTATGAAGGGTCCATGCCGGCAGCGGCCGGATTCCTGGGGCTCTTCGAGCAATCGGACAATCTACTCCAACGCATTCGGGCCATTGCCGACCCGCGGCGGTCCCGGGCGTTTGGCCTGGGTTCGGCGGTCGCGGTGTGCCTGCTGGCGCTGCTGATGCCCATGGGGGCGAGTGCCGCGGACACCGCGGAGGAATCTGCCGAAAAGGAGATTGCCGAATACTATGCACAGGCGGATGACGAGGTGAAAGACTACATTCGCCAGACCGCGCGCACGTTCGGGCCGGTGGGTCTATGGCTTCCGGGCAATCACCTCGAGAGCATGTCCGATAGAGAACAGGCCGAGCTGAAGCGCAAGACCCGGTCGGTGCTCCGCGAGGCCAACAAAACCCTTCCCGGCGAACCCCAGCCCAACCGGATTCTCACCAGCAAGGAGCTGACGGAGGCATTGGCCGCCGCCGGCCTCTTCAAGGATGAGAGTCTTGCGCGCGAGGTACTGGGTATCGCAACGTTCATGCAGGACAAGCAGGTCGATAACCGGGCACGCTGGCTGGCCGTCGCCGCGCTCGGGCGCCAGGGCCACGAACCCGCCGTGCCTGCGCTCATCTCCCTGCTCGATCATCCGAATCAGAACACGCGAATTTGGGCGCGGGCTTCACTTGTCCGGATCACGGGCCAGCATCACGGGGCGGATAAACGTGCCTGGGCGACATGGTGGAACAACGCTGGTAAGGAGCCCCGGATCGACGTGTCCGCGATCAAACAAGTGGACCCGCAGCCCGTTACCCAATCCGCTCCCGAGCTCGTCGAAACCGTCCCGGCTATCGGCGCGGAGGACGTCGACCCCGGATTGACCGAGATCACCGTCACGTTCGACCAGGACATGGGCGGCGGCTTCTCGTGGACGGGCGGCGGCGAACAGTTTCCCAAGACCACCGGTAAGCCGCACTGGGTCACTGGCCGCACCTGTGCGCTGCCGGTGGCTCTCGAAGCCGGCAAGGCGTACCGGGTCGGCATCAATTCCACGAGCCACAAGAATTTCCGGGGGGTGAACGGTGCCCCCGCGCGGAACCGGGTCCTGCATTTCGTTACCGCCGGCGAGGGGGCGCCCCACACGGAAGTTCCCGTGGTTGTCACCATGAGTCCCTCAAACGGTGCGACGGGCGTCGACCCGAAGACCCCCGTCATCACGGTGACGTTCAACGTGCCAATGGGAGGGGGTTTCTCGTGGACGGGCGGCGGCGAGAGTTTCCCGGAAACTACGGGGAAACCGTATTGGTCGGACGACCATAAGACGTGTTATCTGCCGGTCAGCCTCAGGCCGAACAAATCGTATCGCTTCGGCCTGAACAGTCCCAGCCACGTCAACTTCCAAAGTGCAAACGGCATCCCGCTGGAGCCAGTGGCCTGTACGTTTACGACGGGCGGGTAGGACGCTCGGTGTGGTCAGGCATACGGCAGCAGAGACAGGGTCACCGCGTCACCGTTGATGCATGGGAATGCTGCAACCGCGGGGCGGGGTCGCGAGATCCCGCCCCGCGTTGCCGGAATGCCTCATGAGCAAGAAGCTTATGGCACCGCGAAGATTGCGCTCCGTTGAGACTTCCGGCTGAGGGCGGCTTTTTTGGAATGCGGCAAGCTGCCGCCTCTGCGTTGCAGGCCCTCGCTCACCCACGCCAAAAGTGTTCGCCTCTCTTCTCTCGGGTCCACACGGTCCACTCAGTCCACCCGGTCCACTCAGTCCACCCGGTCCACTCAGTCCACCC
>CAZFOG010000211.1:0-11258 GCA_964520685.1 uncultured Nitrospiraceae bacterium | reverse complement strand
GGTTTGAAAGGCCCGGTCGATACGGTTTAGCGCCGGAACGGGCAGAAGCGGCGCGCTCTGGGAGCGGCGTCCGACGGCTGCGGGCAGGTTCGCCGGTTCATTCTCGGGGCCCGATCGAGACAATGAAAATGGACTCGGGAGTGCGAGAATTGCCAGTATACGCACATGAGAGGAGGGTGCAATCATGCGGCGTCGCGATTTCCTGAAGGTGGCCGGAGCCAGCACAACGATGGGCATCATGCCGCGGGCTTTGAGCGCAGCCGATGTGGCGGGTTCGCCGGAAGAGGCAGGGGTCACGTTTGTCAGCGGCCGGGAAGACGGCCGGTTCATGGACACAGCGGGTTTTCTGCATGCCTATTTCGGAGCCCTCGAGCCCAAGCTGGCGTTTTCGCCGGATATGCCCCGCGAACGGTTTGCCGGATGGCAGGGCGAGGTTCGCCGCAAACTCCTCGAGTTGATGTGCTTTCCCGATGTCCCCCCGCAACCCGCGCCGGTACGGGAGTGGTCACGACCCCGGGACGGGTATGTGCTCGAGCGGTGGGAGGCCTACCCGGAACCGTTCAGCGTGGTGCCCTTCTACGTGCTGATTCCCGACGGGGCGAGCCAGCAGTCCCGCGTGCCGGCGGTAATGTGTTTTCCGGGTTCGACCGGGAGCAAGGAAATGCTCGCGGGGGAACCTCCGCTGGGCGAGGCGGCGCCTCCCGACGACTGGAAATGGCAGGATAACCGGATGGCCTGGCACTATGCGCGGCGGGGCATGGCGGCCGTGGCGTTTGACAGTCCGGCGACCAATGAGCTTGCCAGCCCCCTGGTCGAGCGTAACCCGCTCTCGCTGTGCGGAATCTGGATGGGGCGGTCGTACGAAGCGGTCTCGGTGTACCAGAAAACCCGTGTGCTCGAATGGCTGGCGGAACGGCCCTTCGTGGACTCCGCGCGTATCGCGGTCAGCGGCCATTCGCTGGGCGCGAAGCCCGCGGATATCCTGGGAGTCCTCTGCCCCGAGCGTGTAAAGGCGGTGGTACACAACGATTTCGTGTGCCATTGGCAGGAACGCTCGGTTGCCTGTAACCTGGAAGTGCCCGGTAATCATCAGATCGTGCCCGGAATTTTTCAGTGGTTTGACTATACCGACCTCGAGGCTGCCCTGGCGCCCATGCCGCTCCTGTTCACCGAGGGCGGACGGCTCAATCAAATCGCGAAGATTCGCAAGGCCTATGCGTTACACGGCGCCGAGGATGCCCTGCGGGTGTACCACTATGAGAAGTACAGCGACCCGGCGTCCCGCCTGCCCGAGGATACCGGGCTTCCCATGGGCCTCTCGATGGATGGGTATTTCAGGCACGCCAACGTGGATGCCGCCATGCACCGATTCCGGCCCGCCCAGGCCGTGCCCTGGCTCGCCGGCGTCTTCGGGCTCTGAGCGGGGTTCCCCTATTCGTTCCTGCGCCGGTGCGTTTTGAAGAAGCGCAGGACTTCGTCGACGGAACCGGCGGCCCGCAATTCGGCGACTTGGTCGGGGTGTTCTCCGAGGGTGGCCACGGCGGCGAGGGCTTCGAGGTACTTTGTCGATTCGCTGGGCGGGGCGGCGATGAGAAAGATCAGGTAGCAGGGCTCTCCGTCAGGCGAATCGAAGTCCATACCGGGAGCGGATATACCGAGGGCGACCACGACTTCCCGCACGCCGCCTGTGCGGGCATGGGGTATGGCAATGCCGTTCCCGATCCCGGTGCTGCCCTGCTTCTCGCGGTCCATGATGGCGGTGAGCAGGGCTTCCCGGTCCGCAGCCTTTTCGCTGCCGACAACCAGGTCGGCGAGCCGTTCGATGGCGGACCACTTATCGAGGTGGTTTATATCAACCCGGATCGTTCTGGCATCGAGTAATTGTTTGAGTACCATAATTCTGCCTCCGTGCCGGCTGTTGCACGAACTCCGTATTATACGGATTCGAAGAGGTCTCTGACCAACCGTCTGCCTTTCACAATGAGGACGGGACACCGGGCGTCGCAGACGATGCGTTCGGATTCGTTAAAGGTGACGTCCTTGCGGCTCAAGGATTCCTCGATCTCGCCGAGGATGATAAGACTGGCATGCATTTCTCTGGCTTTGTCGAGGACCTCGCGATGAACGACCCCGCGCAGGAGTTCCGTGGTAACTGCGACCTCTTTCTCCTGGGCGAGTTTCTCGATGAATGCCAGATACCGCCTGCCATCCTCTTCGAGGTCACGCCGGAGATCGAGCCCCTCCTCTTTGAGGAATACGCGCGCTCGCGTAAGTTCCTCGAGGATGCGCTCGTTTATCACCGCGACGGCGTGGAGCTCGCCTCCGTACTGCTTCGCGGACGCGATGGCGTAGCGAGCGGCTTCGAGACCGCGTTCGTTGGTCTCGACATAGACCAGGGCTTTTCCAAAGGGCGCAAGCGGTGTCATAAGCTATCTCCCTTGGGCTTCGAGGCGATCCTTGATGAGCTTCAGCACAAAAAACGCCTCTCGCTCGGCTTCCTCGAGCGCACCCTCGACATGGTGAAGGGTGTCCTGGTACTCGGGGATGAAGATCCGTTCGAGTGCATTGACGCGGCGGATGGTCTTCTGAATCTCCCGCGCAAGACGAATGACCGATATCCGCGATTCCGCCAGCGCCGCGATGGACCCGAGAACCTCCTTGAACCGGCGAACGGCTTCGTCGGTCCAGACGGAGGTACCGCTGGGTCCGTAGTAGGGGGGATTGTCGGTGAGCGTGATTTCGACGGCGGGCAGCGGGACGCCCATCACGCGGCGCTCTCTCAGGGTGATGTCCGGTTCGAGTTTGACGGCGCGGCTGGCGGAGGTAACGCCTGAGACACCCGTGGCAAATTGGGCCTCCCGGAGAGCCGCGAAGGCGGCCGCGAGGTCCTGCCCGACCTTGCGCTCGGCCTCGATGGCGCGCGCCGTGAACCGCTTGAGTTCGAGGACGAGAATCTCGCGCTTTTGCTCGAGCAACTCGTACCCCGCGCGGGCGAAGGCCAAGTCGCCTTTTACGCGCAGCAGATTGGTGCGTGTCGGTGCGATGTTGTGTCCGGCCATGTTATTTCCCGTAGTACTTCCTGATTTCCTCTTCCGTGATCCGGTGAAGCTCCTCTCGTGGAAGAGTCTGCAGGATTTCCCACCCCAGATCGAGGGTCTGCTCGATGGAACGGTCCTCCTCGAGCCCCTGAGACAGGAAACGCTGTTCGAATGTCTCGCCGAATTCCATGTAATTGCGATCCAGGGCCGTCAATTCTTCTTCGCCGATGACGGACGCCAGGGCCCGGATGTCCTTCACATGGGCGTACGATGCGAAGAGCTGGCTGGCAAGATGGGCGTGGTCGTCGCGGGTCATGCCTTCTCCAATCCCGTCTTTCATGAGGCGCGAGAGCGAGGGAAGCCCGGCGATGGGGGGATAGATGCCGCGCTGGTCCAGGTCGCGGTCAAGCACGATCTGCCCCTCGGTAATGAAGCCCGACAGATCGGGTATGGGGTGCGAGATGTCGTCGTTGGGCATGGTAACGACGGGGATTTGGGTAATCGAGCCGGGTTTGCCCTTGAGCATGCCGGCGCGTTCGTAGATGCTGGCGAGGTCGCTGTACAGGTAGCCCGGATAGCCCTTGCGGCTGGGGATTTCCTGCCGTTCGGTCGAGATCTCGCGCAGGGCCTCGCAGTAGTTGGTCATGTCGGTCAGAATGACGAGGACATGCATGCCCAGGTCGAAGGCCAGGTATTCCGCGGCGGTGAGAGCGGCCCGCGGGGTGATGAGACGCTCGACGGAAGGGGCGTCGGCCAGGCTCAGAAACGCGACCACCCGCTCCATGGCGCCCGATTCCTCGAAGTCCTTGAGGTAAAACATGGCCTCGTCGTGTTTGATGCCCATGCCGGCGAAAACGACTGCAAAGGGGCTCTCTTCGCCGATGATTTTGGCCTGCCGGGCAATCTGGGCGACCAGTTGCCGGTGGGGCAGGCCGCTCCCCGAAAAGACCGGGAGCTTCTGGCCGCGGACAAGCGTGTTCATGCCGTCGATGGCCGAGATGCCGGTCTGGATGAACTTGCGCGGATAGTCGCGGGCGGTCGGGTTGACCGGCAGGCCGTTGACATCGCGATCTTCGCCGATGGGTTCGGGTCCGCCGTCAAAGGGGCGCCCCAACCCGTCAAAGGCGCGGCCCAGCATTTCCTCGGAAACGGCGAGGTTCAAGGGGTGGCCGCGGAAGCGCACGCGCGTATCGGCGAGTTTGAGGCCGGCGGTACCCTCGAATACCTGCACGACGGCGGCGCCTTCGGCAACCTCGAGAGTCATGCCCAGCCGGCCCTTGCCGCGGCGGTCGACGATCTCGACGAGCTCGTTATAGCCGACGTTGTGAATGCCGCTGACGGCCACAATCGGCCCGGATACTTCGTCGAGGCCGACGTACTCACGGTCGTCCAGCAGTTGGCGCTGGCGGGCTTCAGCCGTAGATGCTTGTGAGGTCATGAATGGAATCCTCGAGCTCCTTCAAAAGATTGGCGAGCCGGTCAAGCTCGTCGTTGGGGCATTCGTACTTCATCTGCAGGATATCGCGCACGACGTCCATCCGTTTGAGCGAGGCGAGGGTAACGCCTTTCTGGATGGCCGCGGCGGCGAGATCATGGAAGGTCACGATGATGTTGAGCATCAGGTACTGCTTTTCGGCAACGCAGAACGCATCCACTTTGTCGAAGGCGTTTTGTTGCAGAAACGCGTTCTTGAACATGGTGGCCACGTCGAGAATCAGGCGCTGGCTGTCGGGAAGCACGTCGGCGCCGACCAGTTTGACGACGCGTTCGAGCCGGGCCTCCTTCTGCATGATGGCGATGATGGCGGAACGCAGGTCACGCCATCCCTCGTGGGTATGTTCTTCCCACCAGGGCGCAACGTCCTCGACATATTCGCTGTAACTCTCGAGCCAACTGATGGCCGGATAATGGCGCGCGTTGGCGAGCTGTTTATCGAGGGCCCAGAAGGCGCGGATGAAGCGTTTGGTGTGCTGGGTGACGGGCTCGGAGAAGTCGCCCCCGGGCGGGGAAACGGCCCCAATCGTCGTAATACTGCCTTCGTTTCCGCCTAGGGTGGTGACGGGGCCCGCGCGTTCATAGAACTCGGCCAGACGGGTGGGAAGGTAGGCCGGGAATCCTTCGTCGGCGGGCATTTCCTCCATGCGGCCCGAGAGTTCGCGCAAGGCTTCGGCCCACCGCGAAGTCGAGTCGGCCATGATGGCAACGTCGTAGCCCATGTCGCGGTAGTACTCGGCGATGGTGATGCCGGTGTAGATGCTGGCTTCCCGCGCAGCGACGGGCATGTTCGAGGTGTTGGCGATGAGGAGCGTCCGTTCCATGAGCGATTTGCCGGTGCGCGGGTCAATGAGTTCCGGAAACTCCGTGAGCACGCCGGTCATCTCATTGCCGCGCTCGCCGCATCCGATATAGACGACGATGTCGGCGTCGCACCATTTGGCGATGGCATGCTGGACCATGGTCTTGCCGGTTCCGAAACCGCCGGGGACGACTACCACGCCGCCGCGCGCCACGGGAAACAGCGTGTCGAGCACGCGTTGCCCGGTGATCAGCGGGGTGGCGTAGGGCAGGCGTTTGGCATAGGGGCGGCCAACCCGAACGGGCCATTTCTGGAAGAACCTGAGAGCCGTGTCGCCGCCGGAGGTTCGCACGGTGGCCACGGCGTCTTCGATGCGGTACTCGCCCTCAGGGGCGATGTACACGAGGTCGCCCTCGACCGAAGGAGGCGCCATGACCCTGTGCTCGATGACGTCCGTTTCCTGAATAACGCCCAGGACGGTTCCGCCGGAGATGCGGCACGGAGATTTCAGGGAAGGGGTAAACCGCCACGTCTTGTCGCGCGAGAGGGCGGGGGCATGCACGCCTTTGGACACAAAGTCGCCCGTTTGGGCCCGCAGTACATCGAGGGGCCGCTGGACGCCGTCGTATATGCTTCCGAGCAAGCCCGGCCCGAGCTCGACCGATAACGGCTCTCCCTGGCCCGCGATGGGCGCGCCGGGACGCAACCCCGTGGTATCCTCGTACACTTGGATCCACGCGGCGTCGCCACGAATGCGCACGACTTCGCCGACGAGGCGTTCCCCGCCCACGTAGACCAGTTCGAGCATCTCGACGCCCGAGACGTTGCCGGCCTCGACTACGGGGCCAACGACGCGCCGCACGGTTCCGATAATGTGCTCAACCATGGCCGTTCATTACATCCCTGACGATCATCGCGCGAAGCTCCCGTCGTTTGCGCTGCATCCGCTTGCTGTAGGTATTGTCGAACACGATACGCCCGTCGGGCGATTGGGCGATGCAGCCTCCGCCCAGTGCGTTTTCGTCGAATTGAGGGGCGATTCTGGAGACTCCCGCGGCCCGCACGGCGCCGTCTGCCACAAGCCGAGCGACAAACCCATCGTCCAGAACGCCGGCGTCGGCCTGGCTTATGCGCAAGACGACCTCGGGCAGTCCGATAGCCGTGACGGCTTCGGCCGCGAGATTCCAGAGCGATTGGCTATACGCTTCAGAGCTGCGTACTGTCGCGGCCAGTTTTTCCTCGATTTGTTCCAGGAACCGCCCCGCCAGATCCTCGCGCGCGGCCAGAAGCAGCCTCTTTGCCTCGATGCGCGCCGTGGCGAGGCCCTGTGCGCGAATTCTGCCGCATTGCTCGGTTGTTTTTGCCAGGAGCGCATCGCGCGCGCGCCCGCCTTCCTTGCGTGCCTTCGCGCGCAACGCGCTGGCCGTGCTCTCGGCATTTTCGACGAGGCGGCGCGCCTGGGCGTCGGCATCGGACAGGATGCTCTCGATGATCTGGCGGCCTCCGGAATCCAAGGCGTCACCACTCATATACTGACTCCTATCGCCTTCCGGACGATGTCTTCGATGGTGGGCCTGTCGGCGAGCGGGCCGGACGCGCCGGGGATCTCGAGAAGCAGGGGGAAACCGACGCCGTAGAGCCGCGCATCGACTTCGGCGCGGATCTCCGCCGCGACGCGCTCCGGGATCAGGATGATGCCGATCGCATGATTGTCCAGCGTCTCATTCAGCGCCGCCAGCACGTCTTCGCGTTCCGTGGCAACGCAGCCCTCGACCCCGGCGAGCCGGAACCCGAGGACGGTCTGGCTGTCACCGATAACAAACGGTTTCATGTTACACCTTGCCCAGGACCATGATGCCGATAATCAGGCCGTAGATGGCAATGCCTTCCGCGAGCCCGACGAAGATCAGGGTCCTGGCCGCGAGTTGCGGCTTCTCGGCCACGGCGCCGACGGCCGCACTGCCTACGTAGGCGACGGCAATGCCTGCGCCGACGCAGCCCAAGCCGACGCTCAGGGCCGCAGCAAGGTAGGCCCAGCCAGCGTTGGCGGTGTCGGGCGCCCGAGACGCGCCCTCCTGCTCCGCCTGCGCCCACACGCCGGAACACCACATCGCGGTGAGAAGCACCGTCGCGCTCAGAAATGCCGCGGCCGTGATCGCCCGTTGTTTTTGCCGGATTCTCGTATACATCGGTTATACCTTTCAGGTTGCCGCATCCGGGGGCGCTGTCGAAGCGCCGACGGGTGCGTACTTCTGCCCAGTTTGTTTGAAGAACTTGCCAAAAAACTCGTAGTACTCGAGCCGCAACGCCTGAATCGTGACAACGACGCCCTCGAGCACGATGATGAGCACATTGCCCGCGATAATGACGCCCAGGGACAGGAGCCGGCCCCCCGGCGCGGTGCCCACTATCTCCGCCAGACTGAAGACGGCCACGAACAGCCCCGCGTGAGCCAGCCCGAACGCGGCCACGCGAATAAAGGATACGGTGTTGGCGAGGTAGCCCATGAAGACTTCCATGACTTCCACCAGTTCTTCCATCACGTATGTGATTACCCCTTCGGGGAAGGCCCGCTCCCGTTTGCCCAACAGCCGGAGCAGGGGGCCCTTGAGGAGGAATCCCGCCAGGGCGAGAGCCATCGGGACCACCAGCAAAGCGGTATGGGGCATCCGTGAGGTGGCGAAGAACGACTTGACGACCAGGCCGATACCCGCCCAGTACATGATGCCGACGAGCGGGCCGGCGTCGTCGAACAGGGATTCCCAGAACGCGTGGGCGCGAATGGCGTTGAGGATATTGAGCACAATGCCCAGGCTGACAAACAGGATGCCGAATCCCAGGGCGAACGTGAACAGGTCGTCAATTCCCTCGAGGGGCTTGGTCCACAGGGCAGGGAGCAGGTGTTCGAGACCGAAGACGCTGCCATACAGGAAGCCGAAAAGGACCGACGCGGCGCCACAGTACACGGCCAGCTTGCCCAAGTCTTTGTATTGCGGCGTTTTGAGGATGAACGCCATGCCCAGCCCGCACAACACGAGGCCGTGGCCCACGTCGCCGAACATCATGCCGAACATCAGCAGGAACGAGACCGCGACGAAGATCGTGGGGTCGATCATGGTGTACGAGGGAACGGCGAAATTCTCGGTCAGGAGCGCAAATGGCTGCAGAAACTTTGGGCGGGTGAACAGCACGGGGACATCGACATTCCCCTGCTGTACCGGTTCGAGGGATTCGGCTTCGGCGACCTCGACCACTGCGCGGCCGTGGGTGCGTTGGTTTATGGCGGACACAAGCGCGGCGCTTTGCTCCCGGGGAACCCACCCGGCAAAAGCACAGGTCCGGTCGGTGAGTTTGCAGGAATCCTGGATGCGGAGTATGAGGAGGGCGGCCTCGAGCTGCTCGAGGGCTTTGGCGGCATCGGGCCACGCCGTTTCCCGGGCGGTCTCGAGGGCGGCCTCGGTCTCGGAAACCTGCGCCTCGGTGGACAGAATGTCGTCGAGCAGTGCCGCCTTCGCTTCCTGCGTGATCGCGGCGGTATCGTGGGGGAGCGGCAGCTCGGTAAAGCCCACCTCGTACAGGGCTTTGGTCAGGCTAACCTTGTGTTTCTGAAGCACGAGGCACACGACATGGACCTCGTGAGCGACGCGCCGGAAGGGTACGACCACCGAGGGGACTCCCTGCAGGAGGGACTCGAGTTTCGGCAGTTGCTTCTGGGCAACCACCCCTATGGCCGTGTACAACATCGAGGAACGCACGAGCCGCGTCAATGGCAGCCCCGAGGGGGCCAGGGCATCAAACCCGGAAAGCGTGGCCCGGAGGCGGTCGAGCCGGTCCGCGAGCCGCGTTCGAGCCTCTGAAAGGGGTGTAATCGCCGTTTCCGCGTTGTCGAGCACCGCATCAATGGCCGACAGCATCTCGCCCGAGACCTCGGTGAAACGGATCGGCGACGGCGCACCCGGGCCGGCCGCCCTATCGGCGAACAGAGTATGCAGCCGCGTCTTGCGGTCGATGCATTCCCTGGTGAGACGTTTGACGTCGATGCTGGCGAGGCCGCTGGCCCAGGCTTCCGTTTCCTCGATGCTCGTGAGATGGAGCACACCCGCGCGGGCGACTTCCTCCAGGACGCCCGGCATGTCCTCCCGGAGGATTACGGTCGTGAAACGGCTCATTTTTTCTGCGACCAGCATACTGGCTTACCTGACGCCACAGAATCGTGCGGAAAGATCTTCGGGTGCAAAACCGGCGGCCATTCCGCCGAAGATACCGCGAAGATTCCGCAGTTCAATCCGTATCAGGAAATAGAACGCGAGAACGCAGGCGATCGAGAATGGAAATCCCGCGAGTTGGCGGCGCGCCGCATCGGCAGCCGACTCGAGCACGAGCGACTCGAGAAGCTCAATCCGTTCGAGGCCGGGGAGTTTTCCCCCTTTGTCACCCCCAAGGTCCGACAAATACTGGAGGGAAGCTTCCGCGAGGTCATCGGCGGAGAGGGCGGTCTTTTCGAGTTTACTTGACAGGGCGGAGATGTTGGGGATCATGGCTTCGCGAAGCAAGCCGGCGGGCGCGCCGTAATAGGAGGCGCAACGGGACAGCCACGAGAGATTCACCAGGTCGATCTCGGCGGCGATCAGCCGAAGACCGTCGGCGGCGTCATTGCCTCCCAAATCCTCGATGGCGTCGAGCAGTCTGCGGTAATGCCCCTTTTCCAAGGCAATCTCCAGATGGAAGAGTGTCTGGGCTTCCTTGTAGGTGCGTGTATGCTCGAGAAGGGGGCTGGCATAGGGAGTTCTCCGGAGCAGCCCGGCCACGGCCTCGAGGGTGTCGGCCGTAGCAATTTCACGAAACGGGATTGAATGGACGAGTGGGGCGCCGGGAAGAGCCACAGCGTATCCCGAGTCCTTGGCGTGCCAGGCCCGGAGTGCGTCGTGAAGGTCGTCCAACTCCCACCGGGAAAGGAGCAGGGCGCCCGCCACGCCCGCCTTGCCCCGTAAGGCGCGAAGCGCACGCTTGAAGCGCGAAGCCGTTGCGTCCTTCAAAGCCCGTTCGACCTCTATCGGCGCCGGTTGGGCGATTTCGGGCAGCCAGGCAGCATAGGCGGTTGAGTTCAGGGCACTCCAGGCATCGGAAAATGACCCGGCACGCAGCAGTTCCTCGTACTGGCTGCGGGTCAGCAGGTCGCCCAGGCTCGCACGGATAATTGCGTTTGCCTCGGCATATCGGGCGAGGGCACGCATCACGGCAGTCCCGCCAGGGACCGGACGATCTGGTCTATCGAGGCCGCTCCCCCGGCCCATTGCCGGCCGGCGATATCCTTGGCTTCCTCGCGGGCGGCCTGGATAACGCGTTCCTTCTCGCTCTCGGCTTCGGCACGCGCCGTCTGGAGCATCTCCTGGGCCTGGGCTTTGGCCTGTTCGCGACACTCCGCGGTGATGCGGGAGGCTTCCGCCGTTGCTGCGGCGACGATTGCGCGGGCCTTCTGCTCGGCCTCCGCGACCCGCTCCTTAGCCTCCTGCTCCGCTTGAAGGATTCTCTCGATTTGCGTTTTCACGAACTACACTCCGGAACGGGTGGGCAAGACCGTTCTCTACTCATTCCGCCAGGGACGCGCTGCACCATGCCGGTGACCCCGTGCGAGTACGCTCCGGGCGGGATGGATTGTGTCGACCAGACCGCGACTATCGGATGCCACACACGTCACCTGTACGTAGCCATTTATGCCGTCTGCGCCGGTAAGATTCGGGTAGGCGGGTGTAACTTCACCCCAGTTGGGGCGGGATATACCACAGACTCCCATCGCGTTTCCTGACAGGTTGGGAGTTGTCGGCCCCCACCGGAGGGTGGCGGTTCAAGGCAAACTCCATTGCCCTGGTTACCATACAGTCCAATGCTACCAGAAGCTCCGAAAGGCGTCAAGAAACCGGACT
>CAZFOG010000210.1:6238-11305 GCA_964520685.1 uncultured Nitrospiraceae bacterium | reverse complement strand
AAATTTGGTTGCGGCTATGCTGCGCCGTGTAGGTCCGTGTTTGTCCGTGTGGGTCCATGTGCGAGGCTTTTGCCCGTCACGCTACCCATTTTCATCGCCTACGGCTGAGCCGCACGGCTTATAGTTCGCTGCCTGCCCTTCGGTCTGCCGTGGCCTGCTGGAATTGACGTCTTCAGGCTCGGAAGCCTATGTGGACGCTCCATCCGCCTCTTTGCCTGCTTCCTTACGCAACCGCACCAGCTTTGTGGAGGCCAGGCGCCCCAGTTCCGACGAGGGGACGCGCTGCACCAGGAGTTCGTAGAGTTCGATGCTCTTATCCAGGCGGTCGAGATTGACCTCGCACAGTTTTGCCCACCGGAAAACGGCCTCGGACCACGGCCGCAGCTGCCCGCCCGATACCTCGGCACATTTCTGAAACGTCTCGGCGGCCTCGCTGTAACGCCCATTCATTTCGAGCAGATGTGCGGCCGCAAAGAGGGCGTGACTCTTTTTCTCGGGGTAATTCTTATACAGCGCTACCGCCCCGTCAATATCTCCCTGAGACGCCAGCTCTTTGGCCTGCAGGAAATCCTCTACTCCCGGCAGCGACGTTTCGAGCCAGGTAATGCGTTTCACGCTGCGGGCCGCCAGGGCGGAGAGAAACGAGTAGCTGAAATAGGCGCCGGGAATGGCCCAGATGACCAGGCCGTAGAGCATGACGGTCAGCTTGCGGTAGGCGTCCGCGCGCACCCACAGGGGAACCCCCACGAGAAGATACAGCGCGAGAGCGACGAGTGTTGCTGCCACGATCACCCACAAGGGCGGTATCTTGTCGCGCTCAGACCAATTCCGGAACAGGGCATATCCCGCCGCTGCGAGCGCCGCCGCAACACCGAGCAGTATTACGAACTCGAGCGGCTTAAGTACATACAGATACGAGACTTGTTGGGGCATTCGCTCCAGCATGATTCACCCTCGCTGTTCGCGACCGTGGCTCTCCCCTGATAACTCAGGCCAGTGCTTCCCGAATCGACATCCACACGCGAGTCCTTCCCCAAGCCGAACTCCGGTCTCGTGTAGTATACCGCCTTTAGTGTACCATCTCCCAGCGCAAACTGCCTCAATAGACTGAACCGGCTTGGTTTGCGTACATACCGGACTCCCGAAAGTGCCTTTTGCCCCATGTCTGTGCGATAATCGGGACAGGTGCCCGAAGAATCAGGACCTGCCCGACTGACCGCCAGGACTCGGCGTGGTCCGTGTTCCGGGGAGTGTGGCCCCTGTCTGCGGCAACGACCTTGGTGCAAACCCGCGAGGATACCTATGGAAAAGCCTGTTACCCAACAAGAGGCGCCGCCCAAGTCGCCTCAACAAGCCTTGCCTCTCGAGGAGATTCAACCCCGCTTGAAAGAACTGCTGGAAACGGGGGATACCCGTGCCACCCTGGCGGTCGATCTTGCCCTGACCCAGGCCGTGTACCATGGCGCCAGCGATGTCCATTTCGAGCCCTGGACCGACAGCCTCGCCTTGCGGTTTCGCATTGACGGCATCCTCCATGACATCGCTCATATACCGGATTCGCACAAGGCCCGGCTCACGGCGCGCATCAAGGTCATGGCGCAGATGGTGGTCTATCAGAAGGACCAGCCCCAGGACGGCCGGATCCCGCCCGAGCAGACCTCGAGCGGCTATTCCATGCGCGTGGCCACGTTTCCCACCATCAACGGCGAGAAGATCGTGGTTCGCATCTTGGGTACGTCGAAGCAGATGCTCGAGATCGAAGACCTGGGGTTCGACGCGCCCACCACAGCCACGTTGCGCGAGCTCATCCGGCGGCCGCAGGGCGTTATCCTGTTGACCGGTCCCAGTTCGAGCGGCAAGACGACCACCATTTTCGCCCTGCTGCGCGAGATCCTCCGTACCCAGGTCACCACCGCCCATATTGTCACCATCGAAGACCCCGTCGAATACCGCCTGGACCGGGTGACCCAGATCCAGGTCAACCCGCGAACCGGGGTCACCTTCCAAAACGCCTTGCGGTCCATCCTGCGCCAGGACCCCGAGGTGATCATGGTGGGCGAGATCCGCGATGTCGAAACGGCGAAAATGGCGATCCAGGCGGGGTTGACCGGCCATCTGGTCATCAGCACCATTCACAGCGGCACGGCCTGCGGCGTGTTTGCCCGCCTGCTCGACATGGGCATCGAGCCCTACCTGCTGGCATCCTCCGTCACCGGCGTGTTGGCCCAGCGCCTCGCCCGCGTCAATTGCCCAAACTGCCTCGAATCGTACGAGCCCACCCCCGACTTGATTACCCGCTTCGGCAAGGCCCCGAAGAACGCCCCCTATAAGCGCGGAAAAGGCTGCGACAAGTGCCAGAACATCGGCTATCGCGGCCGCACGGCCATCGGTGAAATGCTCCTCGTTAACCAGGACATCGCCAACCTCATCCTCCAGCATCCCACGATAAATGCCCTCGAGGAGGCCGCCGCAGCCCATCACATGCGCACCCTCTTCGACATCGGGCTCGAAGCCGCCCGAAGCGGTATCACTACCCCCGAAGAACTCTCACGCGTGCTGCCTCCGCCGGATATCGTGTAGCGAAGGCTCGCGACGCGACCTCACAGGCAAGGGGCCCTGGAGGTCGTATAGGTTTTACAGCCTTCGCTCCCCATCGACATCGCGGCGCGGTTTGCGCATAATTGCCAGGGCACGAAACGCCGCTGAGAGGAGTCACTATGCAAGCAAATCCAGTTCTCGGGGTATTGTTGCATGCCATCGGGGGACTGGCCGCCGCCAGCTTCTACATCCCCTACAAGAGCGTCAAAGGCTGGGCCTGGGAATCCTACTGGCTCGTAGGCGGCGTATGCAGTTGGCTGGTCGCCCCGCTAACCGGCGCCGTCCTGATTTGCCCGAACCTCGTCGAGACCCTCACCAGCGCGCCGCCCTCGAGCCTGTTCTGGACCTATCTCTTCGGCGTGTTGTGGGGTGTCGGCGGCCTGACGTTCGGCCTGTCCATGCGCTATCTCGGCCTTTCACTGGGATATGCCCTGGCGCTCGGGTTCTGCGCGGCTTTCGGCACCATAATCCCGCCAATCTTCCAGGGCGGGTTCATCGAACTCCTGGCGGAACTCTCCGGACAGGTCACCCTGGCGGGTGTGGCGGTCTGTCTGGGGGGCATCACCATCTGCGGGTGGGCGGGCGTCCGCAAGGAACGCGAACTGTCCCAGGAGGAGAAACAGGCCGCCATCAAGGAATTCAACTTCATGAAGGGCGTATGGGTCGCGGTCTTTGCGGGCGTAATGAGCGCGTGCATGGCCTTTGCGTTTGCCGCAGGCAAACCCATCCTCGATGCGGCGGTCGAACAGGGCTCGCCCGAGATCTTCTCCAACCTGCCCGTCCTGATCGTGGCGCTCCTGGGCGGTCTGACCACGAACGCGGTCTGGTGTTTGTTCCTCAACACGAAGAACAAGACCGCCCGTGATTACCTCGATGCCGGCGGCTATAGCCTTTTCCGGAATTATGTCCTATGCGCGCTGGCTGGCATCACCTGGTACCTCCAGTTCTTCTTCTATGGCATGGGCACGACGCAGATGGGCGAATACGACTTCTCGAGCTGGACCATCCACATGGCCTTCATCATCGCTTTCAGCAACCTGTGGGGACTGGCAGGGCGCGAATGGCATGGCACGAGCCGCACGACCCGCAATACGGTCTTCGCCGGGATCGTGGTCCTCATTCTGTCCACGGTTGTCGTCGGAGCGGGCAATTTCATCAAATCCGGGGCCGCCCAAGTTGACACCAGTGAAAAAGCCCGATTCGAGCACCGCACGTCCAGCGACATGTAACCCGGGAGGAGAGCGCCATGAACATCGGGTTGTACGGCATCGGATTGGACACATACTGGGCGCAGTTCGACGGATTGCTCGATCGCCTCAACGGCTACCAGGACCAAATTGCCGCGCGCCTGAAAACGCGCTTCCCCGAGGCGAATCTTGTCAATACCGGCATCGTAGACAACCCCGTGCAGGCCCGCGAAGTGGGCGACCGGTTTGCTCGTGAAGGCGTCGGCCTTATCCTGCTCTACGTCTCGACCTACGCCTTGAGCTCGACGGTCCTGCCGGTGGTTCAGCGCGCAAAAGTGCCCGTCATCGTCCTGAACCTGCAGCCCGTATCCGCCATCGACTACGAATCGTTCAACGCCCTGGGCGACCGCGGCAAAATGACCGGCGAATGGCTCGCCCACTGCCAGGCCTGTGCCGCCCCCGAGCTCGCCTGCGTCTTCAATCGCGCGGGCATCGACTACCATCTCGTAACCGGTACCCTCGACGACGAAGCAGCCTGGACCGAAATCGTACAGTGGGTGGCAGCCGCACAGGTGGCCGGCGTGCTGCGGAATACGCGCATCGGGGTCCTTGGCCATTACTACGGTGGCATGCTCGACGTCTACAGCGACATGACCCAGCTCGCCGCCGTTTTCGGCTCGCATTTCGAGCTGCTCGAGATGTGCGCCCTGCACCGCATCCGCGAAAAGGTCTCTCCAGAGGAGACCGCAGCCAAACGCGGCCAGTTCCAGCGCGAGTTCGCCGTCGGCGACGCCTGCTCCGAGACCGAACTCGACCGCGCCGCCCGCACCTCCGTTGCCCTCGATAAACTCGTGGCCGGGAACAACCTGGGATGCATGGCCTACTACTACGAAGGCCAGCCCGGAAACGAATACGAGAGCATTGTTACCTCCGTCATCGCCGGCAACACCCTACTCACCATGCACGGCGTCCCCGTGGCGGGCGAATGCGAGATCAAAAACGTCATCGCCATGAAAATCATGGACCTCTTCGGCCGCGGCGGCAGCTTCTCCGAGTTCTACGCCATGGATTTCGACGACGACATCGTGCTCCTGGGCCACGACGGCCCCGGCCACGCGGCAATCGCCGAGGGTAAGGTCGGGCTGGTGCCCCTTCCCGTCTACCACGGCAAACCCGGCCAGGGGCTTTCAATCCAGATGACCGTCAAACACGGCCCAGTCACCCTGCTATCGGTGGTGCAAGGCGCCCACGGACAGATCAGTCTGCTCGTGGCCGAGGGCGA
>CAZFOG010000210.1:0-6138 GCA_964520685.1 uncultured Nitrospiraceae bacterium | reverse complement strand
TCCTCGATGACGTTCTCGTCGCCGACCATCTCGAGGAGAATGATGCCGCTGGGCGAGCAGTAATTCTCGCTCACATCATGGAGGCCAATGCGCGTCTTGATGTTGCAGCCGTACTCCGAAAACAGCTTCTGGATGTTCGGGACTTTGGTCATGCGGTCAGTGACATGCACGCCGTAGATGATGTGTTTGTCCATGGCATTGTTCTCCTTCGTTCTATCCGTTCCCCAATGATCCTAGTGTGCGGGGCGCCAAGATAGGAATCAAGTGTCACGCGCCGTTATACGTAGCAATCGCGTCTGCCGGATTTTACCTGCTCGACCAGGGTTTCCGCGGTGTTGCGGCGCCCGGGGGTCATGTTCGCGAGGGCATCGGCGATGCATTGCTCGCCGGCGGCACGCGTTTCGGGCGAGCCGTAATCGCACAGGTATTCCATGAACGTGCTGACGGCGTTGACGTCGCAGTGGTCCTTGATCTTGCCCGGTTTCGCGAGGTCCATGAAATCCGCGCCAGTACGGCCAAGACGGTAACAGGCCGTGCAGAACGACGGGATATAGCCCAGGGACGCCACGTCGCGGATGACCTCGTCGAGAGGCCGGTGATCGCCCAGGGAGAACTGGCTGCAGTCGTAGTCCTCGTCTTCGGCGTATCCGCCGGGATTGGTGCGGCTTCCGGCGGAAATCTGCGAGACGCCGAGGGCGAAGGTCTCGCGGCGGATATTCGGGGTTTCGCGGGTCGACATGATGATGCCCGTATACGGAACGGCCAGGCGCAGGATGGCAACGATCTTCCGGAAATCGATGTCCGAAACGGGATGGGGCGGATGGGCCGCGATGTCGGCGTTCAGGGCGGGTTCGAGGCGGGGCACGCTGATGGTGTGGGGGCCGACTCCGAAGCGCTTCTCGAGGTGGCGGATGTGCTGCATGAGCGCCAGGATCTCGAAGCGGTAATCGAAGAGACCAAACAGAATGCCGATCCCCACATCGTCGATGCCGGCTTCCATGGCGCGGTTCATGGCCGTGATGCGCCAGTTGTAATCGCGCTTCGTGCCGGCGACGTGCATCCGCGCATACGTCTCGTGGTGATAGGTCTCCTGGAAGAGCTGGTAGGTGCCGATTTGCGCGGCCTTGAGCTGACGGAATTCATCGAGGGTAAGCGGCGCGATATTCACGTTGACCCGGCGGATTTCGCCGTTTTCGTGCCGGGTGTCGTAAATCGTGGCGACGGATTTCAGCACGTAGTCGAATCCTTCGACCGGATAGGACTCGCCGGCCACCAGAAGGATGCGTTTGTGGCCCTGGTCGATGAGGATGCGCGTTTCCCGGGCGATTTCCTCCTGGGTGAGGGCGCGGCGTTTGACCTCTTTGTTGGTCTTCCGGAATGCGCAGTACAGACACTCGTTCGAGCACAGGTTCGAGATATACAGCGGCGCGAAGAGCACCAAGCGGCGGCCGTAGATCTGGTCCTTGACGTAGCGGGCGGCTTCGAACATCTCGCCCAGCAACTCGGGGTCGCTCACCGTGGTTAAAGCGGCCACTTCGTCCGTATCGAGACCGTTGAGCTCGCGCCCCTTGGCCAGAACTTCGCGGACGCGGCCGGCGTCCTTGCGGGATTCGCGGGCGAGGGTGGTCTCGATTCGCTCTTCATCGATGATGGAAATGGTGTCGGTGTTTTTCAACATGGCATGACTTTCTATGGCGCAGTACGCGAGGTTAACGGCCTTGCCAGCCGGAACGGCGGCTGGGAGCGGGCCTATTGGCTATCGGCTTGTTCGAGCGGCTGTGGGATCTCAAACTGAAATTCGGCCCACGCGCCTTCTTCCGCATCGGCCCAGATGCGCCCGCCATGGGCCTGGATAATCCGCCAGGACGTGTACAATCCCACGCCGGTGCCCTTGCGGGCCAGCAGTTCTTTCGTTTGCAGCCGCGAGAACTTCTTGAAAAGCTTGGACCGCTCGCTCCTGGGAAAGCCCGGGCCTTCATTCCATACGGATACGGCGAGTTTACTGTCCGATTGGACCACGCGGAGACGAATGCGGCCATCTTCCGTTCCATATTTTACCGCATTTCCCAGCACATTCACCATCACAATGTTCAGCAGTCCGGGATCGCATTCCACCCGCGGCGGGCGCTTGGGCACTTCCCGGTCGAGGGTCATGCGCCGTTGCTCGAGCTGCGCCCGGACCACATCGACGGCGGGTTCGACAACATCCGCCAGAAAATCCACGCCGCCGCGGGGCTGAAAGTTGAATCCGCTACCCTCGACGCGCGCCAGGTCGAGGTAGTCCTTGATGAGGGTCAGGAGATACTCGGCCTTGCTGCGTATCTTCCCGATTCGCTCGCGCTGCGGCGGCTCGAGGCGGCCCAGGTATTCCTGGTCCAGCACGTTGGCATCCATGACAATCGCGCCGAGGGGGCTCTTGAGTTCATGGCTTACGAATCCAAGGACCTCGGAATACGCCTGGTTGGCCGCGGTAAGCTGCTCGATGCGGTACGCCTTCTCGACCGCCTGGCTCAGCCGTTCAGCCAGAGCGCTGTGGAGCAGCACCTCATGCATTCCGTAGGCATGGGGTTCCCGCGAGCTGCGAAACAGAAATCCCACGTTGCGGCCCTCGACCGAGAGCGGGCAGGTCATGCTCGACCGCACGCCTTCGCGGACCAGCAGACGGGTTGACGCGCTGTCCGCCTTTGCCTCGACATATGCTTCGAGGTCATCGATGATGCGGACGTGCCCCGTGTCCCGCACCCGTGCCAGGGTGCTCTGGCGCAGATCTTCGGCATAACCCGGTTGCAGCACCAGGGGCGCGTAGAGGGCGCGCGTCCAGTGGGATACCACGCGGTCGTCTTCCTCCACGAATGAGATGCTGAGGCGGTCGCAGGGGAACAAATCACGGGTGGATTCGAACACAAAATCCATGACATCGGTGAGCGATTCGCCGGAAGCGACCCGGTGATTGACGTTATCAAGAGCGCCGCGCTCGTCGGCCGAGAACTCATGTATGGGAACGGTGACCCGAGCCAGGTCGATGTAGCGGACATTTTGGTCGGTGGTACTCATATCGCTGGCATACTTTCTTCGCGGGCACGTCACAGCCGTGCCCGCAACGATTCCAAGACCGATTCATACACCGCGTGCACGTTTGCGCGATGGCGGTCTGTCAATTCGGCGAGATCCCCGTCCAGATGGAGCCGTTTGGCCAGGTCTGCGCGCTCCTCGGGCGATTCGGGGAGCCCGCTTCCCGAGCGGCCATGCATCATGCGTGCCCGGTTCTCGAGGCGCCGGAGGAAGACATAGGCCTCGCGCAGCCGGGAAGCCTGCTCGAGGTCAAGGGCGCCGGTACGGGCCAGTGCATCGAGGGCACCGAGGGCATCCCCACACCGGACCTCGGGTTGTTCCCGGCCATGGACGAGCTGCTGCAGGCGTAGAGCAAATTCGAGTTCGGCGATACCGCCCTCGCCCTTCTTCAGGTCGTTCGGGCCCGCCTGGACGATGATCTTCTGGCGGATTTCCTCGATGTTCTCGAGTTCTTCGAGAGTAAGCGGCCGGTTAAACACGAGCTCCCGCGCCAAGTCACCGGCCATGCGTCCAAACGCCTCATCACCGGCAACAAAGCGGGCTTTGACCAGTGCCAGCCGCTCCCAGGCCTGGGCCTCGTTGAGGTAGTAGTCACGCATGCGGGACGCCGTTACTGCCAGGACGCCCTTGTTGCCGTCAGGCCGGAGGCGGGCGTCGACGTCGTAGAGGATGCCGTGGCGCGTGGGTTCCTTGAGGGTGCGCAGAAGCTTCGAGGCCAGGGCGGTGAAATACTCGACAGGCGAGACGCCCGATTCCGCGGGTTTCCCTTCTTCATAGACGAATACCAGGTCGAGATCGCTGCCGTACCCCAGCTCGCGCCCCCCGAGCTTGCCCATCCCGAGCACGGCAAAGGCGCCCTCGGCGGGGCCGTACCGATTGATGATGGCAGCCGTTGCGTGTTCGAGGACGAACTGCACGCACACCTCGGCGACGTTGGTCAGCTCGAGGCCGACCTCCTGCACACCGGCGAAGTCGAAGAGATCGCGCATGCCAATGCGCAGCAGTTCGCCGGATACGAAGCGGTAGGGCCCCGCTTCACGGTCGTAGGCACTGCACAAATCTTCGAGGCGTTCCCGCAGCAGTTCCGGAGATGCGGGTTCCTCGAGGTCGCTGCGAACGCCGATGACGTCGAACAGGCCCGGATCGCGCATGAGAATCCCGGTCAAAAACACGCTATTGGCGATCAGGCGGGTCAGCTGCTGACACAGGGCCGGGTCGGTATTCAGAATATCGTAAATTGCCCCGGGAGCCCGCAGATTGGCGAGGAGTTGTCCCAGGTGGAGCAGTGCCGCGTCGGGGTCGGAGAGTTCCGCCAGGGATTTGAGCAGCACGGGAGCGATGGCCGCAAAGGACTGGCGTATCCGGAGGCTATTGGTGTGTTCCTTGGGCCCCACGCTCAACGCGAGCAATTCCTCGCGGGCCTTGAGAGGATCGCGAAAACCCAGTTGCCTGAGCCGCTCAATCCCGTCGTGACCGTCCGAGTGGGGATTCACGAGGTCGTTTATCCAGAGGGTGCCGTCGCCCTTCGACGCGAGGAAGCCCTCGAGTATGCGGCGCGTTTCGTCCGTCCGGTCGCGGTACTCCGCCATAAATGACTCGCCGTTCGCATACCCCATGCGGCGCCCGAAGCAATCAAGCTCCCCAGGGTCTTTGGGCAGGGCGTGCCGTTGCTGGCTGCCCTCGATCTGGAGCCGGTGCTCGACCTGGCGGAGAAACGTGTAATTGCTCTTCAGAGTATCCGCATCGAGAGGCCGGAGTATGCCGTGGTCGCCAAGAGCGGCGACGGCCTCGAGAGTATTCGTGGTGCGCAATTCGGGAATGCGCCCGCCATTCAGTAATTGCAGCACCTGCACGGTGAACTCGATGTCGCGAATACCCCCGCGCCCAAGCTTCACCTCGCGCTCGGTTTCGCCGCGGCTGCCCACCCGCGCCTCCATCTGTTGCTTGGTGGCGCGGATGTCCTCGAGCGTTTCGTCGTCAAAGTAGCGCGGATATGTGAACGGGCGTGTGCGCTCGATAAAGGCTTCCCCAAGGGCCAGGTCACCCGCGATGGGCCGGGTTTTGATGAGGGCCTGGCGTTCCCACGCCTGCCCGACCCGTTCGTAATAGTCGATGGCGCTGTCGATGCTCACGGCGAGGGCGCCTGCGCGTCCGTAAGGCCGCAGACGCATGTCAATGCGGAAAACCTGCCCTTCCGACGTCTGCTCGTGCAACATTTTTATAAGGCGCTCGCCCACGCGGCGGAAATAATCGGCATTGCTGATGCTGCCCGAGGCGCCGCCGCTCGTATCCCCCTCATCGGAGTAAAGGAAGATGAGATCGATGTCGGAGCTGAAATTCAGTTCGCGTCCGGCCAGCTTGCCCATGCCCAACACCGCAAATGTCGCCGTGTCTCCGCTGTGGCCCGACCGCGGCGTGCCATAGCGGGCCGTGACCTCGCTTTCGGCACACTCGAGGGCCACCGCAACCGTTGCGTCGGCCAGGTTGGACATGTCTTCCACCAGTGACACAAGAGGGCGGTGCACAAAGATGTCGCGAACCGCGATGCGGAGGAATTCGCGGCGCTTGAACCGGCGCATCGAGGCGGCCTGGGCCGGGAAGGCGTCAAACGCCGCGATCTGGCGCCGGAGACCTTCTTCCTGGTGCTCGCGAAAAACCGCTTTATCGAGGGAGGCTTCTTCCCACAGCCACGACACATACTCGGGGTTGCGGCAGACGATATCGGTCAGGTAATGGCTTTGATCGAAAATGATGACCAACAACTCGGCATACCGCGGCATGGCCGCCATCAAAGCCCGTTCCGTGCGCGGGTTGATGCACATCTCGAAATACCGGTCCATGCGCACGACCACCGTGGTGGGGTCGGCCGCATACCGCAGCCCATCCGCAAGCGCGGGGGCAAGGGCCGGCTCACCGTCGCCCAGGATGGCTGTCAGGCACTCGGAAGCCTTGACGGGCTCGCTGAAAACAATGTCTTGAAACTCTTCTTGCATGGACGCACCGTATACGGTCATTCAGGAGGCGCCATTGTAGCAGGGTCCACGCCGGATGTGGAGCATCCCACAC
>CAZFOG010000209.1:7283-11332 GCA_964520685.1 uncultured Nitrospiraceae bacterium | reverse complement strand
AATCAGAATGAGAGAAGCTGGTTTACAAATGATTTTAAGAAAAGATACACCAATTATAGACTTTTTCTTCTCTTATTATATTCAAACTAAAAAAGAAATGGTGCAAATTGAAGATGTATATTTGTTTATTGATGAGAATATATATAGTAATTTTGTGAATATATTTTAAATTTTAAATTCGGCAAGATCTGAAACTAGATCTTGCCGAATTATATTTAAAATTAATAGTGAGTAACATATGAACTTTTTTCAAGATCTGTTAAAATTATATTCATCTATTAAATTTCCAAATCAATATTTAGAAATATCAAAAGTTGATAAAGCAATTAGTTGGTATTATGGTGATACAGCAAATCAATATATCACTTTAACAAAAACAGAAAATAATAATATAATTGAAATTGATATAAGACAAGCATTTACAACAATATGTAAATGTCTTTTCGAACCAAGTAGTGACTTTATTATAGAGATGAATAAAATTCAAGATAAAAAAGCTAGAAATATATTCATCGCAACAAGTTTAGTTAATAGTGAACATTTGAGAGTTCTAAATATTATATGCAAAGTTATCATAATGGGAATATTGTTTGAAACATCAAATGATATAATTTTACTAGAGTTGAAAAAAGATGGCGCAACAATATCTTGTGATGATGAAACTCTCACGAAATTGATGAATATTCATGAACATCAATTTGGAAATTTTAGTAAATCTATCATTGATAATAACTTCAAATTTCATTTTACCCAATATGATAAATATATTAGAAGTAATAGAACTAGTTATTTTTGGGATGGCAACGTATTAAATATTAAAGGAACATATAAGCATATTCCACCAAAACTTAACGAGATTCAAAAAAAGATTTTAGAAGATGAATTTGATGATTTCCAAAATATTTTGAAAATATATTCAAAATTATATTTTAATATTCTAACTACGAATAATTTAATGAAATTATTAAAAGAATACTATTTATGTGATAATGAAAGATATCTTGCCGACGATGGTAAATATGTAACAAAATTAAACAACTCGAATATTAATCCAAGAAACTATTTAAAAACATTTATATATCCAATCATGCTCTCAACAAAAATTTAAAAGGAGAAACTTATGTCGGATGAAGTAACTATAAATTTTACATTAGAAGAATTGGAAGTTCTTAATATTGTATTAACAAAATTACAAGAATTAGAAATACCACCAGAAACAAAAGAAGAAATTGATAATGAAATAAATAAATTTATCGAAAATCTTCTTATTAAAATCGCTAAAGTAAAACTTGAACAGAATATTATAAAAGAAATTCTAAAAATTTAATATTCAAGAGTTTTATATAGAAATAATTGTAATAGGTAGTTTAATATTTTTATTACAAACTTAAAACTTAAGGAGGCGTGAAAATGGCAGAATTGAAGTATTGTCCAAATTGTGATACAAGTCGGGAATGTACCAAAAAAGGTACAAAAAATGGAAAGCAGTTGTGGTATTGTAAGACATGTAAGAAAACATTCTTACCCACTACTGCAACTTCTGCAACAAAATCGAAAGTAACAAAAGCTATTAAATCTAAATCGGAAACTGATATTATAGTTAACAATAATATCATTAAGACTGTTCCTGGATTTATTTCTCTTGATCAAGCATTTGATCTTGCGAAAACCTATTTTCGTGAGATTGTTAAAGAGAGAGCTGATGTTCAGGAAAATAATTCAAAGAGAACTATTAAATTTCAAATAACGGCTGGTACAAAAGGCTAAAATTTATATCTGGTCAGAACTTAAATAGTTCTGACCAGATTTTTTAATTATGCAAAAAGAAAGGAGAAAATATGATAGTTGGCAAATCATTTGTGGCTCACATTCATAATCTATCAATAGATGAGTGTATTAATCTTTTAAAATTAAAACTCAATAGAGAATTAAAGGAACAAATTAAAAATTTAATCATTATTAAAAAATTAATAAAAGTTATTTCTGAACGCTCACAAATTTCAAGATATATTTATATTTATCGTATTCTTCATAAAGTAGATTATTATTGTATAAGAAAATATAATAGTATGCAAAAGATTAGAGGTGAAGAAGATGAAGAATTATTGAGACAATTTAATAATTTTAAACATGTTTTTAGATTCTCAAGATCAATATCTTCTGAATTCGACAACATGTTATTTACGATATTTTATACAGAGCAAGCAATAATAACTCTTTATTACTGAAAGTGAGATGACAATGAGTCAAAAACTACTACTAAACCACACTGAATTTGAAAATTTATTAACAACAAATGATACACAGGATGAATTTGAAATATTTTCGTTCAAAATCAATCACCATTTTCACCCTGGAAGACATTTGATGGGACCAAATAGTAATATACAAGATTTAAAAAGATTCGAAAAGAAACTTACAAAATACATAATTACAAAATTGTTAACAAACTATGCTACTAATTTAATACTAAATGATCGAATACGAATCGTCGAGGATAAGCTACAAATAATACAAAATATTGAGCAGGGAGAATTTGAGTATGAGAACAACATCTGAAATAATTCCTCTAGAATTTAACATGTATAAATCTATTAAAACAAAAAACACTCCATTCGACACAATAGTATATATATCTAATAATGGTGAAACATTTTTTGTTGAAAACCCTCGAATCGGAAAGTCTGTTATTACTGATAGTTATTCTATTCAAAAATTGTTTCATATGAAAGGTATAGAAACTGGATGGTTAAGAACTTTTGATAACCAATATGTTAAAATTAAAGATGATATGATATTTCATTTCATGCCGCTTTTCTATGAACAATTTCGGAAACCAGTATTAACATTTGATCTTTGTGCTAGAAATTTACCTATATTTAGAACGGCATATAAATACATTGGTGATAATATAAATAATGTATATGTTACATGTGTTGATAATGAAATTGATCAGAATAAACCAGAAGAGACAACATATAACTATTTATTCAAAAATGTACAACCAATTATCACAGATAATTTCAAATTAGAGTTTGTTGAAGAAAATCGTCCTTCAATATATAATGATGATGGCACAGTTCCAATACCACATATAAAAATAACATGTTCAGTTCCAATTTTTCAACCATATTCAATACTATATTACACCGATAATAACAAAGAAGAACATATGCATGGATACGGGTGTGATTTAATAGTAATGAAAATTGATAATGATTTCTATAGATTTCCATATGGAAATATATTTAATAACGACAAAATGTGTTTTGGAGATATTTCCCGTATGGTTCCAAAGGAACCACCGTCAATTGCGGAAGCTGTTTATTCTCACATAATTACATCGGTATTCAATGGAGATTTCGCTCCAATGATTCAATTCGACAATACTGCTCAAATATCACTAGATATTGATCATATTAGAGAAAAAATTTCTCAGAACGATTTTAAAATCTCATTTATAGATACTCTGTTATATCTTTCATCGTGTGAAGATCCATTAAATATTAATTTCAACATATTTCTCAAATCACCAAATGTTCCAAAATTTTCAAGAAATGAGGAGAGCTAATGTTAAAAATTAACAATCAATTACAGAAAATAAATGCAACAAGTTTAGCTAAAATTATTTTCTATCAAGAATCATTTGAAAATTTCGTAAAGAACTTAGATTTCTATAATATTGTATTTACAAAAAATGGTGTATATATTGTTTTACACAATAAATTCGGAACATCTTTTGATCTTCTAGAAAATATTAAATATTCAAATGAGTATCTTAATGAATTTGAATTTAATGATATGATATTAACATCTGTTCCGAAACCAAAATTAAAGATGTTTAATGAAATATTAGAGATGTTCAAATATGTTTGTGATAAGACCAAATGGGAACTTTGTGTAAATGTATATTACGATACTATTGACAAAAAATTTACATTAAATTTGAATGATCAAATAGTATCAAGTGCTAAAGCTGCTTATGAATATGATAAAAAATTTGAGATGTCAGATAGATATATCAGATACCTTCAGATTCACAGTCATAA
>CAZFOG010000209.1:0-7183 GCA_964520685.1 uncultured Nitrospiraceae bacterium | reverse complement strand
TTATTGATGATGATATTGTCGAAGAAAGAAATATTCTTCGACAAAATTTTAGTAGTTGGGATATTGGTAAAAATAAAGCTCATGCTTTAATTAGTAAAAGTGTCTTTGAATTTCAAGATATTAAAGCTAACATTAAAAAAGTAAAGAAAACCTCGGACATTCTATTTGATTTACCAGAAGAGCCTTACTCACCAAGATTATTTATCATTCTTGGGTGTTGTGATAATAACAAAACAAGACAATATTTATTTAAAGTAACAAAATTCATTTCAAAGAAATTTGAAAATAGCGCAGTAGTATATATTGATAGTGGAAATATGTTATATAATGGACAAATTATAACTAAATCTTTTAATTTTCCAGAAGAAAATCAACAGGATTTATTCAAAGGAAAGAAAAGAAAAAAGAAGCTTAAAATTAATTTCAAAGAAATGTTTCCAATTAATGATGATCTTAAAGAAACTCCACAACACAGTTGTGCTTTCTTTGGTGATCAATCTCAAGCCGTTAATATAATGGCTGCGACTTTAATGTTTATAAATTTACAGAAAATATTAATATCATTAGAGTTGCCACCAGAATTAATTACATTTAATTCAAGTGGTTATTCTACTTTTGAGTTGTAAATTTTAAATCGGCAAGATCTTTAACTAGATCTTGTTGAATATTTTATGCTGGAAGCTAGTAAAATAACTTCCAGCAAATTTTTATTTTTTCAATTTTTATATAGAAATAATAAGAATATAATAATTATTTTTTGAAAGGAGACAACGAATGATGTTGCAAACTGTCAGTGGGAATATAGTAATTTCAGCCAATGGGTTTTTTATAAATTGTAAAAATTCAGATCTTAAAAAAGTTTTTAAAGAACTTTTTAAGCTCGTGCCGGAGAATTCAAAAGTGAAAGATATAAAATCAATTATAACCGAAAAAATTTCATCAATATAAGGACAAAAATATGGGATTAATACACAAAGCATACTATCAATGTGATGGGTGTGGAGCAGAATTTCAAGATTCAGATCAAGTTAGAGTATTTAAAGGTCTAGTGAAAAACGGAGAAGGCAATAAAATTTTTATCCAAGAAGATAAAATGTATTGCTTAAACTGTTTACAATTCGCTCTTGATTATGAAAATGTAGTTCCAGAAACTGTTGAAATTATAGATCATCAAGAATTAGAAAAAATCTCAGAAGTTAAAGAGAACCCAATTATAATAAATGATCTTGAAAATAAATTAGTAGAGATTAATAATCAATATTTAAAAAATCTAACAAAACAAAAATCATCTGAAGAAATGGAAGATAATATTCTTACAGAGGAAGCAAAAAGAGCAGTTCAAATTATGTCTTTAGAAGAAACTAAATCGAATCAAATGATTGAAGAACAAGAAATAGAAAAATTTGATGATATTAAATCTTTAGAACCTGAAATAACAAATCAAAACGATTCAGATACAGAACAAGAGGAAATATTAACAGCACTAACTGGAATTGATCCAAACTACTTAAAAGACTCTGGAAAATATTTAGTACTTTGTCAAATTATAGCACCAGAAGTTGAAGAATATTTTGCAAAAGAATTTTGTAAGCTTAAAAATTTATCAGAGATGAAAGATATATTAGGAAATATATCTTTAAAGGGTGTATATTTTTCAATCAATAAATATATCGATATTGAAGATCTTGCCGATTTTAAATCTAGAAACGCAAAAGTAGTCAATAAAATTATATTTGGAATACCAAATATAGTAGATCTTGAAATTCTCTGCACAGACGATTTCGCGATCATTGATAAAGAAAAATTTAACATTCAATTTGAACCTGCACCAAAATATAAAATAACTGATGAAAATCAAAGTGATATCAAATTAACAACAAAAACTGAAAAACCTCAATCGACCACAGTTGTTAAATCTCAAACTTTTAAAGATCCTATAAAAGATGTTATTGCTAAATTGCCAAAAAAGAAGATTTCGAGGTTGAATATAAGTGGGGATGATTATGTATAAGCAAGAAATAATTGTTAAAACAATCTTTGGTTCTCATTTATACGGCACGAGCACTCCTGAATCAGATAATGATTTTAAAGGAGTATTCTTACCGTCTAAAGAACAAATACTGCTTAATGAAATTCCAAAAAGCATTAATGAATCAACAAAAAATAACAATTCCTCTAAGAACACCTCAAAAGATGTTGATCTAGAAATGTATTCATTACATTACTTTATCCATCTAGCGTGTGAAGGAGAAACTGTAGCTATCGACATGCTACATGCACCAGATAACATGATCATTGAAAAAAATTCGATTTGGGATGAAATTATTAAAAACAGAAAAATGTTCTATACAAAAAATCTTAAAGCATTTGTCGGATATGCCCGCAGGCAAGCTTCTAAATATGGAATTAAAGGTAGTAGATTAAATGATGCTCAAAGAGTATTAGATTTTTTAAATGATTATATGTATACTGAATATGAATATAGTCCTAACCCAACCTTGCGATCAATTTGGGATAATCTTCCAAATGGTGAACACATCTTCAAACATCCACCAAATGAAAATGGTATGAGATATTATGAAGTGTGTGGACGAAAACTTGGTGAAACAATTCATATTCAACATGCGCACGAAATTATAGGAACATTCGTAGATAATTATGGTGAAAGAGCCAGAAAAGCAGCAGCTAATGAGGGGATTGATTGGAAAGCTATCTCACATGCATTTCGCGCCGCTTACCAGGTTAAACAAATTCTAACAGAAAATACGATTACATTTCCATTAAAAGAAGCAGAATTTTTGTTACAAATTAAACAAGGTAAATTAGACTATCAATCAGTAGTGGCTCCAGAATTAAACAATCTAATTTCTGAAGTAGAAAAATTGTCAGAAAATAGTAATCTTCCAGAAAAAGTAAATAGAAACTTCTGGAATAATTTTATAGTAAACACTCTTAATCGATACCGATTTACAAGTTACTAAAAAATTTCAGAGTTGAATATTAGTAGTGATGACTATGTATAATAAGGAGAATCGATGAAAAAAATGATAGCATGTGAGGTAGTATACCCTGTACAATTTCAAATTGAAATTGATAGTGATGATGATGTAATAGAAATTAAAGAACAAATTAAATCTTACGCAGATAAGATATTTGATAGTAGTTCCATTAAACCAACAATTCTTTCGTGTTCTGATATAATCTATCAGGATGTTATTTAAATTCCGTTCCCGTTTTTGTGATACCCAACCACCTCCGATCTAGATGCTTTGAATCTAGCAACAACCATATCCGAGGTGGACTCAATGATCTATTTATATCGGGAAGTAGATAGACTTGAGACTCCTTTCCTGGAAAAGAGGGCCGATGGTTGGCCCTCATTATTTTTTAATTTTTCAATTTTTATATAGAAATATTATAATAAAGGATACAAAAACTATGACAACTTCAACGATTTTAATTGGTTCGGTAGTTATTTTAATTTGTGTGATTATTTTTCAATTTTTTATATTATATAAAATATTTCAATGGATTCATTTTATTAACTTAGCAATGTCAGAAATGTGTAAAATCATGATAAATAATGTTAGTAGTGTTTCTGAAATTTCTAAATCAAATTGTGCTCTTAATGAATTTCTAAAAAAAGAAATAAACAAACCACCAGACGCAACCATTAATTAAAAAAGGATATAAAAAATGGCATCAAAATCAAATATTATTAAGAAAAAACCACCAAGTTATATTAATGGTCTAAAAGCTATTACAAATTGGTTCTTTAGCAACCGAAGAAAAAAAGAGGAATTAGAGAATATTATAGATACATATAAAATTGATAATAATATTATAAAACGATTCATGTTGTATACGTATAATACACCACATATGACATGGTATATTAATAAATATTTAAATTCTTTATATGAATTTAATAGATTCGATACTGTAAATTTATTATATAGTCTAGTTTATTTACTAGATGTTAATAGAGTTACAAGAAAGAGTATTCCTGAAAAATTATTGTATCTTAAAAATACAGAATTAGCAGATAAGAATAAACAGAAAATTAAAGAATTATTATATGAGTTTTTTGATAAAATTTATGATAAGAATTATAATGATTCTGAAATGAATTATTTTTATGATCTTGTTAATTTAAATTCAATTACGTTTAAAGATATTGAGGATATTGATAAACACATTAATAGCGGCAAGAGCACTTTAAAGTTAGAAGAAGTGACCGCTGTTACTTCCCCAACAAGCCCCAAAGTAAATACTGGTGTCTTAGATATTTATAAAGAGTTACCACCAGGAATAAAAACATTTTGTAATCAAGCCAAAGAATTTATTCTTGCAAGAGATGAATGCAAAGGATGTGAATTATTTGGTAAGCCAACAGTTATAATGGACACAAATGTAATAGATTCAGAAGAAATTGATATAGCGTTTATTGGTCTCAATCCAGGAACTGAAGAAGTTGAGATCGGGAAACCATTTGTTGGTAAAGCTGGAAAGATATTAAGAGAGAGAATGTCTCTGCTTCCAAACAACATAAAATGGGCAATCTATAATGTGATTTTATGTCACACTAAAAATGAAAATGAAATTAAAAATCCAGATGATGTTAAAGCTAGATGTAAACCTCTAGTTGAAATAATTATGCAAACATTTCCAGCAAAAATTTATGTTCCACTAGGAGCTAAAGCATTTGATTGGTTTGGACTTAAAGGTTCAGTGGCGGCATTAGCTGGAAAAGTATTCACTAATAATAATATGACAATTGTTCCAGTTATGCATCCAAGTGCAGCAAATTATAATCCAGAAAATTTGTCCAAATTTAAAAATAATTTCCAATCTGTTCTGAATCTGTTCAAACAAGAGCAAATTAAACCTCAGGAAGAAGTTACAATGATTCCACAGGTCCAAAAAAATAATAAAAAATCAACAAAAGAAGATTTAGTTATACCAACAAATGATGATAAATTTATCAATAAAGTAACACCGGATCTAACATTCTTTGATGTTCGAGAAATAAATAATAAGATTCTCAAAATTTACATAGATCAAAATGGACAAAAGAAATATATGTTAGTAGATTACGAATTAAATTTCTTCTTGAAGAATGCAAATTGGAAACAATGCAATCAAATAACTGATAAAGTTGATACTATAATAACTTTCCCTGGAAAAGATAAATATTTGGTTATAAAGAAAATTCGTGATCGTTTAAATAATCTAAAAGGAGTATAATAATTATGCGAAAGAATATAAATTTGATCCGAAATTTATTTAGAGAAGGTGCAGTATTCATGATCGGAATTTCTGTATTTCTTCTAATACTCAAAGGATTAAAATATATTTTAAATATTTGGTCTGTATGGGATTGCTTAATAATCATTTGTCTTGGATTATTAATTCTATTAGCAACTATTCGAACTAATGAAAAAGAGCAAAGTGAAGAATCTTGTAATGAAGAAAAAGAAATCAAATAAGAATAATTATATAAAAGAGGAGATGATATAGTGTGGACATTCATACCAAAAGACGATGTTGAAACATTTTTAAACAAGTATCCACATCTAGCAGAAGGATTTGAAGATATTAAATTATATGAAACAGAAGATCGTATATTTCTGCCTAGGTTATTTTATAAAAACTTTCCAAATGGAGTAAAAGTTTTTGAAAGTAGAGAATCTCCAAATTTTCAACCAACTTTCTTTAAATTCATCGGTAAACTTCGGCCCGAGCAGATTGATATTGTTCAATCCGTTATCAATACATACAATCAAAATCATGGTCAAATTAATGGAATTATCAAAGCTAGACCAGGTCTTGGCAAAACTGTCTTGAGCACGTTTATTGCTGCCCAGTTGGGATTAAAAATTTGTATTATAATAGATAACGAGAATTTAATGAATCAATGGATAGAATCTTTTCTAACATTCACAGATCTTAAAGCAGAAGAAATTGGATTAATCAAAGGCAAACATTTCGTGATTGATAAACCTGTAATAATTGCAACTGTTCAAACATTGCTATCTAAAATTAAAACAGACATGCATAAAAACTTTGAATTAATGGATGCTGCCAAAATCGGATTAGTTATCTATGATGAAGTGCACAACACTTCAAGTAGTAGTAAGTTTGCTAAAGCTTCTCTATTATTTCGAACAAAGAATTTTCTAGGACTTTCAGCTACACCGTTTCAATCTGGAATTGCTGAAATTCTAATGAAAAATACCATTGGGGAGCTTATATACGAAACAAAACATTATGAGCTTAAACCAACTTATATATTAAATCATTATGATAGTGGCTTAACTGGAAAATATGCGTTTGTTCTTGGTAAAATGTCAGACTATATTAAACGCAAAGCTTTTTATAATTCAATTATTGTAAAAAGTTCAAATTATCTTAATTTGATTATCAAATTAATCAAAAAAAGACTTAGTGAAGGGCATATTATACTTGTCTTATGTTTTACTAAAGCTCAAGTTAAATTAATTTCTGAGAGATTAGATAAAGAAGAAATAGATCATCGAAGGTTTTATGGTGATGAAAAAGAAGAAATTGATAAAAAGAATGTAAATGTTCTGATTGGAACATATGCATATATTGGCAAAGGATTTGATTTTCAACAACTAAGTTCTCTTATATTAGCTACAAATTTAGCTGGTAAAAAATCTCTTATTCAAGTTGTTGGGAGAATATTAAGAGAAGGAGATAAAAATAAGAAAGCTCCAATTGTTGATGATTTAATTGATAGAGGATTTCCAAGTTTATTTCTTCCAGATATGAAATCAAAGAAAAGTGTTATTAAGGGAGAATTTAATTGTGAAATTATTGATGTTGTTGAAGATCAAGAAATTCAAGAAGGTGAAATAATTTGATTTTATCGGCAAGATCTTATCTAGGTCTTGCCGATAAATATCTTTTCGGAGGCAAAATGTTATTTAATAAAATATTGGGACATTGTAGTTTCCTTGGTCATACTGGTTATGCTAATCATTCAAGAAATTTCTTTACAACTTTAAATAATTATTTACCAGTAAGAATTCACAATTTCTCATGGTGGAAGGAATTGGATCATCTTGATCTAGTACACCACAGAATGTTAATTAAACAAACTTGGGAAGAACCACCTTGGGAAGTTGGTGTTCCGTTTTATAGAGTCAAAAGTGATAAA
>CAZFOG010000208.1:0-11346 GCA_964520685.1 uncultured Nitrospiraceae bacterium | reverse complement strand
CGAATCGAGGTAAACCCTCTCACTCTGAGTGGTACATAAATTGGGGGCAGGTCAATGCGCTTGCCTGTATTGCAGACCCCATTTCATGACAACAGTATGGCGCATAAAGAGGGGTTTGACATGTGATGCATTCGGCGCTGCTTGGGTAGCGCGCAATTTGACACACGCTACCTGCGAAGCGGAATTGGCGAAGTTTGTGCGCAACGAGCGCAGCGAGTTGCACAAACTGTGACAAACCGCTGAGTCAGGTTGAAGCAGTTGTTAGACTTCTTTCTCTATTATCTCTGTAATTCTTTTTTTCCTATATTCCATAAGATTTTTGATATTCTTCTTCCAATCTATTGGAAGAAAAGGTTCATTCCATTCAAGATTTTTATACCATTCAGGTACTATTCTTTCATTAAAACCTTTTCTTCCACCCAAAATATTCTCTCCGTATAAATCTATAAATCTTTTATAGAATACTGATTTAATAATTACTGAATTATCAGTTGGCCTTACTGTCCCTTTCGGTAATAGTACAACGTTAGCAGCACAAGTGAATTCACCATAAGGGATATGATTTTCATCAAATTGAGAGAATGCTTGCCTTTCGAATTCAAATTCTGAACTCTTGTGGGTAAAAATGTGGGCTAATTCAAATTCGTCAAGTTTTGTCTCTTTCCAATTTGGACCATTATATGTCTTACCATTAACTAAGAAACACCAAATATGACGAGGAAATGTATTGTCATCAATAATTGCTTTATAACTTTTATTGTACTTCTTTTTTTTCCCCTTACCCCTTACATACCTAATTACACCTGGAAAAACACACGCTGAACCAGGAAATAGAAAATTATCCAAGTCAATTAAGTTTCCAAACAATTGTTTGAAATATCCATAATCATTATTATTTTGGCTGCAAATATATCCAATAATATTGGGATGAATGTGATAAGAAACATGTGCTAGTATCTCTGCAATGTTTTTATTATATTGACCTATTCTATTTATTATCTGCATTTTATTCTCCGCGCGGAGCGTCAGTCTAAAGCTCACCTTGACGGTTTCAAGAAATTCAGGGACAGACTACTCAGAGACAGACTACAATTTTCCGTGGCGTTTTTCATTTTCTTGGACTCATTGTTCGTATTGGCATTGCAGCCGTGCTTGGTATGGCGGATTTCAGATGTCGTGCCACATGGGCAGTATAGCGCAGGTGTGCGTGGGGCGCAAGGGGGGAATCGGCCGTTCAAGGGCAGCGCAACCGTGGACGATAATATGAGACCGACCGGCGAGGGCGCCGGTCCCACACCGGAGGGACTCCAAGGGGGGAGATGAGACCTTGAAAATAAGTAGCTTATGTCCCTCTTCCGCCAAAATCTTTGCGGCTTGCACGTATTTCAAAAGACAGTAGTACAGAGACAAGCGGTGGCACTCATTTACGCCTGTCACTCCGCAGCTTCTCTTGGAAACCGGCACAAGAAGCCTGGCCGTGATAACAACAGCACGGTTACGGGCAGGCTCACGGGGTTGACGGCACTTTCGGAACCACCGGCCAATGAAACCGGAACTCGTTAGGGCCGAGGCCGTCGTCTTGATCCAGCCCGTCCGACTCGCGGTTCATCGCCGCGGCCACGAACCGTGCCACCGTATCCATGTCCACCACGCCATTGCTGGCCTTCACGGTATTGCGCCATTCCTCGACATTCCACTTTCCGTCGTTATCCACGTCGCCCCGCTCGTCGAAGCGTCGACCAGCCCACAGTTGGTATCTATCCGGATTCACCTGGACGCCGAAAATCTCGTTGAGGTAATACGGCATCGTCTCGCGGTGCCCAAACGAGCCCAGGGTCATATAGGCCGCCGTCAACCGTTGGATGTGCGGCTCGAGCGAGGCCAGTTCCTCCGTCGCCCGCGCAAGATTGGTCTGGTAGTACTCCCACAACTGGGTATGGGACACCCCGCCCGCATGGCTCAGCTCGAACTTCGGGTCCTGCAGTATGCCCTGGAGCAGGGCGAGCTCCGCCACATCGGGTATGCCATTGGGAAGCAGCTTGACCCTTGGCTTGCCGGAAATGTATTCCACCAGGCCCGTGTCGAACTCGAGAATGCCGGGACTCTCGAGCTCCACCCGGTCCTTGATATCCGTCAGGAACGCCTGAAAATCCCCGGTGAAATCCAGGGCATCCATGCCCTGCCGCTCGACAAACTCGGCGATCACGTCGTGACTACCCAGTAACGAGAGGGTTACATGCGTTGATTTGAGATCATCCGGCACGTTCCACCATTGCTTGAATACCCATCCCGGAGCGGGCGTCGCAAACAGGTGGAGCGTGCTGAACCCGCTGCGGGGGTCTCCGGGGACGTTGTACGTCGAGAACATAAACGTGCCCTCGCCGATACTGATCGAGCCTTCCCCCAGCACCCGGGTCGAGACAGGGCTGACAAACACAGCCTTTGGGTCGGCATAGCCAAGATACAGCGCCGTGGCACTGGTGTCGGCCGTAATCTCGATGGTTTCGTCCGTCACATACGTGGTCTGCCCGCCCGAGACGATTTCCCAGCACGTGAACACGCCCGCGTCGGGATCAGCCGCCACCGCCGTAGCGGTTACGGTCTCGCCTGCGGGCACACTGTCCCTCACAAGGGATGACGTGAGCCGAGCGGGCCGGTTGGGGTACTCGACAACCACCTGCCCCGGTCCCAGAACCGGCACCACGAAATCGGTCGTCGCATCACTGTGGCCCTCTTTCGGCTTGAACATGGCCGTCACCGAGCGGTAGACCTCCATTTTCACGTAGACAGGCCCGGGGTTGTAGTCGATCCACACTGTGTTCAGCTTGCTGACCATCACCCAGCAGCCCATTTCGTGGCCGGCGTCCGGAATGGGCGTAAGTTCGACAGTCATGTCTGCGTTGTAGTGGAATGTTTGCGCGCCGCCGGCAACGTTCGCCACGTGCCCGCCAGGGTCAGGATTGAGCGCGACGCTGCCACCCCCGAGGGTTGCGACCACCAACTCGTGGGCGCTTCGAAACACCGCCGTCACGATTTTTCCATCCCGATCGACCACGACATCAACCGGCGAGACCGTCGCCCCGTCCACCGAAAGGTCGCCCGGGCATTCCCAGTGGCTGAAGGTCCACTCGGCCGCGGGGGTGGCCGTCAACTGCACCCGCGCCCCGCCCGCGTATTCAGGCAGCTCGGGCTCGACAGCGATGGTTCCCTTCCCGACGACCGTGGGGGACAGGGAAAAACGCTCCGTAAAGACCGCGACAATAAGCCTGTCCGAGTCCAGGGTGATGGCGCAGGGATTGGCGTCGATAGTTTCCTCACCGAGACGCCAATGTCTGAAAACCCAACCCGCATTGGGCGTGGCCTCAAGCGTCACCTGGGTGCCCGAAAGATACGTACGGACCCCCGCCGCAGGCGATAGGGTGCCGGGATTCTTGGCTTCATCCTGAATCTGCAACGTCAGGTCGTAGTAGATCTGGGGAGGGAGCGCCAACGCGTCCCCCGATGCAAAAATAAGAGCCATGCACTGGCATGCCATCACAACAGTCAACCGGTTCAACCGGCCCCGACTCGCTCTGCCGCGCTTCATCGTGCTTCTCCCGCCTTGCAGTTCGCAACTCCACAGCCACGCGCAAAAAGCCGCCGATTCGGCTAATGCGTTTCGGCGCCCGGCTCCAGGGCCTTCAGTTCAATAGCCCTTTCGATGCCCGACGAAGCCATCGGCACGGCATCTCCTGCGGGAAATTCCGTTTCCACCCGGGAGAAATAGCTCACGGCTTCGTCAAGCCGGCCCGCGTCGAGAGCGATATTGCCGAGTTCCAGCATTGCCCACTGGGCGTATTCATGGCCTGTGTGGGTGGTCAAATAGTCCTCATACGCCGCTCGGGCAAGCGAGGGGTCATCCGGATACAGCTTCTTGTACACCGCGGGGATGGTGATTTCCGCCCACTCCCTCTCCCGGCCGGAATTGGGCAATTCCGCCGAGATTTGCTGAAACACCCCCAACGCTGCCTGATGCTGTCCCATCTCATAGGCCGCATAGCCCTTGGCCCACAGGAAACACGCCTTCTCATTGTCGTGGAGATACGGGTCTGCAACCGCTTCCGCTACGAACGCATTCGAGGCCGCGTTCAACAGAACCGCCATCTGTCTCTCCGCGGCCTTGCGCTCCATGCCCTCGTGCAGGTAGTACCCGGCAAGCGCATATCGCGCGCAGAACGCCGCCTGTGACGGTCTCGAGCGGGCGACATACGTCTCGAGGGTTTTCGCGTACGCCTGTGCATACTCCGGCGCGTACGTGACGGCCGCCTCGAACACAACTGGCACCGCGCCAATGTGACAGGGCTCATCCGGGTAGGCGGCCAGGGTCTCGAGGATACTCTCTCCCGCAGACTGGAGCTGGCTCTGGGCGGGTTCCGTCAGGCCCATCTTCCCCAAGAGATTCGCCCTGCTCAGAAACAAGGCATGCTGGATGTGCCGGGCCTCGGCGGTTTTGAGGTCCTTGACGGCGGGAAGCCTGGCATCAAACTCAGCCAGAACCTCGACCGGCAGTCTGCCGGAGGAGACTCGTTCGAGGATGTCCTCCCGCATGGGGTACGCATCGAACTTGGCCCGGGTGTCCGGGAATGCATCGACTACCTGGATGAGGGCAGCTCCCGCCGCGACGATATCCCCCGAATCCAGCGCGGCCCGCGCGTTGGCGAGCCCGAGCGCGGCCTCCTGCTCGCGCTCCGGTTCCGAAGCCTCATCCCCGGCAACGGCGCCCACGCTCGACCCTGCCACGCACAGTATGGCGAGCAGCAGAAAGGGCATGTGGCTGCTGAAAGAACGGACACGTTCAGCCATTGGATATCCCTCCTGGCGAACAGGACGCTCGCAACCGCAGGACCCCGTCAGGCAGACCTCTGGCGGGATTGAAAACGCAAGCAAGCCGTGAATCCGGCGATTTCCCCCGCATGAGAGTTCATTTCCAAGCCCCTGCCGGCGAACATCCACAAACTCTTGCATTCTGTATACCTTTGCCCCCGCGAATTGTCAAGAACGTAACTATACATCTGCCGAAAGGGGCGTGAATCATTAGTCCATTGATTAGAGTGCACGTGTAGATGCACTCCGGCCTGCCCGATGTTCCCTTCGGGTTCGAGCCGGGGTTCATCTGCCGCAACAGGAGATTTTGCGGCCGGGGGAGAGGCCCTGTGCTAAAATGCCGCGGGCCGGTGCGGCGGGCGAAGCACCGGTTGCCGGGTATATAAACGCATGGATGCGCAGGCCTGCGTCCGAACTGCACGCAGACGGGTGGGAACGCGAGCATGGAGAAATATTTCGTATTCGCCGTTCTGGGAGCGACCCTGGTTCTGTTTGTCTGGAACCGCTGGCGGTACGATGTAGTCGCGCTGCTGGCGTTACTGGTTGTTGCCGTTGCGGGGCTGGTGCCGCCCGGCCAGGTGTTCATGGGGCTTGGGCATCCCGCCGTAGTGACCGTAGCGGCAGTGCTGGTGCTCAGCCGCGGCCTGCTGGACGCCGGCGTGGTGGACACGCTGGCGCGCCATCTCACGCGCGTGGGCAGCCGGCCCTTCGTGCAAGTCGCCACGCTCACGGGGCTAGTAGCGCTGTGTTCCGGGTTCATGAACAACGTGGGCGCACTGGCCCTGTTCATGCCCGTGGCGGTGTGGATGTCGCGCCAGGACGGCCGTTCCCCGTCTTTCCTGCTGATGCCGCTGGCCTTTGGCTCGTTGCTGGGCGGCACACTCACGCTGATCGGCACGCCCGCCAATATCATCATTTCCACGTACCGAACCCACGCCGACGCGTCGGCCTTCGGCATGTTCGATTTCCTGCCCGTAGGCGCCGGGTTGACTCTGGGGGGCCTCGCCTTCATCGCGTTGCTCGGCTGGCGCCTCACGCCGCAACGGCAGAATGGCCCTTCCCCCGATGATTTGTTCGAGATCAGCACCTACCTCACCGAGCTGCGCGTCCCCGAAGCCTGCAAGTACGTGGGCCAGACGCTCCACGACCTGGTCGCGGCCGTCGAGGATGATGCCGACATCGTCATCATCGGCCTGGTTCGCGACGAGAAGCGGATTCAGATGCCCTCGATGTACCGCCTCTTGCGCGAGGATGACATGCTCCTGGTGGAGGCCGATCCGGAAAGCCTCAAGGCCGTCCTGGACATCACGGGGCTCGAGTTGGCCGCCAAGGCGGACAAGGACGCAGAGGATGAGCAAGACAACGAAGCCGCCGAGAAAAGAGACACGAAGAAGGGTGATCTCAACCTGGTCGAAGCCATTGTCACGCCCGATTCGATGCTCGTTGGAAGAACGGCAGGCAACCTCGACCTGCGCCGGCGCAACAACGTCAACGTGCTCGCCGTCGCCCGCCAGGGCCACCGCCTGCACGAACGCCTCAGCAAGCTCCGGTTTGCCGCGGGCGACATCCTGCTCGTGCAAGGCGAGGAAGAGTCGCTGCAGACGGGCCTGAAAGACCTCAAGTGCCTGCCCCTCGCCTCACGCGGTCTCACCATCGGCAAACCCCGCAAGGTAGTGCTCGGGACCGTCATTTTCGGCGCGGCGCTGGCCTTGATCGCCCTCGAACTCGTCCCGGCCGCGGTGGCCCTGACCGGCGGAGCAGTAGCCATGGTGCTTACCGGTCTGCTCTCCCCCGGCGATATCTACAAGAGCATCGACATGCCTGTCATCGTGCTGCTGGCGGCCATGCTGCCTATCGGTCAGGCAATGGAAAACACCGGCGGCTCGAAACTCATTGCGGACGGGCTGCTCGCGGTGAGCCAGTCCGCGCCGCCCGCCGTAACGCTCGTCATCTTGATGACCGCGACGATGCTCTTATCGAACATCATCAACAACGCGGCGGCCGGCGTGCTTGCCGCCCCTGTAGCACTCGAACTCGCCCACAGTCTCGAGGCCTCCGCCGACCCGTTTCTCATGGCGGTTGCAGTCGGTGCTTCCTGCGCCTTTCTCACGCCCATCGGGCATCAGTCGAACACGCTGGTGATGGTCCCCGGCGGATACAAGTTCGGCGACTACTGGCGCATGGGCTTGCCCCTGTCCATCGTCGTCATCGGAACCGCCGTTCCCCTCATTCTGTGGTTCTGGCCGCTGTAGACGCGCCGAACGGCTATTCGTTGCCGGTCTTCTTCCCACCGGGCCGCTTCAAACGGATGTCTTTGAACTGCACGGTCATGGGCGGACCGCTGTGCAGCTGGAGGGCGAGAATGCCGGAGAAATCCTGCTGAGCGGGATCGTTGTCGACGACTTCCGCAACGGTCCGGCCGTTGACTTTCAGTGTGATAACCGGTCCGCGGCAAATGAGGTGGTATTCGTGCCATTCCTCGAGCTTGAAACGGGGGGGACCTGACGCGTCTTCGAGCTTTGTCGTCACCGGGGTGCCGTCCGTGGCAAAGACCGTCTTCTCGCCGTGCCAGGCGAGGGTGTGGCGGCCGAATTCGTCATATAACCGCACCAGCCAGGGCGTCTGCGTATTGTTGTCGACCTGGTAGCCGCGGCAATCATCGGGGATATCGCCGTCGAACATCTCACTGCGAAACTGAAAACCCCCGTTCACGCCGTCGGGGCTCACAATGCGGTGGCGGAGTTTCAACTCGAAATCGTCGAGCTTCCCACCCTGCCAGACGAGATAATGGTTGCGGATTGTGGGATGCTCTTCGGTGATCCTGGCCGTAATAGCGCCCTCCTCGACCGACCAGAAACTCATGTCCGCGGCCCTCCAACCGTCCAGCGTCTTGCCGTCGAACAGCGATTCAAAACCGGGCTCTTCCGTAAGCGGGGGCAACGGGTCAATCTCGATGCCGGTCGTAGCGGGTGTCTGCGGCTCCTGGGCACTGGCTGCGAATACCAGGAATGAACACACACACAGGACTATCGCAAGCGTGTTGGGTTTCACGATCAGACCCTCTCTGGTGACCACCGTATGGCTTGTACAAACGTCAGGAGCGCCCCTCAATCTTGCCATCAACAGGGCTCTTGCGACAAATATCCCCGGGCAAAGGAAGGAAGAGAATGGGATCGGGCCAACCTGAGACATTCGAGCGCAGGTGCTCGATTAGGATTCGGGAGCCGCTTGAAATTGACGAGCATGAGCGGTTACAGGACCTTTCCCCTCGTCCCTTCGCCCTTCACATTGCTCGTTCGCGCCTTGTGTCGCGCTAATTCCCCGCAGCGTGGCACTGGTCGTCTGCCAATGAGGGACGCAATCCGCGTGCCATGGCATAACCGCGGAAATTCCATTAATGCTCCGGAGTTAAGGGCGCATTTCCATCAGATTGACGATTGCTCGCTCGTCAGATTGACGAATCCCGTCATTTCGGCAGGGGGAAGAGTGGGCAACACTGCACCCGGCAAATGAGGTTTCGTTCGGTTGGTAAGAGTAAGAATTATAAAAAACACAATAAGAATGTAACCTCGCTGGGCGAGGCGGATGGGATTTGATGCGGTTGCTTTGGTTGCTAGAGGCCGAGGGTCTCGGGAAGTCGGGCGATGCAGAAATAGCCGAAGACCAGGAAGGCGAGGACCAGTCCGATGGCAAAGACGGGGCTGGGCTTAAGTATCCGCCGGACCTCTTCGGAGAAGAGTTTCGGCATGACGAAATAGAGCACGAGGCCCACGGCAAGAGCCTGGAGGGGCGTCAGCAGAAGCCCGTCGAGGACGGCGGAGAGTTGCACCAGAAAGACTGGCTTGAGCCCCATGGTGTAGACGATGACCATGTTGGAAACGGCAAAGCCTATGAGGATGACGCGAAACTGCTTCTTCCAGGGGTAGCGTCCGACCGCAGGCACCAGCAGCCGGAAGCTGTCCGCCAGCAACCGGGGCCAGCCCGCGAACTGGCCGAGCATGGTGCTGAGCATGGCGGCCAGGCCGGCCAGGATGAAGAGGTGCGCGCCCACGGGCCCCCACCGGTCGCTGAAAATGCGCGACAGCTCGAGTGCCGCCGAAGACCCATCCGGCGCGACTTCCACGGGACGCAGAACTCCAGCGCCCGCGATCATGAAGGCCGACGTTACGGTCACCCCTATCAAGAAAGCCACCGTGGCGTCCGCATAGACGACCCGGCACCATCCCTTCAGGCGATGAGCAGTTTCGAAGTCGACTCGCTTGAGTTCATCCGGATTAAGGGGTTGGCCGTAGCCCTTTCCTTTGGCCATGCCATAGCCTGCTCCAAACACCCAGTACGTGTACCAGACCTGGCTGGCAAAACCGCCGGCCGCCCAGCCAAGCAGGGGCAGGATCTCGCCCCAGGGTGACGGGCCAATCCCGTAGTTTTTAACCGCCCACGCCGGCAGATCAGGCGCCTGGAAGCCAAAGAGCCCAAAGAGCACCTCGCCCCAGCCTGGCCAGGTTGTCCGCGCAACATCGAATACCCCGATGACGATCACGGCCACGAGCACCGACATGACCTTCTTGAGGGGGTCGAACCGTCCACTCCAAACGAGGGCTATCACCCCGAGGGTAATCGCCCACCCCAGAATAAATGGCGGGACAGGGATAAAGTACGAAGCGAACATCGCCGCGACACTCGCCAGAGCCCCCGTGGATATCGCGCCTGAACAGACCTGGCCGACCATGACGGGCCAAATCACCCAGTTGCGCGGACCGGGCGTCCGGCTCAGCATATCGATCATGCATTCGCCGGTACAGACCGTATAGCGTGCCCCAGCCAAACCGATCCAGAGTTTCGCAAAAATGGCCATAGCGGGCGCCCACAGCACAATGACGCCCATCATCGCGCCCGTGCGGGTCGCCAGAACAACCTCGCCCGAACCAATGTATTCGCCGCACCACACCAGGCCGGGACCCAGCACCATCAGCAGCGCCAGCCCGCGCGGAGGTGTGGCGACGACTTTCGTATCGCTGGCGCCGCTCTCTTCGGATTCCATCGGATGATTTCCCCCCGGTCAGGGTCTCCCCGTATTCGGCACATAGTAGCGGCAGGGAGAGGGATGATCAATCTGACGAAACGTGCCTGTCGCAGAAGATACGTTTTCGGTGTAAGATGAACCGGTTGCGGATATGTTCGTAACACGGAGATTCGGAGCGGGCCGCCCGGAATTGCGGGGCGTATGCTAAAGGACACTCGCAGATTGGCTTGCACAGGCACGGACTGACATCATGGCACCAGAGACCGCAAAGAGTGAATACCAGCCGGGCGAATACATCGCAAAACGCTACGAGGTGAAGAAAGCCCTCGGCAGAGGCGGCATGGGCATGGTGTATCTGGTCGTGGACCACAAAACCGGTGAGCCCATGGCGCTCAAGACGATTCGCCCTGAATACACCACCAGCGGCGTAGCCCTGCACCGGTTCGGCAGGGAAGTGCGCACCATTCGCAAGCTCAACCACCCCGGTATCGTTCGAATTCGCGACGCGTTTCGCTACGGGAACCTGGTCTTCTACACCATGGACTATGTGCAAGGCCGGAGCATTCGGGAACTCATCCAGGAGCGGACGCAGCTTGGACTCGGCTCAACCGTTCGTATCCTGGCCCTGGTGGCCCATGCCCTCGAACACGCGCATAGTGTGACCATCCACAGGGACCTGTCGCCGGAGAACGTCATGGTGCTCGCCGACGGGTCTATCCGCCTGTTGGATTTCGGTCTCGCGAAACTTACCGATACCGAGCCGGCGTTCACGCGAATCGGGGTGACCCTTGGCAAACGTCAATACATTTCCCCCGAACAACTCATCAGCGCGGCCGACGTGGATCGGCGCACGGATATCTATGCTCTCGGCATCATGTTCTACGAAATGCTCACCGGGCAACTACCGGAGGATGGCAAGTCTATCACTGGAATTGTGCCCATCCTGCCCAAAAGTTGCGATGTGTTTTTCGCCAAAGCGACCGCCCGGTCTCCGGCTGCTCGATTCGCAACGGCGGGCGAGTTTCGGATGGCCATCCTTGACTTGTACAGCCAACACAGGAATGCGCGGCAGCAGTTTTCTGCCACGCCGCTGCCGGCGGCACAGGCGGCCCCAATGCCTGCGGAAACGCAATCGGCGCGGCGGCCGGGTTACTGGCAGCGCCTGAAGTCACTGCTTCGCTGGCGTTTGCGGTAGGGATGCGTGTAAGGAGCGCGCGCAACTCCATCCAGCGGCAGGGCGGCGGCCTCCGAACAGGCCGTCATCGGTTGGGTTTCCTGCTGGTGTGGGCACATTCGACAATCAGAGTATTGCAGCTTTCTGATGTGCGATTGCCCGGCGGTTCGGGGCTCGGAGCATGAAGTGAAACTTTTGCCTGTTACGCGGCATTCACAGTATGGGTTTGGAGAAACGTATCTGGTTGACCGGCGTCAGTGACTCTGCTACGATCCTGATCGTCACG
>CAZFOG010000207.1:0-11371 GCA_964520685.1 uncultured Nitrospiraceae bacterium | reverse complement strand
CGCAGGGCGGCGTCGGGGCGGTTGGTGATGATGGCGTTGACGCCGAGGGCGGCGAAGCGGCGCATGTCGGGGGTATTGTCGACGGTCCAGACGGCGACGGTGCGGCCGGCGGCCTGCATGGCGGCGAGCCTGCCGGGGGTGATGCCTTCGGCGTTGGCGTTCCAGCCGTCGAGCCCGAGCAGGAAGACCCAGCGCGCACCGGCCTCCCACTTGTCGTGTTCTTCGGGCTTGAGACCGCTCAGGAATTCGACGCGGAGGTCCGGCGCGGCCAGCTTGGCGACCGCGCAGCAGATGGGCGAGAAGGATTGAATGACGATCCGCTTCTCCATCTTGAGCCGCTCTTCGCGATGAGTTTCAGGGTTTCAACGGCATCTTCCTGCGATAACGTGGGCAACTCCCTGGCGTAATTGAGAATGGCCTGCTCGAGCTCGGCGTCGTTGTCGCTGTTTTTGATCTCGATGTACACGCCGATTCTCTTCCTGGCGAAATCGAGCGTCTCGGCCAGTGTCGGCAGTGGTTCGCCCGCGTACTTCGGGTCTTTCCACGAGCCCGCGTCGAGTTTTTTGAGATCGGCGAGCAGCATCTGGGCCACTTCGCCGTCGGCGTTGGTTGTGCGATCCACCTTGCCGTCGTGAATGCAGAGTACCTCGCCGTCTTTCGTCAGGGTGCAATCGAGCTCGAACCAGTCGGCCCCGAGTTCGTGGGCCAGCCGAAACGCGGCCAGGGTGTTCTCGGGAGCTGCCGCGCTCGCGCCACGGTGGGCGATTACATCAATGCGTGCATCCCGGCGGCCGGTTTTTCCCATCGTAGCGCAACCAGTCATGGCAATGGCTCCAATCGTTACGAGCACAAAAAGTCGTTTCATGCCGCTCACTCCTTGATTTCCACTTACAGACTATCGCACAGTTCCGGCAATTCGGAAATGTCCCGGATACGCACATCCGGCATATGGTCCGGGCTGTCGTTCACACGCGCAGCATGTTCACTGTCCACCAGCACGGCGGTCATACCGGCGCGGTGAGCGCCCAACACGTCCCGCTGGGGTTTGTCGCCGACGAACCACGTTGTATCGGGCCGCGCGCCCATCATTTCCAGGGCGATGGCGAAGATGCGCGGGTCGGGTTTGTTCACGCCCGCCTCGGCGGAAAAAACCACGGCCTCGAAGCACTCGAGAATACCCGCATTGGCGAAATTGACACGAAGCGCATCGCCCGGCATGAGGGTGTTCGACACGATACCCAGACGAAACCCCATCGCACGCAAACGCTCGAGGGCCGGGCGCACGAAACCGTAGATGGGCTGCGCTTCCCACCACAGCATGAAGCGGCGCCAATACTCGACGGCCTCCGGAGAGGCGTCTTCACCCCTCTTCCGCAACCACTCGACGATGACGGGCCGCACGTCCATCGCAGGACGGGGCGGCTCGAGGGCGAGAAACCGTTCGAGACAATCCCGCGACATGGCGAGAAACCAGTCGAACGGCTCGGGGCGCTCGAGGTCCGGCGGCGTACCGCGGTTCCACGATTCGGCGCTCCACGTCACGCTGGCGTCGTGCAGCACGCCGCCCATGTCGAACAGGATGGTTTCCGGCCGTTTCAGTTGAGATGCGATGACTTCCATGCTGGCATCCAATGCATGAAGAAAGCCTATTGTAGGCATTTTCGCGGTGTAACTTCCATCACTGCGAACGATAGGATATGCTACCGCCTGCACACGCATTGGAGGTTCTAAAATGCGCATCCCCTTATCTGGATTTCTCCTTGCACTGGCAGCCGTTGGAATGAATTCCGGCTACGGCCATTCGGAAGACCTCCAGGACTGGCCTTTTGTCTCGGATACGGAAGAGCCCGCGGGCTGGGAAGCAAGCCTGAGCACCGGCCATTCGACCGCCGAACCGGTTCCGGGAACGGCTTTTGTGCGCGTGTCCCTCTCCGCGGATGGCCCCGGCCGCCATACCGCGAGGTGGTCATGGCGCCTGGGCGGCGCGCAAGACGCACTTCGCTACACCGCCCTCACCTACAGCCAGGAGGAATGGCACGGCTCGACGTTTTGGGGAGGACCTGACTGGACGCGGGTCGGCAAAAACTGGCAACACCCCGGAAACGTCACGCCCAGCGTGCGGACCTTCCGCGCGCCGAGCGATGGCCGCGTGCACATAACCGGTAACGTGCGCAAAGGCGATACGAACAACGGCGGAGGCGACGGGGTTCATGTGTCGATCCGCCACAATCGCACCACCGTGTGGGAGCATGTCCTCGCGGGCGGCGACGACACGGGCGTCGAGACGGACATCGCTCTTGAACTCAAGACAGGGGATGCCGTCCGTTTCGTTGTCGACCACAACGGCACCATTCCGTACGACACGACGGAATGGGATCCGTGCATCGCCTATGCGGATGGCACCCGCTTTCAGGCCTCTGACGGTTTTTCGACCACGCGCCAGGGAGAGTTCGGGTGGTCTTTCGAGATGGACTCACCACCAGCCGCGAGTGCCGGGACCGCAACGCTGTATGGATTCACGCCGTCGATGGGTTTTATCGAACAGGACTTGAGCCCCGGCGCGACGGCCTCGGTCGAGCATTTCGGCTGCCTGCCTGCGTTCGTGCTTGCCGGCCCGATGGATGATGGCGGCTTTCTGGTGGTGTTGCCCGGCGGGCGGGCATGGCAGGCGTCGGCATGGACCGGGGAACCCGAGGTGCTTTCGCTGGCCATCGACGTGGCGGACCCGGCTGCGGAGGCTTCCGGCGCGGGTTCGGGATGCAGCGTCTACGTGTCTGCGTACCGCGGCCATTGGGTCGAGGGTATCGCGGCACTCGAGGGCCTGGCACAAGGCCAGAACCTGCCGCGTGAACTTGCCTTCACGGCCGATTCGCTGGGCGCGCGCATCGGCGCGGGGGTTCTTCCTGGCACCACCCTTCCGCTGTGGGCGCTGGTGCAACGCGAATGGCACGGCGAAGACGGCATTGATGGCTCGCGGGACCGGTTCATCGCGGGCATCGAAAAGCATACCGGACTGGCGCACAGGCTGCTGGACGAGCTGGCCCCCGATGTTTCCGGCGATGTCCGCGAGACCGTGGTTGAGGAACTCGCCGCCGGCGCGGACGCGCCATCTCTGAGACAGCGTACCGAGAAGGAGCTTCACTCCGAGTATGTGCGCGTCAGAACGCTAAAGAGAAGACTTGCACTCGCGAATCCGCTGATGCAGTTCGGTCCGATGCTTTTCTGCAAGCGCGTACCGACATCGTACAGCCACCTGGTCATGCAGTATTTCGGCTGGCGCGCGCGGCCGGGCGGCGGCTTGTTTGTGGTCGAACGGCCCGGCTTCTCGCTCGCAACCCGCGACCTGCTGGGCGGCCGGTTTGCGGGAGGCAATATTCTCGAGCCGCGCCTCTCGTACGACGCCCGGAAGATCGTGTTTTCCTACGTCGAGTGTCCGAAGGAAACACTCGATATAGCGAGCCTTAACAACACTTCCGATGAGGGTTTCTATCACATCTACGAGATAAATTCGGACGGCACCGGCCTGCGCCAGCTTACGGACGGCCCCTTCGACGACCTGATGCCCACCTGGCTTCCCGATGGCGGGATTGCGTTCTCCTCGACCCGCCGGAGAGGCTACGCCCGTTGTTTCGGCGCGCAGTTCAGCCCGCGCTGGCACGTGTATACCCTGCATCGCATGGAGGCTGACGGGAGCGGCATCCGCACCCTTTCCTGGCACGACACCAACGAGTGGTTCCCCATGGTCGCGCACTCCGGACGCATTCTGTACAGCCGGTGGGACTACATCGACCGTGACGCCGTAACGCATCAGAATGTGTGGGCGGCCCGCCCCGACGGCACGAACCCCGTGGCCGTCTGGGGGAACGCCGCGCCCAGCCCGCACTGTGCCTTCCAGTTGCAGCCGATCCCCGACTCGAACAAGGTCGTCTTCACCGCATCGGCGCATCATTCAGTCACGGGAGGGTCGATCGTGGTGCTCGATCCGGCGGTCGACAACAACGCGCAGGCCGCTCTGACACGCATTACCCCGGAGGTGGCCTTCCCGGAAGCCGAGTCGATGGATATCCGCGAATACTACGCCGCGCCATGGCCCCTGTCGGAGCAATTCTTCCTGGTAGCCTACAGTCCGACGCCCCTTGTGTGGGAGCCTGGCGCCAATGCGCGGAACGCACTGGGGATTTATCTGCTCGACGCGTTTGGCAACCGCGAACTGCTGTACCGCGACCCGGATATCGGATCGACGAATCCCTGTCCGTTGCGCCCGAGGCCCGCGCCGCCGGTCCTGCCGAGCCAATTGCCCGAGAACGCGCCGCCCACGGGCCAGATGGCGCTGATGGATGTATACCAGGGACTCGGTGATGTGCCGCGGGGCACCATCAGAGAGCTTCGGATTGTCCAGGTTTTTCCGAAATTGACGGTCGAGGCCAATACGCCTCCAATCGGGCTGGCGGGCGAGGAGAACGGCCGCGCTATCCTGGGGACGATACCGGTGGAGGAGGACGGCTCGGCTTATTTCACCGTTCCCGCGCAGAAACCCCTCATGTTTCAGGCGCTTGATGAACGCGGGTTTGCCTACCAGACGATGCGGACGATTACCTATCTTCAGCCGGGGGAACAGGTATCGTGCGTGGGCTGCCACGAGAGCCGCATGTCTGCCCCTCCCGGAGGCAAGGCGTTCCAGCGTCTGCCGTCTTCCATCCAGGCCGAAGAATTCGGTTCGGGGCCCTTTTCGTTTACCGTGGTAGTGCAACCCGTTCTGGACCGGCACTGCGTGAGCTGCCACAGCGGGGAAGAGCCCAAAGGCGGCATGGACCTTACGGGTGCACCGCATCAGAACTTCACCAAATCGTATTGGACTCTCTGCGGGGACGTGGATTTCATCGGGATGGGAACGAATCCTGAAAATGCGGCCAAAGCGCTGGTTCCCCGTTTCGGCGCACGCAACCAGATACAAGTCACGCCTCCGGGAGGGCAATACGGCGCCCGCGGCAGCCGTCTGCTGAAGATGCTGCGCGACGGGCATCACGATGTCGAACTCGAGCCCCGGGAGTGGCGCCGGTTGGCCGCGTGGATCGATGCGAACGCCATCTTCTACGGGGCGTATGAACCCGAAAACCAGCGCCTGCAAATGGCGGGCGAGGCGATCGGCATGCCTTCCATCCAGTAGGAAACGCAGGTCATACGTCGTCAAACGCGTCGGGGATGTGGCGAATCTCGGGGTTGCCCTGCTCGGGAATCAGGACGGCAATAATATCGAAACGGTAGTAAAGGTTGGGGTCGTCACGCTCGTCGATGTACTGGTGCGCAGCCCGGCGAATATGCCGCCGCTTCTCATATCCGACATTTTCTTCGGGAGCGACGGCTTCGGCGCTTCGGCGGGTCTTCACCTCGACAAAGGCGACGGTATCGCCTTTCTCTGCGATGATGTCGATTTCGTAGCGGCCGAACGTGGCATTTCGCCCGAGAATCCGATAGCCGTTGCGCTTGAGAAACCGGGCGGCAAGATCCTCACCGCGTTGTCCGAACGTGCGTGGCCGGCGCCAGGGCCACCACATCATGTCACGGGCTCGCGTTTGGCAGCAAAGAGGCGAATCTCGCCGAATGCGCCATGTTGGTGGGCGCGAAGACGGCCCATGCGGCACAGCTCAAGAATCGCCAGTAAACAGCACACAAGCTCGACCCGGCTGCTGCACTGAATGAGCAGATCGTTCCAGGAAAGGGTCCCATCGCGCTCGAGACGGTTCTCGATGTACTCGATCTTCTCGTCAACCGAAGTCTCTTCGCTTTGCACCGTGTGGAACAAATCGTCGGAGAAAAAGCGCACAACGCCGCGAAATGACTCGATGAGGTCGAAGAGGGTCACCTCGAGCAATTCCTCTTCCTCGTTCTCATCCGGTTCGATTTCGGGGGGCACATTACGAACGAACCACCGGGCCCGCTCGTTTTCGAGAAACTCGAGGCGCGCGGCAACGTCACGAAAGCGCCGGTATTCGATGAGTTTTTCGACCAGCTCGATGCGCGGGTCTTCCTCGTCAAACTCGTCTTCTTCCTCGGTAGCGTCCTGATCGGGCGGCAAGAGCATGCGGGATTTGATCTGGATGAGCGTGGCTGCCATCACCAAAAACTCGCCCGTGATATCGAGGTTTTCCCCATGCATCAAATCGAGAAAGCGCAAATACTGCTCGGTGATGGTGACGATGGGGATATCGAAAATGTCGATTTCCTGCACTCTGATGAGATACAGCAGAACCTCGAACGGCCCCTCGAACATGTCAAGATGCAGGCGCAATACCTCGTCGGTGGCTTCATCGACGATGATAGCGTCTTCGGGTCCGGACGCCCTGGCTTGCGGGTCCGGGGTTTCTTCCCGGTTATTGTGTTCGGTTTGGTCGGCCATCCTGTCGTGTCCATTCAATCGCCGCGGTTTCGCTGCTGCGCGAGAGACTACTGTCACCGTTTACATCTGTGGAGTACAAATCACAACAAAAAAATGCGCCCGCAACTCGCCGTCTTCGAATCCGAGTAGCCCCGCGGCCTCCGAGATCCGCTCGGCGCTGTATAACCAGGGGTCCAACGCATCATGGTAGTCCTGCAATACCTCTTCCTTGAGAATATTCTCGCGGACCAAAAGCGAAAGGACATCGTTTATTGCGCGGGCGCATGCCGCAGGCTGGAACCGGACGTAGAGATTGCCGGGCTGTTCGAGGGGTCTCAGGACCGGCTCCCGGGCAAGGATCTCCTCCGCCGCCGCGCGGCTTGTGCAGACCAGGAGGGCCTCGCCATACGGCGCCGCGAGCGGTTCCAATGACGGACCTGCAATCATGGGGATGTGCAGCCTGCGGTTCTCGGGGTCATAGCGCGGATAGGATTCCCAGGGAAGCGCCTCATCGGGCGCGCCAGGCAGCCCGCTCAGGAACTCCCCGGCCGTATTTTCAGGCAGCTCAAACGTGCCGGCAAAGACAGGCACCGGGAACCATTCGTTCAGGTCAACCCCTTGCAGGGCGATGCGCCACCCAGGCCCGAGCGGTCCGAGAATGGCGGCCAGCAGCTGCGGTATCGACGGAGTACCCTCTTCGGGCCATGTCTCCCAGACGGCGAGGCGCGCCTCGGAAAACAGGTTTTCTTCCGCGCCAGTCTGAAAGAGCGAACCGAGCGTCAGCCAGACCTCGCGAAGGGGTTTGTTCAGATTGCCGGAAATGGCGACAAGCCCTGAGGGGGGCGACACGAGATTGCAGGGGGAAGCGCCGGCGAACAGGGGCGCCAGAAGGTTGTGCTGCTCGGCGCGCAGCTTTGCGTTCCAGTTCAAATGGGCCTGGGTTGTGTCGATCCTGAGCCGGAACCGGAAATCCTCGAGTGCCTCACCGAGCGGGTCATCAACAGAGAAGGTCACGGTGCCGCCAATGTCCTCACCCGCCACTTCCTCGAACACCTCGTCGAACTCGGCCTCTGTCAGCGCAGCTTCCTCCTTGAGTGTCAAGGCGTTTACGAGGGCGTCGCGTGACGGGCTGATAAGCAGGATGCGCCCGCGCACGGCGTAGTACACGGAGGCGCCGGAGAACTGGCGCAACCCGAGGCCGCCGGCAGTATCCCGGTGAATCTTGGGCGTTACCCAGTGGAGTTGCTCGATAAGCCGCCCAATGCGCGTCATTTTGGTGACGCACAGCACATCGTCAAAATTGCGCAGGTCGTTTCCGCTGATGTAGCAGTCGTCGACAATGATGTTGCGCGCCATCCATTCGGGAAGCCCGAGTTCGCCGCGCAGGGCCTCAGTGATGCGCCCCGAGCCAATCTCGGGAGGAAGGGCGTCCCAGACAGCCGACTCCGCCAGTTGGGTCCGGTTGCTGAGAATGTCGCGCATGACGACGCTGTACTTCTGTTTCGAGGGAATCAGACGATGAATGGGATGGGTATCGCGAGTGATCCAGTATCCCAAGCCTGCCAGGACGAGGAGAAACAGGAACAGCACGCGCTTAAACGGGAAACCCTGGCGGCGGCGCCCCCTCCCCGAGGGCGAGAACCGTCCGTGAATACGGCCGCGGTATACACGCTGAACATTGCTCATGGCGCGCTCCCGCCCGCGGAGTCTTCAGCAGTTCCCGCATCGGGCGTGTCCCCGGGTTGGATGTCAAACGTCACGAACGTTCCCGGGCGGCCTGCGTCCGCAGGCACGGCAATCCGCATACGGCGCGCTTTCGGCTCGAATACGACGCTGTATCGGGTACGGTCATTAAAAACGCTAGACGCCTCGGCGATGACTTCCTCCGCATCCGACAGAAATGCTTCAACTTCCGAGGCATTGAGGTGTCGCTCTTCGGCCAGGAGAGCGGCAAGCCGCAGATACCGGTCGCGGGCGGAATCGTCCAGTTGCGGGGCCTCGGGATTCGCCCCCAGCAGCACGCCTTCGGTGGGGCCGCGGAGGCGGGGCGTTCCGCCGAGCTGGACCACCCGCACGGGCGGTACGCCATCACCACCGGCAACCGGGTCAGCGACGAGAACGTGGTAGCCTTGCAGATGAGGATATGCGTCCAGTATCTCGAGGGCTGCCCAGGTGGAGCGTGCCTTTCGTAGAATGTGAGCCACCACGAGTTCGATAGGGGGGCCTTGCAGCTCGGGATTTCCGAGGGTTTCGTTTCGCTCGACGCACACGACCACTCCCGCGTCGTTCATGCCGCTGAAGCCACCACCATTCGAGGGCAATCCAACCAGAAGAAAGGGGCGGCCATCTTCCGGACGGGCATCGTAGACCACGGGGTTGACAGACTCGGGCCAATCGAGGTTGTGCCCGATGAGAATGTCGTCCGCCCCGGCCTTCAGGCCAACAGCGGCGAACAGTGTCCCGAAGGGCTGACGATGCGATTCGCCAGCCCTGGCGAATGCTTCCATCATGGGGCCGCACTGGACCAGCCATGCCGCGTCAAAAGGCATGTCCGCCCCCGCGGCGGCGCCTGCAATTTCATCAAACAACTCGTCCGGTAATCCTGCCAGCATGGGACGCGCGCCCATGGCTGCCCACGGGACCGTCACGTTGGGTATGGCGAGATACTGCTGAACAAAACCGGGAAGATCGGCCCAGAAGGGCTGGCCGGGGACCAGGGCGCCCGAGGCGATTCGAGTTGCATATCGCTGCTCGAATTCCTTGAGGAGTTCGTCACGAAAAGCTGCTCCCCGCGCGTAACCCATCTGATACGACGGTCCCCTCATGATGATGCGCCTGACACCCCCTTTGGTGTCGACCTGCGGCTCGCCTCCGCCCACGGCAACGACGTCGGCGGCGCCGTGGGACATGAGGCGCGAGAATTCCGTGCAGAACCAATCGCCCATGGCCGGCCCGTAGAATGACAGCATAGTCTCCCGGCCCGGAATGGCGTACTGGGAGTGTGGCACGAAGAAGAATCGGTAGTCGTTGGCCATACTCACAGTGAAGTGCGCGGCATAGTCGCGCTCGAGGCAGTTCTCGCGCAGACCCCGCGCGATCTCGGCACACGGCGCACCGGGAATGAACGTCATGGCGAGCGAGCCTACTTCGAGGGTCGCCAGGATGGCGGTAGCGGGCAGGTATGCCCCGGCCAGGGTTGGCGGCAGTGCCGCGGTTGTTTGAGCCACCTCGATGGGCAGGTCATCGCTCTTGATCGACTGAGCGGTCTCGAAGGCCCGCTGCGCCAGCAGCTTGCCGACGGATTCCGCGTGAGCCCATCCGGTTGCTTTCGCCGGATTCGCACACACCACGTCACCGCACGCGCCCTGCAAGAACATGGCGACACAGCCCTCGGCCAGCCGCTCCAATTCCGCACAGAAATGGCCGGGGTAGTCCGCGCTGAGTGTCAACATCTCGGGTCCAGGAATCTCCGTGCCGATACATTGGGCGCCGAAATTGCCCATGAGGGCGATAGCCTTGCCGTCCGAATCGTTAACCCGGAGTACGCCCAACTGCGCGTCCACCGGACCGCCGGTGACCATCGTATTTCGCGACAGGCCGTCCTGGTTCGAGGTTGCGAACCCGACTGTGGCGCGTTTGCGGTTATCGTAAGCCGCGCGCATGGCGTCGGCGAACCGGGTCGCGGTGAGCTCGACCAACTCCGGCATGTAGCGCCCGGTAAGAATCCGGAAGGCCAGCGGCTTCACCATGCCCCCGGGACCGTTCATGGTGTGGGTAGCCGTCAGGATAATGTTTTCCCGGGGCACCTCCTTGGGCGCGCGCTCGAGGGCGGCCTCGCGCAGGGCGGGGCTGATTACGCAGAGATCCGCCGAGACGAGAAACACCCGGGTATCGCCGTCGTCAAGATAGAGGGCCCGCACCCACAGGGAGTCGTGGACGGCCACCGCGCCACGACCCATCCGCTGGTAACTGCCGGCAAGAGGCGTCCCCAAATCGGGAGTGATTTCAACCTTGGCCGCGCCGGCTTCCAACGCGTCCGCGGCGCAGGCGAACAAAACTCCCACTGCTATGATATTCAACAACCGTTCGACCATGCTTTACTCGCCTGAAAACACTGGAGCGCGTTTCTCCAGAAATGCGTTTATGCCCTCCGCGGCGTCTTTGGTGCGTGCGACTTCGGCGAAGGCCTCCGATTCGAGGCCTTTTCCGCATCCCGGCTCCAAAGCCCATCCCCGCACCACGCGCAGGATAGCGCGGATCGCCGCCGGCGGCTGTGCGGCCATCCTGGCCGCCAAGCGCCGGGAAGCGTCATCAAATTCATCGTGAGGCACGACTTGCGACACCAAACCGGCCTCGTACGCCTCTTCGGCGCGGATGGTTCTGCCGGTCAACAGCCAATCCAGCCCCCGCGACACGCCCACGGCGGCGGGCAGCCGGTAGGTCCCGCCCCAGCCCGGGATGATCCCGAGGTTTATTTCGGGCTGACCGAATTTCGCCTTGTCCGATGCAATGCGCAGGTGGCACGCCAGGGCGAGTTCGCATCCCCCACCCAAGGCAGCCCCGTTGACCGCGGCGATAACGAGTTTCGGACCTTCCGATAGCCGGGCCATGGTTGCCAAACCCTCCTCGAGCAATCCACCCGCAACGAAAGGATCGGCCATCGAGGCCTGAAGGGTCGGCAGGTCCGCCCCTGCACAAAACGTCTTTCCCGCCCCGGTAATCAGCAGGCACCGAACCTTCGCGTCGAGCTCGGCCCGCTCGATAGAGGCCCGGAGCGCACGGACCAGGTCTATCGCCAAAGCATTGACCGGCGGACGGTTAAGCGTCAACCGCACATAACCCTCGAATTCCTCTTCAATGACAAGATCCTGAGGCATCGTCTCCCTCTCCCCGGTTTGGCATCAAGTGTAGCACAGCCCGCGCCGCGAATGGCAATGCTTCGAATCGCGCCATCTAAGATCTTACCGGGAATGGTATCGTCTTGCCATTTGCGAT
>CAZFOG010000206.1:0-11397 GCA_964520685.1 uncultured Nitrospiraceae bacterium | reverse complement strand
TTTCCAACCCGTCCAGTAGAGCACCGCGGGCGGACACGCCCGCGCTCCGATCCAATACAAGACTGGAAGCGCGGCCCTTTGGGCCCGCGCGTTGATTCAATGGCGGGTTAGAAAACCCGCCCTCCGTTGCGCCCGCAATCCGAGTTCCTGAGAATGAAGAGGCTGGCAGCCTCTTCTACGTTTCCGGATGTCTTCAATGTAGACGCGGCAGCCTGCCGCGTCCCAGCGATGCACCCGTTCAGCCGCAAGCCCCAGCCAAGCGCGGTCCTCCACGTGGCATGCGCATCTTGCGCATGATTCGCCAAACGGGTACACGTAGCCGCGCCGGGGACGGCGCTTTGAACATGCCCCCGTTCATGCCAGTTTTCATCGTCTGTGGGTGAGCCGGCGGGCTCTCGCAAACTGGCGATTCATGTCTGGCATGCCTGGTTCTTGCACATGAGATGGAATCGTGCGAGACTAACGGGAACGGGGACAGATATCCTGAGAAGCGTAGGGTGTGTCTACTCGTCGGCCGGTGGAACCATGGAACGGAAGAACGCCCACAAACATAGGCCAACTGCGCTGCAGGAGCGCGTCAAAGAGCTTACCTGCCTGTTACGAATGACAGAGATTGCGGGCAAGCCGGGCATTTCCCTCGAGGGAATTCTTGAAGAGACCATTGCGCTGCTGGTGTCGGCCTGGCAGTATCCCGAGATAGCGTCGGCGCGGGTCGTATTGGATGGCCAGGTCCACGAAGCGCCGAACTTTCGGGAGAGTCCTCACTGTCAGCGAGCGGATGTTCTGATTCAAGGGGCGAGGCGGGGTTTCGTCGAGGTGATCTATCTGGAATCGAGACCCGAGCGCGACGAGGGTCCCTTTCTTCGTGAGGAGAGGAATCTCATCGACGCGGTGGCGCAACAACTGGGACTGCTCGTGGAACGTAAGCAGGCAGAAGTGGACCGCGCGCAACTGCAGAGTCATCTCCAGCACGCGGATCGCCTGGCCACGATCGGGTTTTTGGCGGCGGGGGTGGCCCATGAGTTGAACGAGCCGCTGGGCAATATTCTCGGATTTGCCCAGTTGGCGCGGAAGTGCCCCAATTTGCCAGAATCCGCGGACCGGGACCTCGAGCGAATCGAGACCGCTTCGTTACACGCCCGGGAGATTATCCGGAAGCTTCTGGGTTTTTCGCGCCAGCTCTCGCCGGAGAAGTCACTTGTCGATATCAATCAGGTGGTGCGTGAGGGGTTCTTGTTTCTCGAGGCCCGTTGCGCCAAGGCCGGAATCGAGGTCGAGTATGCCTTGCAGGGCGGAGCGCACGTGGTTTTGGCAGACGCGTCGCAGATCAACCAGGTGCTGGTTAACCTGGTCGTCAACGCGTTGCAGGCAATGCCGGAAGGGGGAAGGCTCCGGGTGAAGACGGGGATGGAGAATGGCCGGGTCTGCTTGACCGTGGAGGATACGGGTATCGGGATGAGTGCGGAGGTCCTGGAACGGGTTTTCGTGCCGTTCTTCACGACGAAGGACGTCGAACACGGCACAGGGCTTGGCCTGCCCGTGGTGCACGGGATTGTGACGTCCCATGAAGGGACCATTCACATCCAGAGCGAAGCCGGACGGGGAACCCGTGTCGAGATCCGGCTGCCGGCGGCGCACGGCCCGGACCAGACCGAGGGGAATGAATAGCGTGACTGCCCGCCCTGGTAAAGGCTGGATACTCCTGGTAGACGATTCCGCGCAGACCCTCGAGGTTCTGCAGCGGAATCTGGTGGCGGGGGGCTACGAAGTGTTGACGGCGTCCGATGTGGCGAATGCCGTTGCGCTGCTCGACACGACCAAGGTGGATTTGGTGATTACCGATCTCAAGATGCCCAAAGTGAGCGGTATGGACCTAATTCGCCATGTTCGCGAGAATTTTCCGGATACGGGCGTCATGATGATCACCGGCTACCCTTCTATTGAGGGTGCGGTGCAGGCGATCAAGAGCGGCTCGGAGGAGTACCTCTCGAAGCCATTCACGGATGAGGAACTGTTATCCGCGGTCGAGCGGGCATTTGGCAATCTGAGTGTCCGGAGGCGCCGGGTGTCGCTGAAAGCCGAACTCCCCTCCATGCCGCACGGTTTACTGGGAGAATCGGAGGCCATGCGAAAGGTCCTCCGGGCGGTCGGGAAGGCGGCCAGCACTTCCGCGACGGTGCTGATAACGGGGGAGAGCGGCACAGGAAAAGAGTTGGCTGCGCGCGCTGTGCATTATGGAAGCGCGCGTTCGTCTGCACCGTTTGTGCCCGTGAACTGTGGGGGGATACCGGACGGCCTGCTGGAAAGCTCACTGTTCGGCCATGTCAAAGGTGCATTTACGGGGGCCGCGGAATCGCGGGCAGGGCTATTCCATGCGGCCGATGGCGGCACGATCTTCTTCGACGAAGTCGGCGAAACCAGCGCCTCGATGCAGGTAAAACTGTTGCGGGTTCTCGAGGACAAAGAGATCCGCATGGTGGGTTCGAACCGGCCGAGAAAGGTGGATGTGCGGATTTTGGCCGCCACGAACCGGGACCTGCTGGGCCTCGTGAAAAAGGGCGCGTTCCGGAAAGACCTGTATTACCGCCTTAATGTGATCACCATCGCATTGCCGCCGCTTCGGGAACGCGGAGACGATATTGCGCTCCTCGCGACGCACTTTGCTTCCCGGTATGCCGCGGAAATAGGCCGTGCTCAACCGCAGTTCTCGGAACGGGCCATGGCCGTCCTGAAGGGGTATGACTGGCCGGGCAATGTGCGCGAACTCGAGAACGTCATTCAACGGCTCGTTCTTATGACGGACGGAGAAATCATAGATACGCCCGATTTGCCGGCCCTGATGCGGTTCTCGGCCCTGCGAACTACGGGCCTTGATCGAACCCTCGCGGAGGTGGAGGTGGAGTACATCCGCAATGTCCTGGCGAGTGTCGGCGGCAACAAGACACGCGCCGCGGAGATACTGGGCATCGACCGCAAGACCTTGCGCGAGAAGCTTCGCACCGCACCCGGGCCGAACGGGGAAACGTAGTGGCGCTGCGGACGGCGCTTTGAACACGTCCCCGTTTGTTCCGGTTTTCATTATCCGTTCCCCATCTCCGGGAAGCGGCCCTCGATGGGGAATTTTTACCCGCCGATACAAAATTACCCGGTCATTTTGGGGCGATTGGGGCCTCTGCACGGGGTGGTTTTAGCGAATCAGGGTAGATTCCGGCCATTTTTCAGCAATTTCCCACGTTTTTCCCTCCGGCATGGAAAATGCTGCTCTTGAGGCGTTGTGCAAGGGGGAAGAGCGTAGTGAGCAGAGCTGAAAGAGGCGGAACGCTTTGCATGCAGTGCGCCCGGGAGGCCGGGTGCACGATTCCGGACGAGTTGGGGAAGCCCATTCTGTCCTGTGCCTGGTTTGAGAGCCTGGAGGGCGTGTTTCCGGGGGGGGCTGCGAACCCCGCGGATCGCTCCGAGGACCGCCCGAACCGGCTGGATGGCCTTTGTTGCGATTGCGAGAACCGGGAGTCGTGTGTCTTCCGGCGGCGCGAAGGGGGTATCTGGCACTGTGAGGAATACCGTTGATATGAACAGGAGGCCGGTCATGGGACAGGGAAAAACGGAGGCGGACACCGCAGTGGAAGAAGCGGAAGTGCTGGCCATCGTTGGGCGTCACAACGCGGATTGCGGAGGATTGATGGCCATTCTGGAGGAGGTCCAGGAATCGTATGGCTATCTTCCCGAAGAGGCGCTGAGAATTGTCGCGCATGCGACCCAGCGTTCGCTGGTGGACGTGTACGGCGTGGCCACGTTTTACCATTCGTTCAGCCTCGAGCCTCGGGGCAGGCATTATGTGTGCGCGTGCCTGGGAACCGCCTGCCACGTCCGGGGTGCGGCCATGATTGTAGAGGAACTGGAACGGCAACTCGGGGTGAAGGCGGGGCAGACGACGCCCGATGGCGAGTTCACTCTGGAGACGGCGAACTGTCTTGGCGCCTGCGCGCTGGGCCCCATCGTTGTCGTGGATGGCACATACCACTCGAAAGTTGACGTGGCTGCCGTCAAGGACATTCTGGACGAGGTCCGTACGGTGTCCGCACACGTGGACCTGTCGAGCGCGCCCGCGTCGGCATGATCGCAAACGGCCGTCTGAATCTACCGAGGAAGTGATATTAGATGCGATTGAGTTCAGTGGACGATTTTAACAGGCTGAGGACGAGTCTTTGTGACGATGTGGATTCAAGCGGCAGGACTATCGTGATCCCTGCGGGCACGTGCGGGCGCGCGAGCGGCGCCGATGAGCTGATACACGCGGTGCGCGAGGAGATTCTGCGGGGCGGTTTTGCGGAACAGCTTGGGGTGCGCGTCACGGGATGCCATGGGTTCTGCGAAATGGAGCCCTCGCTTCTTGTTGAACCCGAGGGGACCTTCTATCCGAAGGTTGCCGTGCCGGATGTCGAGCGTATCGTGGCGGCGTCCGCTCGCGGCGAAGCCGTTAGCGAGCTAGTGTGGACCGACCCGGTCAGCGGGAAGCCGGTTCCCTGCCAGAAAGACGTCCCATTTTTCCGAAAACAGGTGCGGACGATTCTGTCGCGGAACGAGCGGGTTGATCCGCTGCACGCGGAAACGTACATCGCCAATGGCGGATATGGCGCGCTCGTCAAAGCCCTTGAGAAGGGCGACCCGGGCTGGGTGCTCGAGGAAGTGAAATCCTCGGGTCTGCGCGGGCGAGGCGGGGCGGGATTTCCGACCGGCGTGAAGTGGGAATTGCTGGCGAAGCAGCCGGGGGGACGCGGAAAGTACCTTGTGTGTAATGCCGACGAGGGGGATCCGGGCGCGTACATGGACCGCAGCGTCCTCGAGGGCAACCCGCACAGCATTCTTGAAGGGATGATGCTGGGGGCGTTTGCGACGGGGGCGACCGAGGGTGTCATGTACATTCGCAACGAGTACCCTCTGGCGATCAAACACGTGCTCGCGGCCCTGGAACAAGCCCGGGAACTGGGGCTCCTGGGCAAGGATATCCTGGGTACGGGACGCTCCTTCGAGATTCAGGTGGTGCGGGGGGCCGGCGCGTTTGTGTGTGGCGAGGAAACGGCGCTGATACGTTCTATCGAAGGGAAGATGGGGGAGCCCCGGCAACGTCCTCCCTATCCCATCCAGCAGGGCATCAATGGCAGACCCACCGCAATCAACAATGTAGAGACTCTGGCCAACATTCCCATCATCATCGAGGAAGGTGCGGAAGCCTTTGCCAGGACCGGCGCCCCCGGCAACTCGGGCACGAAGATCTTCAGCCTGGTCGGCAAGATCAAGAATACCGGGCTGGTCGAGGTCCCTATGGGTACGACCATTAAGACCATCGTGTACGAAATCGGGGGCGGGCCGGTAAGCAAGGCGAAAATCAAAGGGGTGCAGACCGGCGGACCGTCCGGCGGCTGTATACCCGCGCGCCTGTTCGACCTGCCCATCGATTACGACAGTCTGGCCAAGGCCGGCTCGATCATGGGTTCGGGCGGGATGATCGTGATGGACGAGAACACGTGCATGGTGGATATCGCCAAGTACTTCATGCACTTTTTGAAGGGGGAATCCTGCGGTAAGTGTTTCACCTGCCGGAAGGGCACCCAGCGGATGTACGAAATCCTGGATGACATTTCCTCAGGGCGGGGAACCCTCGAGGACATCGACCTGCTCGAGGAACTGGCCTACACGGTCAAGGACACTACGATGTGCGGGCTGGGCCAGACGGCAGCGAATCCCGTGCTGAGCATGCTCCGGCATTTCCGCGAAGAATGCCTGCGCCACGTGGTCGACAAACGGTGTGAGGCCTTTGTATGCGGAGAGCTTGTCGGAGCCGCATGCCAGGCCGCCTGCCCCCTCGAGACCGAGACCTGGCGGTACGTTGCGCTTATCGAGAAGGGGCAGTACGAGGAAGCGTATAACGTCATTCGAGAGGCCAATCCGTTTCCGGAGGTGTCCGGGCGGGTATGTGACAGGAAGTGCGAGCGCCGGTGCAAGCTGGGGACTACGGGAGGCGAGCCCGTCGCCATACGCGCCCTGAAACGGTTCGTCACGGACCGGGTGGATTCGTCGGTTTATACGCGGGCCGTGGCACCCCGGGGCAATGGGCATGGCGCGCGCGTGGCCGTGGTGGGTGCAGGCCCCGCGGGGTTGTCCGTCGCGCACTATCTCTCACTCCTGGGCCACGAGGTCACGGTTTTTGATGCGGAGCAGACACCCGGCGGGATGCTCACGAGCTGCATTCCCGCGTACCGTCTGCCCCGCGAGGTGGTGTATCGGGAGATCGAGTCCCTTTTGAACGATTCCATCACCGTGCGTTTCGGCGTTCGGCTGGGGCGGGACATGACCGTGGACAGCCTCTTCGAGGACGGGTTCCGGGCGGTCTTCCTGGCCATGGGTGCGGACAAGAGCTGGCGGCTGGAGCTCGAGGGCGAGGCCCTCGAGGGGGTCTATCCGTCTATGGCGTTCCTGAAGGCGTTCAATTTGAGGGGCGAAGAATTGGCGCATGGTCACGTGGCCATCATCGGAGGGGGTAATTCGGCGGTGGACGCCGCCCGGGTGGCGATCCGTCAGAAGGCGGTTGAGCGGGTGACCATGCTGTACCGCCGCACCTGCGAGGAAATGCCGGCCTACGCGGAAGAGGTCGATGCGGCCATTGAAGAGGGCATACAGCTTGAAACCCTGGTCTCTCCGGTCCGGATTCGATACATCGAGGCGGCGGTGAAGGAGGGGGTGGAAGTCGAGACGATGGTCCAGCCGGTGAAGATCTATTCCCAGGACGGGCAGTTGGCCGGCATCGAGTGTATCCGGAACATGCTGGGCGACATGGATGCAAGCGGGCGGGGCCGGCCCGTTCCCATACCCGGCACGGAGTTCCACATTCCGCTGGACACGCTGATTGTGGCGATTGGTGAACGGCCGGACAGCGAGTGCCTTTCGGAAATGGGCGTGGCTCTCGAAAAGGACGGTCGTGTTGCCGTGGACCCCGATACCCTGTGCACTTCGCGGCCCGGGGTATTTGCGGGCGGAGACCTGGTTACGGGTCCGAATACAGTGGTTGACGCCATCGCGGCAGGGAAAAGGGCGGCGGGGGTGATGGACCGCTATCTTCGCGGCGTAGAACTCAAAGCGCCGGTTCGCAGGGGGCTGCCGGAGGTTTTCGTGAAGCCGGCGGCGCCTGGCGACGCGCCGGTTTCCCGTATCGAGCCTCCCACGGTCCCGGTGGAGTCGCGCCGGAAGAGTTTTGCCGAGGTGGAGCTGTCTTTTTCTGAGCAGTCGGCCCGCCGCGAGGCGCGACGGTGCCTTCGCTGTGACCTGCGATTTACGCACCATGGCGAAAACGCCCCAGCCGCTTGCGCGGCCGCAGAAAGAGAACGCGTATGATTCATATGACGCTCAATGGCCTGGACGTCTCGGTCGAGGAAGGCATGACGATACTCGAGGCGGCCCAGTTTTTCGGATTCCCCATACCCACGCTGTGCCACATGGAAGGGTTATCGCCTTACGGAGCATGCCGGTTATGCGTGGTGGAAATCGGGGAGGGGCCCCGGGCACGGTTGGTGAGTTCCTGTACGTATCCCGTGGAAGAAGGCCTCACCGTGCGCACGGCTTCGACGCGTGTGTTGCGGGCACGCAAGATGATCTTGGAGCTGCTGCTGGCGTCGTGTCCGCAATCCAAAGTCATTCAAGATCTGGCGGCTGCACACGGCGTGCGCCGGCAACGGTTTCGCCAGGAGCACCAGGACTGCATTCTGTGCGGGCTGTGCGTGCGGGTGTGCGAAGAGCAGATGATGGCGAAGGCGATCGGGTTCCGTCACCGGGGAGAGAATCGGAGCATCGGCACGCCGTTCGACGTCAAGTCGGAGCAGTGCCGTCTCTGCGGTGCGTGCATCTATGTTTGCCCGGCATGCCAGCTTCGCTGCACGTATACGGAGCCCGATAAAGCCGTGTGTGGCGGATGCGAGAATCTGACGCCGCCGTGCGTGGAAAAAGAGTCTTTTGACGACATGATGTGTTACATGTCCCCGTGCGTCGCGTGTGAGCTGCACGGGGAGTGATTGACGGAAAGGAACTGAAGACGATGGCGACCACCTTCTCGAAAGTGAATGCATCGGCGGCGACCCTGACCAAGAACCGCACCCTGGACTCCGTAGTGCCCTCCTCGGGTCTCTGCGTGACGTGCGTGGACGGTTGCATTGGCATGTGCGAAGTCGGCAAGTCGGCGTACCGGGGCCATGAAGTATTGTATCCCCAGCCCTTTGGGGTGATAACCACGGCCGCGGAGAAGTCCTATCCGGTGGACTATTCCCATTTCAACATCATGGGTACGGCGGTGGGGGCCCACGGGATCGCGGCCGACAGCGACAAGGCGGTGTTTCCGGCGGTGGACCTCGAGGTACGATTCGGCCACGACAAGGGGCTCAAGTATCGCTATCCCTGGCATATTCCGGGTATCGGGTCGACCGATGTCGCCAAGAACAACTGGGACGGGCTGGCCATCGGCTCGGCGCTCGCGGGAACGGGCCTTACCATCGGCGAGAACGTCGTTGGCATGGATGACGGGGCGGAGATCTCGAATGGGCGGGTGGTGGACACCGAAGACCTGAAACGCCGCGTGAAGCTTTATCAGGAACACCAGCGAGACGGCTACGGCGCAATCATCGTGCAGGCGAATGTCGAGGACAGCCGCCTGGGAGTCCTCGAATACGCAATCAGCAAGCTGGGCGTGCAGTGTGTTGAGCTGAAGTGGGGCCAGGGGGCCAAGGATATCGGGGGCGAGGTCAAGATCGACGACCTGAAGAAAGCCCAGAGGTTATATGAGCGCGGATACGTTGTGCTGCCGAACCCCACCGATCCGGACGTAATCAAGGCGTTCGAACACGGTGCGTTCAAGGCGTTCGAACGCCACTCGCGCGTCGGGATGGTCGATGAGGAATCATTCGCGGCGCGCATTGCCCAGCTGCGGGACGCGGGCGCGCGCTATGTCTTTCTGAAAACCGGCGCCTACCGCCCTGCCGATCTGGCGCGCGCGGTCGTTTATGCGTCCCGGTACAAGCTTGATTTGCTGACCGTTGACGGAGCGGGGGGCGGTACGGGCATGAGTCCCTGGCATATGATGAACGAATGGGGCGTACCGCCGGTGTATCTCCACACGCTCCTGTATCAATACGCCTCGCGGCTTGCGGAGCGGGGCGAATACCTGCCCGCCCTGGCCGTGGCCGGTGGATTTTCTTTTGAAGACCACATTTTCAAGGGCCTGGCTATGGGCGCGCCGTTCGTGAAGTTCGTCGGGATGGCGCGCGCGCCTCTTGCCGCTGCTATGGTAGGCAAGACCATCGGGCGCACTATCGATACCAACAAGGTCCCCGTCTATATCTCGCGGTTCGGCAATTCCAAGGACGAAATCTTCGTGACGGCCGTCGAACTGCGCAGGAAACTGCGCGATGGCGACTTCGACAAGATCCCGACGGGGGCATTGGGACTCTACACATATTACGAGCGTCTTGCCCAGGGATTGCGCCAACTCATGGCCGGAAGCCGGAAGTTCTCCCTGGCCCATCTGTCGCGCGATGACATCGCGTCGTTGACTCCCGAGGCCGCCGAGATTTCCGGGATACGGTACATCATGGACGTAGACCGGGAAGAGGTGGACGGCATTCTCGGATAGAACCCCAGCCCCTGCATGCCGTGAAATGGTGGCCGCGGTGAGAGACTTGGCGGTCACATTATGGACGTTTGCATTGCTGCGGTGTATCCCGACGGTGCCATCTGTCTTTCCCGTCTAGCCGTACAGGATTCCAAGAGCAGATAAGGGGCAGCAGTGTCGAGCGGGCGGTACCACTGCACTGTGGTAAGAGGATTGCCCCACACATAGGCAAACTGATACCATAAATGCGGGAGGGGGCCGGAGTAAGGCGAAGTATGGATATCTGCTGGAGGTTTCATTGCTTGAGGCAGGCACAGTCTTTGGCAGGTATCGTATTCGGTCCCTGGTCGGGCGGGGAGGCATGGGTGTTGTCTATCTCGCGGAAGACATAACACTGGGGCGCAGGATTGCCCTGAAAGTTCTGGACCGGGGTTTCACGGAAGACATCCAGTTTGAGAAGCGTTTCCGCCAGGAAGCGCGGACCGTTGCCAATCTTCAGCACCCCAATATCGTGCCGATACACGCGCTTGAGAACGTCGAGGGCACCCTGGCAATTGACATGCCCTTCATGGAAGGGGGTTCTCTGTGCGGTGTTCCGGGAACGGAGCGTGAGAAGCGCGAGCAGACGATTGTCTCCGTTCGAGGGATTCTCGCGGCGCTGGCCTGTTGTCATCGCAGCGGCATTGTTCATCGAGATGTAAAACCCAGCAATATCCTGATTCGAGGCGATGGCACGCCGCTGCTGTCGGACTTCGGTCTGGCGAAGATTCTGGCCGAGCAGCAGTCGGCCAGTTTTGCCGTGACGTCCTCATCGGGCTACTTTGTGGGCACTCCACGGTATGCGCCTCCCGAGTCCTGGGATGGGAAAGAAGCTGCGCCATCGTGGGACGTGTATTCGGTCGGGATGGTGTTGTATGAGGCCTTTGCGCCCAAGTTTCCCTATGACGCCCAAACGCCCATGGGACTTGTGAAACAGATTCTCGAACGGTCGGTTCCGCCTCTGGCAGAGGTAGCCCAGGGTGTTTCCGGGGAATTCAGCCGTGCGGTTGCCTTAATGCTTGACCGGGATCCCGAAGAACGGCCTCGCGACGCTTCCGTGGCCGAGGAGATGCTGAAGGCGGCTCCCGAATGGAAGGCGAGTGATGCGGGTTCCACCGTGATCCGGTGGCCATCGCCCCGCCCGCTGCCCCTGCCGGTGCCGCAGCCGGTGCCGCGGGCCGCTGGCTACAGGCCGCATTGGAGGACGATCCTGGGTATTGCAGCGGCGGTTATGGTGGCGCTCGGAGCCGTTGTGGCGGTTGTGCAGCTCGCTCTGACTGGGCGCACAGAGCCGGGCTTTGACGGTGCCGCAGCGCCAGTTGAAGCGCCCGCGGGCAGGACCAGCGTTTCAGATTACGCCGTGTTCGACACTGTCGAGCCTGCGTCGGGGGCCGTTTGGCCGCGTCATCTGCTTATGCTTTCCCCCGGCGACGTGACGAAATGGAAGGCCTTGGCGTATGAGGGGACGCACATCTGGGCGTTGGAGATATCCACACACAATCCAGAGACGCTGCACATCGAAGGTCACTGGGCCGGGTATAACGACCGGACCGCATCGGTCTTTCAGCACGGGGATGTGGCGGGGACGGGCCGGTGGATTGTTCCAAACGAAGAGGTCAGTATCGCGCTGGAATTCAAGAATCTGCTGGATGCCCAAATCGCCGGATAACTTCGCGGATTTGGCTGCGGGCTGGACTGGGAGCCGT
>CAZFOG010000205.1:0-11414 GCA_964520685.1 uncultured Nitrospiraceae bacterium | reverse complement strand
GCACCGGCCGCATTCTTGTCCCGCCCGGCGTCTGTGATCGAGTCTCCCTGAAACAAGATAACATCGCCTTCGGCAAGCGAGCCGGCCGGCATTGCTTCGGACGTCTGCGGCCGCGTCGCGCAGCCCGACAGTGCCGAAGCACCCGCAACGGTAACCGCGACCTGAATCAGATTGCGGCGCGTGCATCCTCGACGTGGTTCAGGAAGATTCATTTCGTGTACTCCTTTACTAAGCGCTGTGTTTTCGGGCCGTAACCGGGCAGAATCATGCATTCATTGCTACCGCGATGCTTCGGCCAATACGCAACCATCCCTGCCCATTCTCTCACGGCACGGTGCAAATACGATAGCGGCACGCCGTCCAGATTTCCAGCATCCTATGCGTCGAGGTGCGCGAAGGCAATTGTTGGTAACCGAATATAGGTCTGCAGATCTTGGTTTGATGGCGCCTTACAGAACAGAGCGACCAAACGCGTTACTCTAACCATCCGCCATACCCTTGACGCCACGTGGTACTACCTTCAGGACGACCTCTACAACGTCGTGGGTCTCGTCGATGCCGCCACGGGTAACGTCGTCGAACGCTACACCTACGACGACTACGGCCTGCCCACGGTCTGGGTTCAGGATGACCAAGGCAGGATATTTTCTCCTTCTGCTCCTCCTGTATTGGTTGAAGTCTCGGCGTCAATCGTGGTCAAATGCGGGACAGCGATGGTCAACAGTCCAATCGCGTGCCTTGGCCTGTCTTTGCGTACCCGTCCGTGTCGGGATGGCGTGGCCGAGGGCACGAGTGTAGTCCGTACGTGAATTCGGGGGAGCTTATGAAAGCCCTATCGCCTTCTGTTCGTAGACAATCATTGAGCGCGTGTTGTGTCTGGTGCCTCGCGCTCCTGGCACAGGCTTCGACGGCATCCGCGGCCGTACTTTTTGAAGAGAACTTCGACATGCTGGCTCCTGGGCTTCAGAGCGCGGTAATCGAGCCTGTCGATGCATCCGTCAAAGGATGGACTCACAATGCCCCGTCGGGTTGGGCCATCGACAACTCGCGGATGGATACGTCCGCAGGCGTGCCCGAGTGGAGCGGCTGGAGTTTTACGACGTTGCCGTTCTGGGTGGCGTGCGCCACCCAGGGCCGGGAACAATTTACGCGGGCCGAAAATGTGTTCGCCGTTGGGGACTCGGATGAATACGACGACTTGGATGCCCCGCCACCGTTCGACAGCACCCTGGCATCGCCTGTCATTCCTATTCCGGCGGGCAAGCCGGCCTACGTGAGCTTTGACACGATATGCCTCCAATTGTCGGACCACACGGTTCAACTGCTGGCCTCGATAGACGGTGGGCCAGACCAGCTTATCAAGGATTACCGTTTTCTCAACCTTGGCAATGTCGGAGAAACCGTGAGCGTTCCCGCGCCCAACACGTTGCAGCCGTGGACGCTCGTGCTGAAGTGGCGGTATGCGGGCAAGAACGCCTGGTTCTGGGGCATCGACAATATCCGCGTGAGCGACAGCCCTCCTCCGCCATCTCCTCCGCCTTTCGAACTGGGCGAGGCCGGGGACTGGTGCACGTACCGGCGGGATTGCCGGCGCAGCGGCGTCATGTCCGCAGGTGTGAATTTGCCGCTCAACCCGGCCTGGGTCCATACGCCTGCGCACAAGCCAGTCCCGGCATGGCCTGAACCCGCGAGGGAAGATATCGCTCATCGAATCGCGGCTCTCAGCGCGACGACGGTGTATGACCGGGTCTTTCACGTGGCGGCTTCCGGTGAGCGGATTTTCTACGGCTCATCCGCCGATGACTCGGTCTATTGCCTGGACGCATCGACGGGGCGCGTGCAGTGGGCATTCACGACCGAGGGCCCGATCCGTTTGGCTCCGACGGTAACGCAGGGACGCGTCTACGCCGGTTCGGACGACGGCTGTGTTTACTGTCTCGATGCCGCCAGCGGAACATTGTTGTGGAAGTACCGCGCTGTACCCGAGGACCGGCGCATGCCCGGAAATGGCCGCATGATATCGCGCTGGCCGGTTCGTTCCGGCGTCGTGGTTGATCGCGGCCCTCTGCGGACGAACGGGAAGCCTGAAGAAGCGCCCCCGTTGATAGCGTTCTTCTCGGCAGGCCTGTTTCCGGAGGAAGGCGTGTACCTTTGCGCCGTTGACGCGGAATCCGGCGCCGAGGTGTGGAAAGAGAAGATCCGTGCCGCTTCGCAGGGATATATGCTGGCTTCGTCTTCCCAATTGTACCTGCCGACCGGACGGACCGCCCCCGCGGTTTTTGACCGGAACCGCGGGAAAGCACTCGGCAGCTTCGAGGGATTGGGAGGAAACTTCGCGGTGGTGCTCGACGATATGGTCGTAGCCGGCCCCAGCGAAAGCGGCGAACTCCACGTCAATACCCCGGTGTTGCGGGAGCGCGTGATCTCGGCGCCCGGAGTTGCCCTGGTTGCCACGCGCGATGTCACATATCTTCTCAAGCAGGATGGCCTTGTCGCGCTGGATCGAACGCGCTTTCTTGAATTGAGCAAGCATATTGCCACCATTGAACAGATTAAGGAGCGGACTCCGCAGCAGGAGCAGCGCCTGGGCCAACTGCGGGTGGAACGGGCTTCGTGCGAACTGTGGAGCGTGCCGCTGCAAACGGCGTATACGATGATACTGGCAGACGATGTGCTGCTGGTCGGGCACGAGAACCGGGTTGCCGGCCATTCCACAGTCGACGGCGCGCAATTGTGGGCCGGCGAAGTCGAGGGCAAGGCGTACGGCCTCGCCGTTGCGCATGGCCGGTTGATCGTCAGCACCGGCCAGGGTCAGATCTGGAGCTTCGAGGACGGGCAAAGCGAGGTCCGGCGCGAGAGCGCTTCCGTGGCGCCCCATCCAAGCGATGAGAAGAGTTCTCAGCTCGCCGATTGCATCATCGCGCGTGGTGGATTCGACCGGGGCTACTGTCTGGTTCTTGGTGGCGACGGCCCACTGCTCTGCGAACTCGCCCAGCGTTCCGGGCTCCGAATCATTAGCGTCGAGCCTGTGCCGGAGCGCGCGGCGGCCGCGCGCGCGGAACTGCGGAAGGCGGGTCTCTATGGCGCGCGCGTTGCCGTTCATGAAACCTCCCAGGCTTCCCTCCCGTACCAGGACCAGACGATCAATGTCATCGCGTTCGTCTGTTCGGAAGCGGCCGGTCCGGTTCCCGCCACACCTGCGCCGGAAGTGTTGCGTCTGCTGCGGCCATGCGGAGGCACAGCGCTTGTATGGGGCTCGGACGCGGCTGCACTCGAGGAGTGGGGGAGAGACCTGCCCGACTGGCGTGTGACCACTGACGCCAACGGGACGTGGGGAATGGCGCGCCGCGGGCCCCTCGAAGGAGCAGGTGAATGGACCCATACCTATGCCGAGCCCGGCAATTCCGCCTCGAGCGGCGACATCCTGGTGGGCGCGCCTCTCGAATTGCAGTGGTTCGGTGCGCCCGGACCCCGCCGCATGATTGACCGGCATTTCCGCAATGTGCCGCCGCTGTACAAGGACGGCCGCCTCTTTGTGCCCGGCGACGAAATCGTGTATGCGGTGGATGCATACAACGGGGCCCATTTCTGGCACGTCGAGGTTCCCGGTTCCCGGCGTGTCGGGACTTTTCTCGATTCGAGCAATATCATGGTCGATGAGACCTGCCTGTATCTCGTGGCCGGCGAGGTATGTCATCGTTTTGACGTCGTCACGGGCCGGGAGATGGCGGCGTTCACCATGCCCGGGCGGCAGAGCGTTGTGCCGCAGGAGTGGGGATATCTTTCATGCAGTGGCGACACGCTGGTTGGAAGCGGAAGGCCTAAGGGTACGGGCATCAGCGAGATCACCAATGAAATGCAGATGGACATCCGCCCCCTGTGGTATCCCAACATGCTGGTGGCGCTGAGCGAATGCGTGTTCGCACTCGACCGGACAGACGGTTCTACTCGCTGGACCTACGCCTCCGGCCGTATTCTGGACACGACGTTGACCGTGGGCGATGGCCGCGTTTATTTCGTGGAGACCCAGAATGAGAAACCACTGGCCGACACGACGGGCCGCCTGTCCATGCTGGACGTCACGGAAGGCGGTCACCAGTTCCTCGTCGCCCTGGATATCGCCACGGGCGAGCCGGTGTACAGGGAACCGGTCGACATGACAAATATCCAGCAGCCATGCTACCTGAACCTGGCGAAGGGCATCTTGCTGTTAAGCGGCTCCAAAATTGACGGAGGCGAGCATATCCGCGCAAGCGGCACGGCGGCCGCGAGAGCGATCACCGGGAAGGAGATCGTTCACTATTACTATTATGCTTTCGACGCCGGCACGGGCGCTCTGCGCTGGCAGACAGATAATCCGACGGATTTGGCGCCGGACGGCGGACACGGAGAATACAACCGGCATCCGACCCTCATCGGCGACATCGCCTACTTGTGGCCGTTCGCGCACAACATCACTACCGGGGCGCGTGTCGAAGGCTGGGTATTTGACCGGCTTGGCCACGGCTGCGGCGGCATTTCGGGCTCGGTCAATGCGCTGTTCTGGCGCGGCCACAATCCGTGGATGCGCGATCTGCGGCCCAATGGAGGCCCCTCGCCTATCAACGCGGTAACGCGGCCCGGATGTTGGATCAACATCATCCCCGCGGGCGGCCTGGTTCTTATTCCCGAGGCCAGTTCCGGCTGTACCTGCGCCTACCCGCTCCAGACATCACTGGCGTACCGCCCTATGTGACGGTGTTTACAGTATACGAATGGGGCCGGCTCCGGCGTGGCTCCTGTGCGGTTTCCTCAGGCAATGGCTCTGCAGCATGTCCGCGCAAAGCATCCGCCGCTCGTGTCAAGCCGTAGCCGCCGGGTAAATGAATGTCTCATGGCCGAACGGCTTTGGCCGTCGCGTGTAGATTTGAGCATAGGCGGGTACAACATCGACGAGCCATCCTATCTCTTCTTTCCGGGTTTGTCTGTTATCGGGCGGTCTGGTGTCAGAACGCAAACGTGACCACGCAAACTTGACCATTGGTCATTGGAGTGCTTACCATTGGATATTAGTAGTGTGTCAAAACTCACCGGGAGTCAACTTATGTCATCTTATCATCGTCCTAATCGTCGTACCTTTCTGAAACGCGCCGCCGCAACGGCGGGAATTGGCAGCGCGTTTACCATCGCGGGCACGAAAGCCTCGGGCCAGGTGCTGGGAGCCAATGACCGCGTGCGCGTCGCCGTCGCGGGTATCAACGGCCGGGGACAAAGCTTCCTGACGGGGTTTGGCGGGATGAAGGATGTCGAGATCGCCTACCTCATTGATCCCGACAGCCGCTTGTTCGCCTCTCGAAGCAAGATCGTCACCGAGAAAGCGGGGTATACGCCCGTCTGTGTCCAGGACGTTCGCCAGGCACTCGACGACAAGAATCTCGACGCCATTGCTGTCGTGACGCCCAACCACTGGCACGCGCTCATGGGTATCTGGGCGTGCCAGGCAGGGAAGGACGTCTATGTCGAGAAGCCGTGCTGCCACAACATCTTCGAAGGCCGTCAGCTTGTCGCGGCAGCCCGGAAGTACGACCGCCTCGTTCAGCATGGCACGCAACGACGGTCCGACCCGCAATGGATCCAGTTGACCAGCGACATTCGCAACGGGAAGTACGGGAAGCTGCTCCTCGCCCACGCGTTTGATTGCAGGGAGAGGCCCAGCAACGGCATCATGCAGCCGGAGGAGCCGCCCAGCGAATTGGACTTCGATCTGTATTTGGGCCCGGCGCCCGAGCAACCGTTCCGCACGAATCTGGTGCATTACCGCTGGCATTGGCGGTGGGACTTCGGCAACGGCGAGATCGGGAACCTCGGGTCACACGAATTGGACGCCTGCCGCTGGGCCCTGCCCGACGGTTCTGTGCCGAAGAGTGTGCTCAGCCTCGGCGGCCGTTTCGGCTATGAGGATCAAGGCCAAACGCCCAACACCCATTTGACCTTATTCGATTATGGCGAGATCAAGCTGTTGCACGAAGCGCGCGGTCTGGTCGACAAGGATAAGTGGAAGATCACGATCGAGTTTCACACCGACGAAGGCATGCTCCGCGACGGTAAATTCTTCGCCAAAGGTGAGGGCGACGGCGTGCCGATCGACAGCTGCCCGCCTCCCGGCGCGCCCGAACAGGGACCGCGACATATGCGGAACTTCGTCGACTGTGTCCGCAGCCGCAAACGTGAAGGTCTCACCGCGGAGATCCTTGAGGGCGTTCGGTCGGCAACGCTCGTGCACTTAGGCAATATTTCCTATCGCCTTGGCGAGGACGTTTCCTTCGACCAGGTGACGAGTGCGTTGAATGGCAACACGATATTGAGCGAAGCGTTCGAAGGTATTAAGCGGCACTTGGCCGACATTGGCAGCGTCGAGTTGGCGAATACTCCCTGCCGTCTCGGGCGCAGCTTGACGTTTGACGCCGCGGCTGAGAAGTTCGTGGATGCTCCGGATGCAAACGAGTTGCTCCGCCGGGCGTATCGGAGTCCCTTCGTGGTGCCAGAACAGGTGTAGAAGGGCAAACGCCCGTGCTTTCGAAGAACCAGCTCCGGGGAGCACATCCGTGAAAGACATTAATCGCCGTCAGCTTCTACGAACTGCCGCCCGCACGGGCGCGGCCGTTGCGGCTGGGCAATGGCTTGGACCAGCCGCATTCGCCGCCAATCCTCCCAATGAGCGGATCAAGATCGGCCAAATCGGCATCGGGCACGAGCATGCCGCGGGAAAACTCGACGCCCTGAGACTATTGCCGGAAGTATATGAAATCGTCGGGATTGTTGACGACCGGCATAGTACGGCGGCGAGATTCGCTGGAGATGACCTGAAACCGTATGAGGGGCTGAGATGGATGACAGAAGAAGAACTGTTTGATACTCCCGGTCTTCAGGCGGTAGTGGTTGAAACCCCGAATTCCGATCTGGTGCCCACTGCGCTTCGTTGCATGGAATGCAATCTCGCGATGCACATGGACAAACCCGGAGGCGAAGACCTCGAACTGTTCGGAAAACTGCTCGACGGTTGCAAAGAAAGGAAGTTACCGTTTCAGATGGGATATATGTTCCGCAACAATCCGGCGGTGCAGTTGTGCCAGAAAGCGGTCCGCGAAGGATGGCTTGGCGACATATTTCAAGTGCATGCGGACATGAGCCATACGTATGGCGGGGAAGCCTATCAGCGGTATCTGAGCAATTTCAAGGGCGGCATCATGTTCAATTTGGGATGCCACCACTTCGATTTGATCGTATCCATGATGGGACGGCCGGAAAAGGTCACCCCGTTTTTGAAGTCGACGCCAGGAGCGGTAAACGGCGCCCAAAACAATTGTCTGGCAGTCTTGGAGTATCCTCACGCACTTGCGTCCGTGCGTGCATGCGGCCTCGTTGTTGGCGGCATCAACCGGCGCCGCTTCAAAATCTGCGGTTCCAAAGGCACGATTGAATGGAGTCCGCTGGAACGTTTTGACGGCAAGCCTCTAGAGATGCATTTATCGTTGCTTGACGGCAATGAGGAGTATTCCGCAGGTTCCCATCTGGTTAATCTGGGCATCAAGCGTAACCGCTACACAGACCAGCTGTCTGAACTGGCAAGAATCATCAGGGGGGAAATGAAAAACCCCTACACGTATGAGCATGACTACCTGACACAGGAGGTCACTCTGGCCGCCGCAGGATATTCGGAATGGCAGAAACAGTAGATTGCAGCCCCAAAGAAAGAGCAAGATGAGAACATCAACCCCTGCCCCCAAAAGACTGATTGCAGTGCCTGGCAGTCGAACCGCCATTGAAATCTCACTCACGCTCGTCAGGATTTTTGTAGGATGGCATTTCCTGTATGAAGGTGTAAGCAAAGTGTTTTCACCATGGTCATCAGCAGGATATTTGATGGAATCGCAAGGGCCTTTTTCGGGTGTCTTTCATTGGATAGCCGAAACGCCTGATGTGCTCCGCGTGGTTGACACGCTTAACGTTGCCGGAATAATGCTCATCGGGCTGAGCCTCTTCCTTGGCCTGTTAACCAGGATTTCCGCCTCTACCGGAGCAATTCTGCTTCTCTTCTATTACGTCGCCAATCCACCGTTTATCGGGTATTCGGGCGAAGCAACGGGAGAAGGCCACTATTTGATCGTAAACAAGCAACTCGTAGAAATGGCCATGTTGCTTGTGATAGCTCTTCTTCCCCGGGACCTCTTCTGGAGTGTTGACCGATGGATAGCGAGAATCAGGCGAAGGAGAAAAGACGAAAAGGACGCCAATCAAGTGGCGGTTGCCCATTCCGTAAGAAGAGAAATGCTCAAGGATCTGATTGCACTGCCTTTCCTTGGGGGGTTTTCGTGGGCGCTGGCAAACAAGAGGAAATGGGAAAGCTATGAGGAGCTTAACCTGGTCAGTGGGAAGAGCAGGGTCGATGCTATCTCAGGGGCCACAAAGATGGTCGAGTTTGCGAAGCTCACTGAGTTGAAGGGAAAAGTTCCAACGGGAAGAATCAAAGGCCATGAAATAAGCCGGCTGATTTTCGGTGGGGGCATCGTTAGTGGATACGCCCATTCAAGAGATCTCATCTACGTCTCGCCGCTTATTCAGGCCTACAATAATGATGAAAAGGTAATGGACACCTTCAGGTTGTGCGAGGCCGTGGGGATCAACACAATGATCCTTCGAGTGGATAACAACACGCTGAAGATTTTGAAAAAGTACAGAAAACGGCGGGGCGCTCTGCAATGGCTCGCTCAATGCAGGATAACGGAAGAGAATATTACGGCAGATATTGATGCCGCAATAGAAAACGGTGCAATTGGGATCTATATTCAAGGAATGGACTGCGACAGATTGGTGCGAGACAATAAGATCGGCGTCTTAGCGAGAACTGTCGAGTACGTAAGAAAGCAAGATCAAAACGATCAACTGATTTGCGGGTTTGCTGCACACGATTTGAGGGTTGTGGTCGAGTGCGAGAAACACGGTCTGGACCTTGATTTCTACATGAAGACGTTTAACAGCGCAAATTACTGGACTGCCGGACCTCGTCTTGTCAATGATCCCAATTGGAGACCTGATCCTTCCGGGAATACCATCATACCTGAGTATGCAGGCGATATCATTGGGGCAGACTATCATGATCATATGTGGTGCAATACTCCGGAACAAACGAAAGAATTCATGAAGAAGGTGGAAAAGCCGTGGGTGGCGTTCAAAGTCTTAGGTGCGGGGGCCATTCATCCGTCCAACGGTTTCAAGTACGCTTTCGGAAATGGAGCCGATTTCGCTTGTGTAGGCATGTTCGATTTCCAGATTGTGGAAAATGCGAATTTGGCTTGTGAGGCTCTGTCGGAGGCGTCGCAACGGGAAAGACCGTGGATGACGTGATCACTTGGGGGCGGCGCGGAGTGCGGCTGTCGGTGGGCATATCGGCGGTACAATAGGCGCGGTCCTCGCGCGTACTTGTGCAGCACAGAGGAAGGAGATGTTCCGTGACATATCCGATCATAGTCCTCGTAGTCGTCATGGTAATCGTCCTGTTGGTGCCCAAGCGCTATAAGAGATACGTCGTACCGCTTTTTGGGGCACTCGTTGGGGGCGGGCTGGGTGCGGCTATTGGGTCAGTTCAAGCCCCCGACGGGTCATCGGGCGGTGTCTTGGCATGCGCGGCTGTCGGCGCAGTTCTCGTAGGCGCATTGGCCTTAGTGGCGTGCCATTAGCATAATCGGCACGAAGCGATTTCCAATAAGAAGCGTCTGTATGACCGCTTGTCTTTGTCGCGGTTCCTGAAGATGAAATAGCCACGAGGAGCACATGCATGAAGGACATTAATCGCCGTCAGCTTCTAAGAACAGCCGCCCGGGCGGGCGCGGCCGTCGCGGCCGGGCAATGGCTGGGACCGGCCGCGTTCGCCGCCGAGCCTCCCAAGCAACGGATCAAGATTGGCCAGATTGGCATTGGCCACAACCATGCCTCCGCCAAGATGGCCACGTTCCGCAAACTTAGCGACTATTACGAGGTCGTCGGCATCGTCGAGCCGGACGCCGAGTGGCGCAGGAAGCGGGGTGATCATTCGGCCTATCGCGATCTGACCTGGATGACCGAGGAACAACTGCTGGGCACCAAGAGGCTCGATGCGGTAGCCGTAGAAGTCGATCCCGGCGACGCCCAACTGATGCCGATCGCCGGGCGCTGCATCGATGCCGGCATGCACATCCATCTGGATAAGCCCGGTGGGGAATCATTCAGTGCGTTCAAGCAGGTGTTGGATGAAGCCGGGCGGCGGCAGTTGACCGTGCAACTGGGCTACATGTACCGCAACAACCCGGCCGTGCAATTCTGTTTGCGCGCAGTTCGCGAGGGTTGGCTCGGGCAGGTGTTCGAAGTCCACGCGGTCATGAGTCGAGATCAACCGCTCGCCTACCGCCAATGGCTGTCTCAGTTCTACGGGGGAACGATGTTCATCTTCGGTTGCCACTTGATCGACCTGGTGATTGCCATGCTCGGCAAGCCCGATCGAATCACGCCCTACCAGCGACAAACCCGGCCCGAGGTCGACTTGTTCGACAACGGACTCGCCGTGCTCGAATATCCGCGGGCGACCGTCACGATCCGCACGGCGTCGATGGAAGTGCATGGCTACGAGCGGCGCCAGTTGGTCGTCTGCGGCGACGAAGGGACGATCGACATTCGCCCACTCGAGACGTACGACATCCAGCCGACTCCGCCCCTCAAACTTCAACTTGCCCTATCCAAGGAGCGCGGTTCATACAAAAAAGGGTATCAAGAGGTCAGCTTCCCCCAAGTTCCCGAACGATACGACGACCAACTGATAGAGCTGGCCCGGATCATCCGAGGCGAAATCGAGAATCCCTACCCGATCGAACACGAACTCATGGTCCAGGAAGCGTTGCTTTCCGCCGCCGGCTATCCACATGAAACGCGGGTTGGCTCTCCCGAGCCGGACCAAAAGAATCATCGGTAGACCAACCCGCGGACAGCAGAGACCTTATGAAGCAGCTGCTGACCAAGGCCCCGGAGCTTTTTGCTTCGGGCGCCGAGGTGCGCAGCCGGAGCGAAGAGGAGCTGACGGCTCCACTTTACGAGGAGATCGGCCGGCTGAAGATGGACATTAGGTGGCTGGAAAAAAAGCTGTGAGCCTGCCGCTTTCAACACGCCGGAGTTGGGTGGAACCCAGCGCCGAGTATTCGGTCCGGCGGCAATGCAGGCTGGCAGGCGTTCCGCGCTCGGGCTTTTACTACGTCCCCGCTTCGGAATCGCAAAGAAACCTTCTTCTGATGCGGCTCATCAAGGGGCTTGGCGCATATTTTGACTACTACAACAACGGAAGGAGACAAAGGAGATACCCAAATCGCCGGATAACTTCGCGGATTTGGCTGCGGGCTGGACTGGGAGCC
>CAZFOG010000204.1:0-11421 GCA_964520685.1 uncultured Nitrospiraceae bacterium | reverse complement strand
CCCCCGCCGGAATGCTATACTTAGCGTGAGGGCTGAAGAACTATGTTATGCGAACGTTGTCATAAGCGGCTGGCGACTTTGAGGTACAGCGAAGTCATTGATGGCAAGGCGATTGCCAGAAGCATCTGCCAGAACTGCCTCAACGAGATCCAGAACGACGCCAGCACGGGCTTCGAGATGTCCGGAGCGGCGCCAGCCCCGCGCCATGACCTGTTTCAGCGGATGGCTACCGACCGCTTGGCGCGCCATATCGTGTGCACTTCCTGCGGTCTCGAGCTGGCCGATGCGCTCCAGGGCGGCATCCTCGGGTGTCCCGTGTGCTATGACAGCTTCGACGATCACCTGCCGAACGTTCTCCGTGGCATCCAGCCCGGATTGCGCCATCGGGGCAAGATCCCCTCGCGCGATGCTTCGCGAGAACAACTGCACATGCAGCTTCAAACCAAACGGGCGTTGCTGCGCAGCGCCCTGAAAACCGAAAACTATGAGGACGCCGCCCGTCTGCGTGACGCGATCAGAAGCTTGGAATCTGCACTGAATGCGGGGGCGCCCTCCAAGGGCTGAATACACCATGCTCGAAACGTTACTGGAGAAAAAGGCCCGATGGCTGTCGGGTGAAGGGCCCGACGCCGACATCGTCGTGGAATCCGGCGGCTCCCTCACCCGCAACCTGGCGGACCTCCCCTTTCCCGGGCAGGCGTCCGACGACGAATTGCACAGCGTCGTCGACCGGGTTCTCGGCGCTATGGAAGGCCACGACGTCTTCCGGTCGGGCCAGTTTTTCATGCTCGAGCACCTCGAGCCGCGTATCGTTCGCTTCCTGGTCGAGCGCCGTCTCATCACCCCGGATCTCGAGCGCGGCCACGGCCCCCGCGGCCTCTGGGTCAGCGATGATCAGGCGTTCAGTGTCATGCTCAACGGCCGCGACCACATTCGGTTGCTGGTCCGTTCTTCGGGATTCAACGTCGACGAGGTCTGGAACCGGCTCAGCCATGCCGACGACCTTCTCGGCAATGCACTTGATTTCGCTTTCCATGACAAGTACGGATACCTCAGCGCGTCGGTGACGGAGCTCGGCACGGGTTTTGGCCTCTTTGCCGTGGTCCATCTCGCGGGTTTGGCCATGAGCAACCGGGTGCTGGCCGAAAGCGAGAAGGCGCGCGAAGGCGGCCACCGCATCGAGGGCCTGTTCGGGCCCGTCAGCGAGGGGCTCGGCGAACTATTCACGGTCGCCAACACCGCCACCCTCGGGCGTTCCGAGGAAGAAATCCAGTTCAATCTGCGCCATCTCGTCACAGGGCTTATCGAGAGCGAACGCCAATCGCGCCTGCAGCTTCGTTCCGAAGGGTTTCGAGCCCTCGAAGACCGCGTCGGAAGGGCGGCCGGCGTCGCACGCGGCGCCCATCTGCTGGAATTCACCGAGGCCGTCGGGCTTCTGTCCTCATTGCGGCTCGGCCGGGCCTTGGAGAAGTTTACGGAGTATTCGTACAAGCAACTGAACAATACACTGTATGCCGCCCAGCCGGCGCATCTCGCTATGCGTTTGGGGCAAGACTGCGACGAACTGACGTTGAGTATGGAACGGGCAGACCTCTTTCGGGCGGCGTTTTCGTAGACGCCCGGCGGGACCGAGCGACAAGCAGACGGGCAAATGAGAGAGGGAAGAGCGATTAGCGACATGTGGAAATCGTCCGCGAAAAACGGAAAACCCGTGTTCGCCGCGCGGGTGCCCGAGGACCCTATACGGAAAGGCCAAGTGGACCATGTGGGATAGATTTACCGAACGCGCAAAGCATGTCATCAGTACCGCACGCGAAGAAGCTACCCGCCTGGGAAGCGAATACGTCCGGACGGAGCACATCCTGCTTGGCCTGTGCCGCGAGCCCGACGGCATCGCCGCCCGGGCCCTCGAAAACCTCGGCGTCGATATCGAGTCCCTGGCCATGGAGATCGAGCAGCAGGTCCAGCGCGGAAACGCCGTCCCGTCCAGCGACGAAATCGCTTTTACCCCCCGTGCAAAAAAGGTCCTCGAACTCTCCGTCGAAGAAGCCCGCCGCTTTAACCACAGCTACATCGGCACCGAACACATTCTTCTCGGACTCGTGAAGGAAGGGGAGGGGATTGCCGCGAAGGTGCTTCAGGACCTCAAGATCGACCTCGACAAGATTCAGGCGGAGGTCATCCGCCTGTTGGGCGACCAGGGCAAGCCGGGGCCTCAGGCCTCGACCAGCAAGAAGAGCCAGACGCCGGCCCTCGATACTTTCGGCCGCGATCTGACGGTCCTTGCCCAGGAAGGCAAACTTGACCCCGTCATCGGGCGCGAATCCGAAATCGAGCGTGTTATCCAGGTGCTCAGCCGCCGTACCAAGAACAACCCCGTTCTCATTGGCGAGGCGGGCGTGGGGAAAACCGCCATCGTCGAAGGTCTGGCGCAAGCCATCATCAAGGGCGATGTCCCGGATCTTCTGCTGGGACGGCGCGTGCTGACCCTCGATCTCGCGGGCGTGGTCGCGGGCACCAAATACCGCGGGCAGTTCGAAGAGCGCCTCAAGTCCGTCATGAAGGAAATCCGGCGCGCCGACAATATCATTCTTTTCATTGACGAGCTGCACACCATCGTCGGGGCCGGGGCAGCCGAGGGCGCCGTTGACGCCGCCAATATGCTCAAGCCGTCGCTGGCACGGGGCGAACTCCAGTGCATCGGCGCCACCACCATGGACGAGTACCGGAAGCACATCGAGAAAGACGCCGCCCTCGCCCGGCGCTTCCAGACCATCCTGGTCGATGCGCCCACCGTCGAGCAGACCATCGAGATCATCCGCGGCCTCCGCGACAAGTATGAGGCCCATCACCGCGTCAAATTCTCCGACGAAGCCATCGTCGCGGCAGCCAAGCTCTCCAACCAATACATCAGCGACCGGTTTCTGCCCGACAAAGCGGTTGACGTCATTGACGAGGCGGGCAGCCGCGCCCGCCTTCAGATCACCACTCGTCCCGCCGAACTCAAGCAGGTGGAAAAAGACATCGAGCTCGTCACCCAGGAGAAAGAAGCGGCCATCCGCAGCCAGGAGTACGAACGCGCCGCGGCTTTGCGGGACCGCGAGCGCAACCTTATTGGCCAGCTCGAAGAGAAGAAGCGTGAGTGGGAGAAAAAGCGCGACTCGGCCGAGATGGTCGTGTCCGAAGAGGATATCGCCTATATCGTATCCAAGTGGACCGGAATCCCCCTGACCAAGCTCGAGGAAGACGAGTCCCTCCGCCTGTTGCGCATGCGCGACGAGCTGCGTAAAGCCGTCGTGGGCCAGGAAGCCGCCATCGACAGCATCGCGCGCGCCATCCAGCGGTCCCGGGCCGGGTTGAAGAGTACCGCCCGGCCAGTCGGCTCGTTCCTCTTCCTCGGGCCCACCGGCGTCGGCAAAACGCTGCTCGCCAAAACCTTGGCGTCGTTCCTGTTCGGAAACGAGGAAGCCCTGATCACCGTCGATATGTCCGAATACATGGAGAAATTCGCCGTGTCACGCCTGGGCGGCGCCCCTCCCGGCTACGTCGGCTACAACGAGGGCGGCCAGCTGACCGAGCAGGTCCGGCGCCGGCCCTATTCCGTGGTGCTCTTTGACGAGATCGAAAAGGCCCATCCGGACGTGTTTAACGTCCTCCTCCAGGTTCTCGAGGAAGGGCATATGACCGATTCCACCGGCCGCAAGGTCGATTTCCGAAATACCGTCGTAGTCATGACCAGCAACATCGGCGCGCGGCGCATTGGGCGCAGCGCCTCGGTCGGGTTCCAGCAGGACACCACCGAGGACGAGTTCAAGCGCATGGAATCCCGGGTGATGGAAGAAGTCAAGAAGCTCTTCAATCCCGAGTTCCTGAACCGCATCGATGAACTCGTCGTGTTCCAGCGCCTGGGCCATCCCGAACTGTGCCAGATTGTTGACATTCAAGTGGCTGAGGTGATAGAACGCCTGCGGGATAAAGCGCTCAGTCTGGAACTTACCGACAGTGCACGCGAGTTCATTGTTCGCGTGGGGACCGACGAGCAATATGGTGCACGGCCGCTTCGGCGCGCCGTTCAACACTATATCGAGGATCCGTTGTCCGAGTTATTGTTAAAGGGGGAATTCGGCGCCGGAACCCGCATTACGGTTCGGCCGTCGGAAACCGACGACAGGCTGGTGTTTGAACCGGCCGGTGCAATGGCGGAAGGTGTGACTCCTTGAAGCGACTTACCATTTATCCGGTCTTTGCCGTAGCCCTTGCACTCTGTGCGGGCGCCGCGGCACAGCCCCCGGACCTTGCCGGGAAAACCCTGGGCGAGGTCCGTCTGCAGGGGCTCGAGCGCGTCAGCGAACAGGTGGTGCGCGCTCAAATCGAAACCCAGCCTGGCGCTGCCTACAGTCCGCGCGCTGTTGCCCGCGACTTGCGCCGCCTATACGAGCTGGGCTACTTTGCCACCATCCAGGCCGATGCCGCCCTCGAAGCCGGTAAGGTCGTCCTTACCTACGTCTTCGAGGAAAAGCGCATCATCGACGAGTTTCGCATTCTCGGGAATGACAAAGTGCGCACCCGAAACGTGCGCGCGGCCCTCTCCTGGCACGAAGGCGACACGTTCGACGAGCAGGCCTATCCCGCGGAGCGCCAGAGCCTCCTCGACCTCTACGAAAGCAAGGGGTTCCCCAACGCCCAGGTCAACTTCATTGTCGAAGACGCGGGCCCCGGACGGGTCAATATCACCTGTGTCATCGAGGAAGGACGGAAGGCGCGCATCCGCAAGATTCAGTTCGACGGCAACACCGTCCTGTCCAAGAGAAAACTCAAGAAAATCGTCAAAACCAACCGCGCGTGGTGGTTCTTTGGCGGAAAATACGACGAGACCCAGTTCGAGACGGACCTCGATAACATCCTGACCGAATACAAGAATTACGGGCGGCTCGAGGTCGATATCCCAGAGGTCGATTTCGCTTACGAGGACTCCGGCAAGCGGATGGACATCACGATTCATATCGAGGAAGGTCCGGAATACACCGTGGCCACCCTCGACACATCCGGCAATGCCGTGTTCGACGACGACGAGGTGTTGAAGCTTCTCGAGGTTCAGGCTGGAGATGTGCACAACGCCGGCCAGGTCGTGGATGATGCTTCACTGGTCCAGAAAGGTTACGAAGACAGCGGTTTCGTAACCTCCTCCGTCACGCCGCAGGTGACCCTGGATCGAGAGGCCAAAACCACCAACGTCATCCATCGCATCCAGGAAGGCGAACTCATGTACGTGGGTGAGGTCAAGATCACCGGCAATACCGTGACTCAGGACGACGTCGTACGGCGCGAACTGCTGCTCTATCCCGGCGAGCGCTTTGACGGGACCCTGTTGCGCGCCAGCGAGCGCCGCCTCGACAACACCCAGTTCTTCGATTCCATTCGGTTTACGCGAGAACCCATTCCCGGCGACGAAATGTTCGAGAATCTGCTGGTCGACGTCGATGAAGGCAAGACCGGCAACTTCGATTTCGGTTTGGGATACAGCACCGAGGAGCGGTTCGGCGTCTATTCGGAATTGCGGCTCCGCAACTTCGACATCGCGAACTGGCCCAGCTTCAGCGGGGCGGGCCAGCAGTTGCGCCTCCGTGTCAACGTCGGCGAACTCCGAAACCAGTACTACCTCGCCTTCACCGATCCCGAAATCTTCGGATATCCCCTCGCCTTCGGGTTCGACATTTTCGACGAGTCGCGCGAATATGAGAGCGGCTTCAATTACGAAGAGTCCAGCCAGGGCGCCCAGCTACGGCTCGGCAAACAACTGTCCCCCTACGTGTCCGCACGGACTGCGCTGCGATACAGCGACATCGACGTCGACAACGTCGGCTTCGTCCTCAACCCGGAACTGCGCAAGTGGGGCGGAGACATTACCGTTTCTTCCCTCTGGGGTATCAACCGGAATACCATCGACCGCCGCTTCGATCCCAGCCGGGGTTCCGAACATGATCTGGGCCTCGAGCTTGCCGGTCTCGGCGGCGACAACGAGTTCTATCGCCTCGACCATGACTCGATCTGGTATTTCCCTGTGGACAAGGCCGAAAAGTGGATCTTCTCCTTCCGTACGCGTGAAGGCTGGGTCAACGATTACGGCGATCCCGGCTATGTCCCGATTCAATACCGGTACTTCGCCGGCGGTACGACCACTGTGCGCGGATATGACTACCGCGAAGTCGGCCCCACCGAGAAGCGGTTCCTGTGGTTTGGGGACGAGCAATACGTCGGTGGGGAACTGCGCCTCGTGCAGAATGCCGAAATCAAGTACAAGATCACCGAGAACCTCCGCGTCTATTCTTTTGTTGACGCGGGCGGCGTATGGCGGGAGACCAGTGACTTTGACATCGGCGATATGAAATACAGCATTGGCGTCGGGCTCGGGTTTAACATTCCGCGGCTGGGGCCCATTCGCATCGACTACGGGTTCCCGCTGAATCCGGATGAGGACCAGGGTAGCGGGCGTCTGCACTTGCAGACAGGCTTGAGATTCTAGCCCCGTGGCTTCGAAGGGCCACGACAACGCCGGTGGCCGGGTGCTGTGCGGCCCGGGCTCCGGCCATCCGGGCAAAGTGTCTCGGGGGCCGCGGTTTGCAGATCTTCACCACGCGGTGATATACTCCGTTTTCTGTATGCCACACCGGGGGGTGGTGCCGCCTGACACGCAGCGCCAATCCCGTTTCGTGAGGCGCAGGCAGAGGGTCAATGCCCCTGCCTCCCATTTGTTTGAACGATGAACGTACCATGAATCTGAAGAGGGGATTTCGTACCGTGAAATATCGTGCCATCTTGCTGGGTATGGTTCTCGGGGTCGCGTTGACCGCTGCGATTCTGCTGAATGGCCGCGTCCTCGCGCAGGAGGATGCCGTCTCCAACTGGAAGATCGCCGTTGTCGACCGCAAAGCCGTCTTCAACGAGTACAAAAAGCAGCAGGACGAAATGAAAAAGCTGCAATCGCAACTGGACGCCATGCAAAAAGAACTCGACGACATGTCCAAGAAGATTCAGACGGACAAAGACGCGTACTTCGAGAAGCGCGAGGGCATGTCCGAGACGGAGCGGGACGCCGAGAAGAGCCGGATTCAGCAGGATTTCGTTGCCTACGAAGCGGAACTCAAATCACGCCAGGCAAAGATGGATTCCATGACCGCGACCCTCATCAAAGAGGTCAAGAGCGATATCGATGACGCCATCGCGAAGTTTGGCGAAGAGAACCGGTTCCACCTCATCCTCGAAAGCGATACCGACCCCAAGAGCCGCACGGCCGTGTTGTATTACCACTCGAAGATTGACATTACCCTTCAGATTCAGCAAATCTTGAACGATGCCTACGCGAAAGGCCGATAACCGATAGCGTCCGGGCCTCCATCGTCCGGGGGGCAGAGGGGCACCAGGACCACGGAAATCCGCATGAACGTTACAGTTGGCGAAATCGCGGCGCAGGTCGGCGGCTGTGTGATTGGAGACAAATCAGTCCGTCTCACCGGCATGAATGGCATCCGCCAGGCCGGCGAGGGAGACCTTTCCTTCATTTCCAGTTCCCGGTACGCCCGCTACCTCGATGAGTCCAAGGCCGCCGCCTTGCTGGTTCCCGACAGCATCACTGAGGCCCCCATGCCCCTCATACAGGTTGCCGACCCCTACGCGGCCTTCCTCGCGGTTCTTGACCAGCACCTGACCCCTCGGGCCGAGCGGCCCCGCGGTATCCATCCAAGCGCCGTCATCGGCGAAAACGTCCAACTGGGCCGGAACGTCGCGCTTGACGCCAACGTCACCATCGCCGCCAACGCCGCACTCGGGGATAGTGTATGCCTCTATGCCGGGGTCTACGTGGGCAGTGGCGCCCGGATAGGGGCCGATTCCGTTATCTACCCCAACGCCAGCATCTTGGAGGGGGTTGTACTGGGTGACCGTTGCATCATTCACAGCGGCGCCGTCATCGGGTCCGACGGATTCGGTTATGCGCCCAGCCCCGCCGGACCCCGGAAGATTCCCCAGGTCGGAAATGTTATCCTCGGGGATGACGTCGAGGTCGGCGCCAACGCCTCCATTGACCGCGCGACCTTCGGCAGTACCCGGATTGGCAGCGGGACAAAGATTGACAACCTGGTCCAGATCGGACACAATGTCGAGATGGGAACCGCATGCATTATCTGCGGAAACGCAGGAATCTCCGGCAGCGCAATTCTTGGAAATCGGGTTACTATCGCCGCTGGGGCCGGGGTTGCCGGTCATATTGAAGTCGGTGATGGCGTCATTGTCGGCGGTCTGAGCGGTGTTACCAAGTCCGTCGAACCCGGTAAAGTGGTTTCCGGTTTCCCCGCCATGGACCACGAACGCGATAAACGGATTGTGGCGAGTTTACGCCGCCTGCCGGACGCCTTGCGCGAAATCCGCGAACTTCGGCGCCGCGTAGAGGAGTTGGAAAAGTTACAGGATGGAATGTCAGAAAACCATAGCTAAACAGTCCTCCTTTTCCGGTATTGGGCTCCATACCGGCAATCTGACTACGATAACCTTCAACCCCGCTCCCCCGGGAAGCGGGGTTACCTTCTATCGTGTGGATCTGCCCGACCGTCCCGCCGTTAAGGCCGATATCGACCACGTCGTGGACGTGTCGCGCGGAACAACCATTGGCATCAACGGCGTTAAGGTGCATACCGTCGAGCACGTCCTGTCGGCCATTGCCGGCCTCGGCATCGACAATGTCGATATCGAGGTCGATGCCAATGAGACCCCCGTCGGGGACGGTAGCGCGCTGCCATTTCTCAACACGCTGAAAGAAGCCGGGCTGGTCGAGCAGGACGCCCAGCGCGAGTATGTCGAAATCAAGCAGCCCGTCTATTACAAATCGGAAGACAAGACCCTCAGCGTCCTTCCGGCCGAGGAAACGCGCCTCACCGTCACCATCGCCTACGACCACGTGGCCGTGGGCACCCAGTACGCCTCGTACACCATTACCCCGGAAACCTACGAAAAAGAAATTGCCCCGGCACGCACATTCTGCTTTCTCCGGGAAGTCCGTATGCTGCAGGAGCAGGGGCTTATCAAGGGCGGCAGTCTCGAAAACGCCATCGTCATCGGGGACGAATCCATCCTCAACGACGACCTGCGGTTCCCCGACGAGTTCGTCCGTCACAAGCTCGTCGACCTCCTGGGCGACCTGTTCTTGCTCGGGCGGCCGATCAAAGGGCATGTGATTGCCGTCAAGTCGGGCCACCCCCTGCACGTAAACTTCTCGAAACAGGTGAAACGCGCCTTGCTCAATGGTCATTCGACCTTCGACCCGAGCTTTGTGCGCAGCCACGGGAAGATTCAGCCTGCCCTGGATGTCAACAACATCATGCAGGTGCTGCCCCACCGGTTTCCGTTTCTCCTTGTCGACCGCATCCTGTCCTACGAGCCCTACAAACGGGTCGTGGGCATCAAAAACGTGACCGTCAACGAGCCGTTCTTCCAGGGCCACTGGCCCAACATGCCTATCATGCCGGGGGTGCTAATCATCGAGAGCATGGCCCAGGTGAGCGCCGTACTGCTATTTGACGGCAATGGCCATGCTGGAAAACTCGCGTATTTCATGGGAATCAGCAACGCACGGTTCAGAAGGACCGTCGTGCCTGGCGACCAGCTTGTCGTCGAATCGGAGATGCTCCAGCTCCGCCACAACGCATGCCGCGTGCGCGCCGTGGCGAAAATCGAGGACGATATCGCCGTCGAGGCCGAGATGACCTTTGGGCTCACCGACGCCCCCTGCCAGGATGGCCAAATCCAACCGCGCAAACCCGTGTGATGCCCCAGCGCGAAGCCGCGGCGCCCGTTTCAACGGTCCGTTACCCCTCGAGATTTTTTACGGGCGTTTGCGGAAGCGGAACGGCCGCCGGCCCTGGCCTCCTGCCTCGGCTTCTTCTTCCGGGAAGGGATTCTCCTCGGCATCCGTCCGTGAGAAGAAGGCCTCCTTGTCATCCTCCGCGTAATAGTCGATGGGGGACGAGTCCGACTTGGTGAGCAGGGGTTTGTTCAACGGCGCGGGGATGATCTCCGGGCCGGTGTACCTGTCGTAGTCGATGTGTTTCCGGGAGCGTTTCCCGCCCGGCTGATCCGGCACCATGCTGTACCCCACGATATCGCCCAGGTCGAGGAGCACCGCCAGCGCCATGATCAACAGCGACATGCAGATTTCCATAAAATCCGAATTGCGGAAGTCGAACAGCTTGGCAAACACCACGAAAAGCTGGTTGCGCGCCCGGTAAGGCGCGGGCAAGGGCACACCCGCCTTGGCCCCCATATCCTTCACCGCGGCCTGCAACTCGCCCTGCAGGGCCTCGACGCCCGTAAGATCGAGCGGCGACTGTGTCAGCAGTTCATCGGCCTTCGCTTTCGCAGCGCGCGCATCTTCCAATGCACGCAGCTCGACTTCGGTCTCTTTCTGCAGCAGGGTCAACTGGTAATCTTCACGCTTCGCTTTCGGACCGTAGCCCTCGGGATCTTCCCGAATGCCGCGAATCTCCGATTCCAGTTCGCCCTCCTGCTTCGCCACTTGCTTGAGGAGTTCCGTCCTTCGCTCGGAGAGTTTCGATTCCACTTCCGCCACATAATCGGCATAGACTTTCTTCATCTCGGCGCTGGTGTAATTGATATAGAAATCCCTGTTAGCGGCCCGGTAAAAAACATCCATATTGAACGATATCGAGATGAACGCCACGATCCCCAGACCCAGGATACCCACCAGATTGAGCCGCTTCTGCTCGTCGATGATCGCCACCTTGAGCGCGAACAGCATCAGGCCGATGCCCACCGACAGCATTAACGCCAGATACGCGCAGTCCCACTGCACGTCCTCCGTTATGGGGATTACCACGCTGGGTTCGGGGAGCACCGAAATACTCAGGCTGATATAGGTCGTCACGATGGACGCGATTGTGAACAGGACCATCGCGATTACGATGAGGAATTTTGTGTCTGGCATAAGTCTCTCCTGACCGCACCCGTTTTGGATCGTTGCGGTTCGCAGCCCGCATAAATCCAGTCTATGCATGATCCCCGAACGGCGCGCGCGGTTCCATTCTTGTGTGCGCCGGTATTCGGCCCAATGCGCCTTCCCGGCACCATGAGGTGCTATGATACCAGAAATGCCGGAAAACTGAGAGTATGCCGGAAAACCCCTCTGAGCCCGCTCTACGCCGGAAAGTCCCGCCTGAAAATTCCCAAAACCGGGCTTTCCCGCTCTGTTGTGGGACCGGTGCCCTCACCGGTCATTTCCATCTTCATCGTCTACGGGTAAGCCGCACGGCTCATGGCGCGCTGTCCCGCCGAGTCACGATAGCGCGGGCGATACCGGTTATTCGCCGGGGCTTCCGAACCGGCTTTCGACGTAGTTGTCGATGATTGCGCGGA